>MHYD01000053.1:21441-22313 GCA_001824645.1 Planctomycetes bacterium RBG_13_46_10
CTCCGCCGGTCTTGATGTGGTCCATTTTGCCGGCCGATTTAAAAACAGCGGTGGGACCATGACGGTCCGCTCCCTGCACCGGAGAGATGCCTTCGGATAACGGTTGTCCAGCCTTTCGTCCATCCGGCATCGCACCTGTGACTGAGCCGAAGTATATATGGCATGTAGTAGGAAGCATCTCAATTCGATACTGCCCGCCTTTTGTGTTGGGCCTACCATCGATTTCCTCGAAGCAGGCATTAAATATCCTGACCATAATATC
Source organism: Planctomycetes bacterium RBG_13_46_10 (assembly GCA_001824645.1). GTDB lineage: Bacteria > Planctomycetota > Phycisphaerae > Sedimentisphaerales > Anaerobacaceae > RBG-13-46-10. The sequence continues at coordinate 21,704 of MHYD01000053.1, forward strand.
ATCGGCATAATCATCGTCGTTGCCGTATTTGGCCGTGCGATTAACAAGCCTTTGCCGCAGCGGTTCATAATCTTCGAAATTTACATCCAGCACTTTGACAAGCTCGGCAAGTGTCGTTGCTTTCGTATCGAATACGACATCTTTGATTGCAGAAAAGTTATCGGTGATACTGCCGATACCCACCAGTTGTATGTAATCGTTATTATATCTTGCACCGCCATTATTGTAATCTTTGCCCCTGGCAATGCAGTCATCAATAAGAACAGACAGAAATGGTGCCGGCATCAAATCGGCATACATTCGCTCGACAAGCTGGTTGCCGGCAATCTTAATTTCGATAAAGTGGTTTAGCTGCCGCAGGAAGGCATCGAAAAGCTCATCGAAGTTTTGGAAAGTCTCCGGCATGCCGGTTTTAAGCCCCAACTGCTTGCCCGTGCGGGGGTCGATTCCGTTATGGAGGGTAATCTCAAGCACCTTTACGAGATTGAAGTATCCGGTCAGGATGTAGGCCTCTTTGCCGAATGCGCCCACTTCCACACAGCCGCTGCAGCCCCCGGCCCGAGCATCCTCGAGAGTTTTACCCTGCCGGATTTGTTCCGCTACAACGGCA
>MHYD01000053.1:22354-23817 GCA_001824645.1 Planctomycetes bacterium RBG_13_46_10
TACACGCAGGGCATGTTTGAGAAAATCGTCCGGGGTCTTTTTGGAGAGCTGTATGTTCGTGCTCGGCTGCAACAGGTGCATTTCATCGACGATATCCAGCAACAGATGAGAAAGCTCATTAACGGCATCAGAACCATCCGGCAGCATTCCACCAATATTAATATTTGCAAAGTCGGTGTAAGTGCCGCTCTCCTCAGCAGTGACACCTACTTTGGGAGGAGCCGGATGGTTATTGAATTTTATAAAGAAACATTCCAATAGCTCTCGTGCCGAATCCTTTGTGACAGTGCCGTCTTGCAGCCCTTTAATGTAGAACGGATATAAATGCTGGTCAAGATGCCCGGGATTGAAAGAATCCCAGCCGTTAAGCTCGGTAATAACGCTCAGATGGCAGAACCAGTAATATTGCAGAGCCTCATGAAAATCACGCGGCGCGCATGCAGGGACATGGCTGCAAACATCCGCAATCTTTTCCAGCTCTGTTTTGCGTTTCGGATTTGACTCCTGTTCAGCGAGCTTTCGGGCCAACTGTGCGTGACGCTGGGCAAAAAGAATAATAGCATTGCAGGTGATAGCCATTGCTTTAAGCTGCTCCTGCTTGGCATAAGCCTCACAATCGTTTAGAAAATCCAAAGAAGCCTTTGCCTGCTCAATCTCATTTTTAAAATCCAGCATCCCCTTGTGATAAATTTTATCATCGAGGACCGTGTGCCCCGGGGCACGCTGCTCCATAAACTCGGTAAATATACCTGCCTGGTAGGCATCATGCCACTGCCGGGGAAGCTCGGCGAAAAGTTTGGTTCTTATGCTGCGATGCTGCCAGTATGGGGTGATTTTTTCGGTGTAGATTTTGGCACACTCATCACTCACAAGATAATTGGTTTTAGGACGGCTGTTAAGAATCCGCAGGTCCTCAAGACTATGACAGGTCAGCTCAGGATACGTTGGTACCGCCTTGGGTCGAGGTCCCCGCTCGCCGACTATCAGCTCATCTTCACCCAAATAGATTGTCTTGAGCTCACATAAATAATGAAAAGCCTTTGCCCGCATGACCGGCACTGAATATTTACCTTCGTTGGCCTGATAGAAGTCCGTGAGTAAATTTGAGCGTTCAGGCGAAATGCAAGGCACTGCATTTAGGCTTTCCTGTCTTAATTTAGCTGTTCTTTCATTCATAAATTAAACTCCGTTAGGAGTTTTCCTTTTTGCGCCATATTTTACAAGGTTTTCATATACACCGTTATAGAATTTTTAACAAGAATCAACCTCCCACCTTGACAATAAGACCGAGTCGGCTGAATTTCTGCCAGGCTTTTTCCAAATGTTCCGGTGAGGGCTCCGGAACATCTCCCAGAGGATATGTTTGTTGCAATCGCTTAAATTTAACAATCCCAGTTTTATGATACGGCAGCAGGTTAACCTGCCGTACGCCCGGAACTGATGCAATAAATTTTGCTGCCGCC
>MHYD01000053.1:23957-24157 GCA_001824645.1 Planctomycetes bacterium RBG_13_46_10
GTCCATGATTTTAAGGTCGTAAAGAAACAGGTCTGTCAATGGCGCTATAGAAAGCAGTTGTTCTTTTGAAGCATAGCCACAGGTATCGACCGCGGTATGGATTTGCTGCCCGCGGCAATCCTGGAGCAGAGCTTTCAGAAAATTCGGCTGTGCAAGCGGCTCTCCGCCGGAGAAAGTAACACCTCCGCCGGAATCTTCGT
>MHYD01000053.1:24170-29469 GCA_001824645.1 Planctomycetes bacterium RBG_13_46_10
TTTCAATATCTCAATTAAGACTTCTGTGACGGTCATGTACTTGCCGATTATTTGCCTGGCACCGGTGGGGCAGACAGCTACACAAGCCCCGCACAGGGTGCACTTCGTCACTCGTCTCCCGTCTCTCATGATGGCGGCACCCGTAGGACAAACCTCCCGGCATTGCCCGCAATTTATACAACGGCCCTCGAAGACGATAAGCTGCGGCTGGCAGGAAATGCTTTCCGGATTATGGCACCATTGACATTGCAGCGGACAACCCTTGAAGAACACCGTTGTGCGAATACCCGGACCGTCATGTATAGCATACTTCTCAATGTCAAATATTAGTACTTTTAATTCTGAGTCAATCTGCCTGTTTCGGGGAATAGCTGATTTTGATTTTGATTCTGAATCAGGGATATTTAATATATCTGCCACGATTGACCTAAATTAATAAACACCTATAGACCTACCTACTACCGGCCACATTTCCATTTACTACTAATTCAGATTTGTTGTTCAATCTTTACCTATTTAGAGACAACCACTGACGATGCCCCGATAAATCTGGATTAGGTAACTTCATTCCTTAACAGGATTTACTATACACCAAGATAGCAAATCCGTCTGATAATAGCAACTATCTTAGGGTGTCGTTTTACAGATTTCGTATCAGATTTCCAAAAAACGAGAAAGAAGCGCTACATTAGCTATTTGTCTCGGCTTAAAGAATTTGTTTTAAGTTGTATTGAGCCAGTGAGTCTTTCTGGGATTGGGCGATTTGTTTAAGAGAGTCCGGCTGGATGGCGGTTGACTGCGCAAAACCCACATCAGCGACGGCCTCTGCGATATCTGATAATTTAATATTGGCCGGGTCCTTCACAGGAATAAAACCAGCAGCAGGCTCTGTGGTCTTGGCAATAAGATTGCTCCTGACAAGATGGTCGAGGATTTTGGAGCCAAACTCGGCAGGAATGTCCAGCCTGCTGCAAATAACCTCTGCGGAAATCGGCGCTCGATTTTTTTCAAAGGCATCTGCAATCTCTCTTACGATGTTCATAACGGTAAAATCATTGGCGATAAAATACTGCTCTCTCTTGCCGGTGGCACTGATCTCTGCGGCATCAAGCGTCTTTAAATTTTGCGTAGTAAATGTCAACTGCAGGCCAAACAGCACAATCAGCCAGGTGATATAAATCCACACAACACCCAGCGGGATAAGGCCGAGCACACCATATATTTTGTTATATGGAATGTAGCCGGTGACATATTGACGAAAACCCCATTTTGCAAACGTCCAAACCAAAGCAGCTACAATCGCCCCCCAGATAGCCGCCTTTGCCTGTACTTTGGTATTTGGCAGGACAAAATAAAGCAGGAAAAACACTATCGTTGCCACCAAATATGACAGAACCGCAGGTCCAATGTGTGAAAGGACCGTTCGCTCAATCTGTGCTAGACCTGTGTAACTGCTCGTGGCATAAATACCTACGCCTATCAAAAGCGGCCCAAGCGTCAGAATCGCCCAGTAGTTAATCACACGGTGCAAAAAGCTTCTGCCTCGTGCCACATACCAAATATTGTTGAATGCCCGTTCGATTGTCGAAAGCAGGGCCAACGCAGCCCAGATAACAAAAACTACGCTGACTAAAGTTATCGAGCCTTTATCCACACCGACAAAGAAATCATTTACTATCCGATCCAGATGGTCGGTGAGCATCACTTTCTCTTCTGTCTGGCTCGGATATACAATCGTAGTCAGGTGAAGATTTTTGTAAACTAAGTTCTTGAGCTTTTCTCTTTCGACTTGATAAGCGGGGAATAATTGAAAAACGAACAGCATTACAATCGCCAAAGGGACAAGCCCGAAAACTGTATGATATGAAAGTGCTGCTGCCTGCTGGTCGGAGCGGTTCTTTTTTAACAGCTTCGCACAATGCGACCATAATTTGATCTGAAAGACCACAAATCGGCCGGCTTTTCCAAGCTGTGCAGTAGGCGTAGATAAAAGCTCTTTAATAAACATGCTGCTGCCTTTCAATTTTTATATTGAAACCCCCCAATAAACTTGTCCTCGCGCAGGCGGGGATTGGGGGGCTAAATAAAATCGTCATCGAAAGATTCCTTCCAGACCTTTTCGAATCTGCTCCTCCAATTGCTGTTGTATCTGCTGCTCAAGCAGCTTCGCTGTGTCCAGCTTCGGCTTAGTGATGGTTCCCTTCAGAGGCAGAGTTATTCTATTGCCTTCGGTCTGGCTTCCCACTCGGACCGTTCTGCCGCTGGCGGTATAAGGCAAAGTCACCATCATATCCAGGCTCTGATCCAGGCCGATAACACCCTTAAAATTAATTGGATTGTTTCCAACGTCAACCTGCATATCGTCATATCGAAGAAAACCATTCTGCAGAGCAAAATTCGTCGGATGAATGGTGATTACCTCCCCTTGAGCTCCTCCACCGACAACCGAGAGAATCTGACCCAGTAAATCAGAGGCCTGTAACTGTAATTTGCTTACGGAGATAGTACCTATAACTTCAATGTCTTTTTGTGCATTTGCAGCCAGTGGTATGGAGAGCTTCTGGCAGTTAAAATTTGCCAGGCCGCTGACATTCACGGCATTGGCAAAAATGGGATTAACATACATCAGAAGCTTTTCCGCAGTTTCTTTGTTGATTTGAATGTTCTTTGCTACATCAATTGGGCCCGGCGTTTTCAATATAGTCGGCTTCTGCTTAAAATCAGCTCTGCCGGCAAAGCTTACCTGACCATTATTAACAGATGAAGAGAAAGGCGCGATATCCAATAGGCCGTTACGAATTTGAATGTCCACTTCAGTTGGACTGAAATTCAATCCTAAATAATTAGCTTTTTCAAAACCGATTTTGGCCTTTGAGCTTAAATTAGCCATTAGCTGGTCCGTATGTCCAACCGGATATTCGCTGGAAAAACTTATGGTGTCCTTTCTTTGGCCGGCCATCTCCAGGCCCTGCGGCAGAAAAGCCGAGACAAAAGAGCTTACACCCGACCAGTCGTATTCGAGATTTGCCTGCCCCTGCAGTGTTGTTTTGCCTTCTTTGTCAGTTTTATTAAACTGCCCCTTTTTTATCTTTATTTGAGGACTTAACAACTCAAGATTCTTGACGTTAATTGCTTTTTGTCCGGGATTAACCTCGGCATCCAACATAAGCTGAACCTCGGTCTGCTGGAAAGGTTCTTTGTTGGGTGAGGCGAGTTTAAAATTCGCAATCTTCGTTGAATCGGTGAAGATTCGATAGGTATCCTTCTCAGAAGTAACGGAAAGTACCGATTCGGCAACGCCTGCTAATTGCATATCCTTTGGGAATGATGCAAACAAAACCAAAAACGGCTGAAGTTTTTCAAGGTTAATCTTCTGCGCCGAGCAGAGCAGCTTCACAGGCTTTGCAGCCTCTTTACCTAACGGCACTACTGCATCTTTTAAGTTTACCTGGCCGAGGCTCGTGTTTGCATTTAGAGAGCCGATAGCAAGGTCATTACTTTTCTTGTCGTAATTAATGTTAAAAGATATATCTGCCGCTGGCTCAGAAGCGGTGATACCCTCTTTGGAGCTTAAACGAAGCTCTTTAACCGTCGAAGAACCGACAGCGGCTATTTTATCATCCTTGACAGAGACCTGCCCTTTGCCTGAAAGCTGACCGGCCATCTGGTATGGGCCGATGTTCACGAACTGTCCTAATTCCGCCTGAAGCTTTGCCAAATCGACCTGGCCGTCATAATTAATTTGCTCGAGGCTGCCGCCGGCATTTATTTTCGCAAATGCAGCGGTGACATTGGCCTTATCGAAATTTATCCGGTCTTTCCGGCCTGTTATTTCGACTGCAACAGCAACAGGCTCGGAAATCGCCAGCTTTTTGCCATCAACCGTACCGGCCAAATCGGTCAAACTTGCCTGCCCGCTGATTGTTGCCTTGCCGGCCGCGGTGAATGTGCTTACGCTGCCGGAGAGCCTTCCGGAATTAACTAACATTCCTTCTTTAAGGCCGATTGTTTTAGGCATCTGTGACAGAATTGCAGCGACGTCACAATTGAAATTACCTTTCAAATTATAATTGGAATCAGGTTGCAGAATATCGTTTAAAGATTTGAATGTAGTAGGGACCGTACCAGCTGCCTCGGCTTGCGCCCAATCACTTCGGAACCGCAACTGGTCTATATTTATGGCCTGCCCCTTTTGGCTCATCTTTACTTCGGCATCCAGGTTGTTAGTGTGCAGCTTGTCACCTTTCAGCGCAGAGCCAGTCACATCAAGATTTGTCGCCTTTACATTTGCCGTCAGGTTTTCAAGGCGACCATCTATAACTGCACTTGTTATATTAGCAGAAACAACACCCTGAGCCTGAAGGTCAACCTTAGCCAGCTCCAGAATCGGCGCCAGTGTCGCAAGATTCAGCCCATCAATTTCGACACTAAAATCACCGGATGTTCCTTTGAGTGACCAGCCGGTCTTTGAGCCTGGTGTGACTTGTGCTGAAGCATTTATCTTCGAGTTTGTATCTGCTATAATCATATCAGCTTCTAAAAGCGACTGCTGTCCCGGCGGACGAATATTGAAAGAAGAATTTATCTGTGAAACTTCCACGGTTCTGTCTTTTGAATCCGTCACCTTCAAATTACCATCGTTTACAACTACATTAATGATAAGCGTTGCCGGTACAATTTCCATCGGGATAGATTGTTGTTCGCCGGGGCTTTCAGGTTCGGCTACCGGTTTATTCTTGAGATTCAAGTTTATCTCAGGCTGGTCAATCGTGGTTTTGCCAAATGACAAATTACCCAATATAAGCGAGCCATAATTCGGCTTTGTGACAATTTGCGCTACCTGTACCTGCGCCCAGCCAGCATCATCGTTAAAGCTAAGGTCTGTAATCCTGATGCCTTTTGTCCAGCCCATTGAAAGGTCGGCAAAATCAGTCCGGCCGCCGACAGATTTATTGACTTTGGATAATATTACTCGGCGACCTGTTTCGGATGACACAACAACAGGAATAAGCAAAAACACCAAAACAATCAGAACAATGATGACTGCCAGGCCCCATTTGAGCAATCTGACGGCGGTTTTCTTTTGCGGTTTAGATTTTTTATTTTGTTCATCTCGCATTTTTAGTCCCCCGAAAAAATATAGTTAATACCCACCCTTTTTCAGGGCGTTTAGCATTTGAATAAATGAAATTAACTTAGCATTATCTCATCTGATTTGTGCTTAATCATCTCATCGACCTTATCGCTATATTTCTTTGTCATATCATCGATGTGTTTTTTGCCGTTTTCCAGGTCGTCT
>MHYD01000053.1:29494-29787 GCA_001824645.1 Planctomycetes bacterium RBG_13_46_10
GTTGTTCGAGGTGTTTGATTGCATCTCTTCGTATGTTACGGATGCTAACCTTTGTCAGCTCGCCGGTTTGTTTGGCCTGAGAAGCGAGCTGTTTTCTTCTTTCCTCACTAAGCGGTGGAATGCTCAGTCTTATGAACCTGCCGTCTATAATCGGCGCAATGCTCAAGTCACTGTTTTTGATTGCCTTTTCAATCTCTTTAAGGCAAGCAGGGTCAAACGGTTTGATAACTATCATGTCGGCCTGCGGCGTTGCCAAAGCCGCTAATTGTTTAAGGGGGGTAGGTGAGCCGTAA
>MHYD01000053.1:29819-34940 GCA_001824645.1 Planctomycetes bacterium RBG_13_46_10
AGAGGCCCTTCCGGTTCTGACGGCTTTTAACTGGTCGTGCAGAACTTCAAAGGCCTTTTTCATCTTCGATTCGCTCTCTGAAATTATTTCTTTCAACGGCATACCAATTCCCTGTTTTTCTCAACAAATTAATGTGCCAACCGACTGGTTACACAAAGCCTTGGCGATATTACCCCTTACAAAGATATTCAAAACGATAATAGGAATATGGTTGTTCTTACACAGAGCTATTGCAGCGTGGTCCAAGACTTTAAGGTCCTGTTTAACAATGTCATCATAAGATAATTTTCCGAACATCAGTGCTTTGGGATTTTTGTGCGGGTCGTCGCTGTAAACTCCATCGACTTTTGTTGCCTTAATTAACAACTCAGCTTCAAGCTCCGCAGCTCGCAGTGCCGCACAAGTATCAGTAGTAAAATAAGGATTTCCTGTTCCACCGGCTAATATAGCCACCCTGCCGCGCTCCAGGTGATGAAAAGCACGTCTGCGGATAAAAGGCTCACACATCGCCGGAACATCAATCGCACTGAGGACCCTGGTTGGCTGACCGAGCTTTTCAAGCGTTTCCTGCAAAGCGCAGGCGTTAATGATTGTAGCCAGCATTCCCATATAGTCGGCTGTGTTTCTGGGTATGCTACTGGTTTGTGAAAAAGTCTCGCCGCGGATAAAATTACCGGCACCGACAACAACAACAATTTGCGGCCCAAGCGCACATATTTCAATTATCCTCTTGGCAATCGACTCCAATTCGGTGCTATCAATCCCGAAACTGCCGGGCTTACAAAAACTCTCACCCGAAAGTTTCAGCACTACGCGCTTGTATTTACTCTCTGCCGTATGTTCCATATCTGGCACTATAGAGGGCTTTAGCCGACATCGAATCGCACAAATCTTTTTATTTTCGCCTCTCCACCGGCCTGTTTGGCAGCCTCGGCAAGAACCTGTGCGACCGTTTTACTGTCATCCTTGACAAAAAGCTGATCCAGCAGACAATTCTCGGTGTAAAATTTCTTCATCTTGCCTTCAATAATCTTGTCAATCATGTTTGCAGGCTTGTCTTTAATCTGCTCACGATAAACAGTCTTTTCCTGCTCGATGATTTCAGGTTTTAAGGCATTCTTATCCAGAGCCAGCGGCTTAGTCGCCGTAATGTGCATCGCCAGGTCAGCAGCGGTCCTTCTTAAAACATCCGCAGCAGCAACATTATCACTGCTGGTTTCTATCTGAACCATAGTACCCACTTTGCCGTTAAAATGAATATATGTGCTTATAAGCCCGGATCCATCAAGTTTATACCTTGTGTAATCCCCCACTTGTATTTTCTCACCGGTTTTACTGACCACTTCGGTTACAATATCCCTTAACTTTCGCCCATTAAGGGTGGTTTCGAGAATATTATCAATGCCCTCTTCGGCCGGACAGGCTAAGGCAAAGTCAGCCAATGCGCCGGCCGCTGCAATAAAGTCACTGCTCCTGGCTACAAAGTCCGTCTCACAACAAAGTGTAGCCATTGCTGAAATCTTTCCATTGTCACTGCTCTTTCCCACAACCAAACCCTGCGAAGTCTCACGCTCAGCCCGTTTTGCCAACGTTGCAAGACCTTTTTTCCGAAGTATCTGAACAGCTTTGTCCATATCGCCGTTGGCTTCCTGCAGAGCCATTTTACAATCCATCATGCCCTGGCCGCTTATCTTGCGGAGCTTAACTACAATCGAAGCTGGAATTTCTGTCATAATAAGTCCTATCTTTTATAAAAACTCAAATTTCAATATCTAAATCCTAAAAATTCATTTTAGTATTTGGATTTTGATATTGTTTATAATTTAGTACTTAGTGTTTTGTGTCTGTGATTCTGTTTTTCTATCCAAAACTACTCGGACGGGCCTTTAGCAGGCCGCTTAGGATTACTTTGCGGCACAGGCGACTCCGCAGCAGCAGGCGGGTCTGCCTCTACGGCAACTGTAGTCTCTGCCCCACTCTCATCGGCCTGTGCCAAAGCCGTTCTCCGTGTGCGTACAGGCCGCTTTGGACGCGCTGCCTGCTCTGCACGAACCGGAGCCATAGTTTTGCCAATTGCCACCGCATCCGCCAACTCACTTAGCAACAGATCTACAGCCCTTATAGAATCATCATTGGCAGGAATGGCAACATCAACAGTATCAGGATCGGAATCCGTATCGAGTATGCCAACCGTTGGAATGCCGAGCTTTTTTGACTCGTGTAAGGCAAGATATTCCTTCTTTGCATCAACAACAACAACAGCTCCCGGCAGGCGTGACATGTTTCTAACGCCCTCAAGATTGATTTTTATCTTTCGCATCTCTCGTTTTAACCTCGAAGCCTGTTTCTTGCTCTCACCTTCGAGTGTTCCATCCTGCTCCATAGCTTCCAATTGTTCCAGCCTTTGTAATCGAGACCGTATAGTTCTGAAATTGGTAAGCATTCCGCCGAGCCAGCGCTCGCTGACATAGTGCATGCCGCATCTTTTAGAGATTGTTTCAACCGCCTTTTGTGCCTGACGCTTGGTTCCTACAAAAACAACGTCGTTGCCCGAAGATACAATCTCCGCCAAAAGCTTCTTGGCTATTAACAGGCCCTTTAAGGTTTTTCTCACGTCGATAATATGAATATTACCGCGCTTCTCGAAAATAAACGGGGCCATTTTAGGATTCCATCGGCTGACGCCGTGTCCGAAATGCACCCCTGCGTTTACCAGTTCACGTGCTAATTGTTTTGCCACATAAACCTCCAAAAACAACTTAAACTTTTCTTGCCAATCACATTTCCATCAACATAGCCTTGCCATGAAGAAGGATAAGCAAACTATTAAAATATAAGAAATTAATGAAATTCTACCGATATGTCAAGAATTTTTGCTAAATATGTAATTTTGTTTCTATGTGCTTATGTAAACCGCATAATTTCCGATTTGGAGGTTCTATATCCTTAACAAACAGGTCACAAGTCTATTTTTCCCCAACAAACCCAAAAATATCTCAGAATATAAGGATAAGAGGATACATTTTGCCCCATAGAGATAATCTGTTTTTCCTGACAGATAATGCGCTTAGACAACTGTAAGCCAAATCGCTCTTGACATTTCAGTTGTACAAAGTAAGATTCAAAAAAAATTACGCTGTTAGGCCATTTAAGGAAAAAGGAGACCGGCTGTGATACGCAGATTGGCTTTAATTTTGGCAGTATTTATGTTTGTGTTTCTCGCCTGGGCATTATTTCTTGGCGGCGATGACGTATCAATTACTAAAAATGGGCACGAAATTGCCAAAATCAACGGTCCTTTCGGGATTATTATTGGTGTATGGAGTTTTATATTGACGCTTGTAATTTTATTTTGCGCGGCGATACTCCTGGCTTTTGTTCTTGCAGGCGTGGGACTTGTAATTCTGGGCGGTCTTGTCCTGGTCGGACTGGTATTAATAGGGATTGCACTTCCTTTTTTGCTGCCGCTTTTAATCCCATTATTTATAATATGGGTGTTTTGCTCTATTGTCTGCAGACTATTATTTAAATAAGCCTGCTTCTTATCACATCCAACCTCGCCTTGGCTTCTGTATCCGTAGCAAAGAACTTTTCGAGCTTCCCACAGGGATATTCATTACAATATGCACAATTTTCAATCGCTTTGCCCTTTGCACATTTCCTTATTTCACATTTTTTGCAGCCTGAAAATAATCTTGCTCCTTCTGCTTTACATCCGTCACAGTCGGTGATATCCTCCGCCTTCATTTTTTCTTTATATATCTCGTTTATTTTCTGGGCAATCTCTGCCCTTATTTGACGTTGCTTCTTTGAATCTTTTTCTCTTGTTACCAAATAAATAGGGCATTTGTGACACGTCAAGCCGCAAAAACTTATCATCTCTTTCATCTTTATTCCTCTTTTTTATGATAAATCTATCTCAAAAAGCATAGTCAAATGCAGCCTTATAGTTTTATCTAAGGATGCAGCGAGCCAACGCTTGACCGGCGTTACCTCTCCTAAAGAAGCCAGGATTTCACGATCTAAAGTTTTGGCTGTCTTCTTGTCCTTACAAAAAGCCCTGAGTGTATTTGAAATGATTTTCAATCTGCCACAAAGAGGGCTGAGCTTGATATTTCGCGCACAGCACGCATAAGGCTTGTCTGAATGTAGGTCTCCACCGATTGCTTTGAGGATAATAACAAGACTACCGACGAAGTCCCAGTGACACGGCATCAGCATATCTATAGCCATAGCCAGAGACACTTTTGATTTATTGCCATCCACCGTATCATGTATGATTGTCTTCTTGGTTTGCTCAAGAAAGGTTATGTCATTTTTATAATACTGTCCTGCTGGCTTCGCCCCCGGCTCGCCATAGTCTCCGAGGTCCAAGGCTAGCCTATGATAGCGTTTGCTCGGCTCCAGAGCCTCTGTAATCCTATCGACTACCCGCTCGACCTGCCATACCTTAAGGGGACTTTGTTTTCCAATAAAGCTGAAAAGCTTTCCTGCTGAGATATCGCCGACATCGAGATTCATGCTTTTAATAGTTGGATTTTTGCACCAGCGTGAAAGTATAGAATTGGCGTTCTGTAATTCCTTTTTGCGTTTTGGCGGTCTCGCATTTGATTCCTTCGGGCAGCGCCCACGACCTGTGGCTCTGATAATACGTTCAGCTTCTTTGTCTGCCTCGTGATAACACGCCTCAAAACGCGTGATAAGCTGCCTTATAGCTTTTGTCTGGTCGTCCAACGGGGCGATAGAATCTTCCATCTTATCAATCGCCTGGAGTTCTTTATCACCAAGAACCTTCTCGTCATTAGGTGCGAAACAATTCTGCCAGCAGTCTCTCAGATTTGTACCCATCATGAACTACTTTCCATTTGGATGTGCTTGAATGATTTTATTATAAACGGCTTCAATCGTATCGACCATAGTTTTAGGGGCAAACTTCTCTTTCACAAACTCTCTGCCCTGAATGCCGAGTCTTTCTCTTAAATTTTTGTCCTTTATCAATTCTGCACAGGCCTTTGTCAATTGCTCGACATTCTTCGGCTCAATCAGCCGACCGGTATTTTCATTTACCACTTCTCTTGCACCATCCACATCAAAAGATATGGCGGGCTTTCCGCAAAGCAT
>MHYD01000053.1:35335-37557 GCA_001824645.1 Planctomycetes bacterium RBG_13_46_10
CGCCCTTTAGCTTATAGCCTGCAAATCTGCCTAATATGCCCGCCTTTGCCGAGTGTGTGTGAACAATGTCGGGCTGTAATTGCCGAAGATACTTTTTAATTTTCCTGTAGCTTATGTAGTCCTTTATTGGCTCGATAGCACGGCGAAGCTGGTCGATTATGATAACTTTATATTTTTGATTTTTTGTCTGATTAAATAGTTCGCCTTCAGGGCCTATAGCAGGGCCTGTAATAAGTGTGACATCGTGTCCACGTTGGGCAAGTAGCTTGCAGGTTATGAGGGTATTTTCCTGCGCCCCGCCGAGAATCAAACGTGTTATAATGTGGACGATTTTCATATCAAGAATACAGAATACAGGAGACAGAAAACAGAAGATAGAAATTTATTTATTTTCAAAGTTCTATTTAGCTATTCCTCGTTATAGCTCTCGAATACCCTGATAATAATCTTCCAACTTCATCAAGCTGATTTGATAGTCCTTCCGTATTCGCATATCTCAGGTCATTTGCGAGAATTAGGTAATATCGGCACTCTTCAAGCGATCCCTGTGCGATATTCATAAATCGTACCTTTTCCGCACTACTTCTTTTCTTAAATCCTTCAGCGATATTAGCTGGGATAGAAACTGCCGCACGTCTCAGTTGGGATGTCAGACCATAGATTTCGGTCTTTGGAAAACTTGCACTTAGACGATAGATGGACAAGACAAAAGCGTGTGCCTTTTGCCAAACTGTTAAATCGGTGAATCTTTTAGATTTTTCTTTAGCCATTATAGTTCTCCTATATGAACAAAATAATGTTGTTTAAATGATTTGTATTCAGATAGATTTTTGGTAGTCTTGGAATGGTGTTGTTTTCTCCCTCGTTCATTGTTTTTACAAGAATTCCTTCTCCTGTCTCCTGTATTCTGTCTCCTGTCTCCTTCTTTAGTACTCTACTCTCATTAGACACAATCCTGCCGCAGGAGCCATCGGCCCTGCCGCCCTTCGGTCCTTTGCCTGTAAAATCTCGTTCATCTTCTCCGGCTTCCACCTGCCAATGCCAATCTCAATAAGAGTACCGACAATATTCCTGACCATATTATACAAGAAGCTATCGCCCTGGACATCAATATATATCCAGTCATCCTTGGTAGTGACATCACAACGAAAGATCGTGCGCACTTTATTTTCCCGCTTGTCGTCTGCTGTGGCGAAAGATTTGAAATCCATCGTGCCAACCAGCATCTTCGCCGCCTCGGCCATTTTGGTAATATCGAGATTGGCTGGTACATGCCAGCAGTGTCTTATCTGCAGGACAGGAGGAGTTCTGCCGGTGTAGATAGTGTACCGGTACAGCTTGCTTTTTACTGCACCGATAATATCGAATCCCATCGAAATCTCGACAGCCTCACGAATAGCAATATCGCAAGGGAGTCTGTCATTAATTGCCTTGACAAGATTTGCAGTCGGTATAGGCGAATCAATCTGTATGAGGGCCACCTGTCCGACGGCACTTACCCCGGCATCCGTTCTGCTGGCCCCGCATACTCTTACTTTCCAGCCAATCAGCTCGCTTATCGCTTTTATTAGCTCGCCTTGAATGGTTCTTCTTTGCGGCTGGATTTGCCAGCCATGATAATCACTGCCGTCGTACTCAATCGTCAGTTTTATATTGCGAAGGGACATTTAAAAATGTAGGGTGGGGCTTGCCCCACCCTGCTTAAGTTTAATTCATAGTAATTTTTCCGCAATTTGGATGGCATTTAAAGCTGCGCCTTTACGTAGCTGGTCTCCGGCAACCCAGATATTTATGCCGCGATTCTCAGGTACGGACTCATCCTGCCTGATGCGGCCAACAAGGATATCGTCCTTATCGGTTGCATCAATAGGCATCGGGAAACGATTGTGCTCACGGTCATCCAGCACCGACACGCCGGGCGCGGTGCTCAGAAGGTCTCTAACATCATCCGCCCGAATCGGGTCGGTAAATTCCATATTGATGCTCTCGCAATGTGCTCTGAATACCGGAATGCGAATACACGTACAGGTAATCGCCATATTAGGGCAGTCAAAAATCTTCCTGGTCTCGCGGACCATCTTTATTTCTTCTTCGTTGTAGCCGTTCGGCTGAAGCGCCGAATTATGGCTGAAGACATTAAATGCTATTTGGTACGGGAACACCTTACAGGTTGGCTTTTTGCCATCAAGAATCTCACGAGACTGAGCTTCAAGCTCCAGCAT
>MHYD01000053.1:37578-40532 GCA_001824645.1 Planctomycetes bacterium RBG_13_46_10
TGCCGCCTGGTAGGTGCTAACGACCATCCGTTTTACCGGATTAGCTTTATGCAAAGGCCAGACAGGCACTATGCCGATAATGGTAGAGCAGTTCGGATTGGCAATTATGCCCTTATGTTCCTTGATTTTTTGCGGATTTATCTCCGGAATAACCAATGGAGCATTCGGGTCCATCCTGAACGCCGAGCTATTATCCACCACCACCGCGCCGGCTTGGACCGCTGCCGGTGCAAATTCCCTGCTGCGCGAAGCACCGGCGCTGAATAGGGCTATATCGACCCGCTTGAAGCTGTTTTTTGTCATTTCTTCAACGATATATTGCTTGCCTTTGAACTCGATTTTCTTGCCGGCAGAACGGCTGCTTGCCAAGAGTTTCAGCGAATCAAAGGGAAAATCCCGTTCTTCGAGGATTTTCAGGAATTCCTGCCCTACCGCACCCGTCACTCCTGCTATGGCCAAATTCGGACCCATATAAAAATCTCCAAAATCAAATATAACAATCGAAAACCATATATAATTTAAGGGGCAGCCAAATAAGGCTGCCCATTTTAACTTGTAAAACTAAATATTAGTCGGTGATTATATCTTCTCTATCGGAAAAATGCAATAGGCCATTACTAATAAATCTGAATTATTCGGCTATTGGCGTAGGTGCCTGTCTCCGCCAGATTTCCGCCATTATCGAGGCAGTAATTATACAGATAAAGACAAAGGCTGCCGCCGGCAAGGCTGTTTCCTTTCCAAAATGCTCCAGCGCCAGCACCGTTCCTAATCCGGCGTTTTGCATCCCTATTTCAATCGCCAGCGTTTTTCTCCTCGCCGGCTCCATCTGAAAAGCTTTACCTACCCCATAGCCTGCCAACATTCCATAGATATTTAATATAATAACCGTCAATAAAATAATCCACGTTACCTGGCCTATATGGGCTTTGTTCAACGCTATCACTAATGAGCAGATAAATATAATAAAAGTTACCGATATCGCCGGGAAAACCGCCAATATTTTCTCAATCTTGTTCTTGAAATAATACCTGACGCCGAAGCCGATAAACAAAGGAACAATCACCATCTTTATAACGCTAAATACCATGTTCCAGAAAGGTATCTCCAGCCTGGACCCCGCTAAAATAAACGTCAGCCCCGGCGTCAACACAGGGCACAGCAGCGTAGAAACCGTTGTTAGCGAAACAGAATAAGCAACATCGGCTTTGGCAATATAGCTCATTACATTGCTCGACATAGCTCCGGGAGCAGAGCCGGTCAGTATTAACCCAACCGCTATTTCCGTCGGCAAATTAAACAGCTTCGCTATCGCAAACGCTCCGAAGGGCATAATGGTATATTGAGCGGCGGTGCCTATCAGCACGATGGATGGTTTAGCCGCTATGCGTTTGAAATCTTCGGTTTTCAATACTGCCCCGATGCCAAACATCGTCAGTGCAAAAAACCAGTCCATCCCAGGGCCTAAAGCCTGGAAAGGCTTGGGGAACAAGTATGCTAAAACACCGAAGATAATCACCCAGATGGCAAAATACTTTGTATAAAAAGACAAGATTTTATCGAGCATAAGGCATATCAGTATAAATATCCTCCGGCAGAATAAACAACGCAAAAATAATCAGCCCACAGGTTTATCTAAGGATTTTTTTATCAAAAACCGCTTTATTGTTTTTTATTTTGGCAATTGACAGGGTAAATTTTCATGGATAAAAAACAATAAGATTCAAGTTTTAGCAAATATTTTTGGGGGCTTTAAGGAGGTATAAAATGCGAGTATTAGATTTTTTGGATAAAGAGGGCGTCAAATACGACATCACCGAGCACAAACCAGCCTTTACGGCGCAGCATATGGCGGCAGAGGAGCACGAGCCGGGTAAATTCGTGGCCAAACCAGTAGTCGTTAAAGCCGATGGAAAGAACATAATGTGTGTTCTTGCAGCGTGTTACAAAATCGACCTGCGGAAGCTAAAGAGTCAGTTAGGCGCAAAGTCGATTAAGCTGGTTGAGGAAGAGCAGATGGGAAAGCTTTTTCCTGACTGCGAGCTGGGTGCGGAGCCGCCTTTCGGCAATTTGTATGATATGACCACCATTATGGATAAGGCCTTAGAAAAAGACGACCATATCGTGTTCCAGGCCGGCTCGCATGAAAAAGCGATACGGATAAGCATGAAGAGCTACCGAAAACTTGTCGCACCCAAGCTGCTCGAATTCAGCTACCATACAACATCGTAGGATTTGTGTGTCGCAGGTATATAAGTTCCGTACAACTAAAATAAAACCCCCAGGGGATTAAGCCTGGGGGGCTGAACATAAATCCTTAACCGATTTCTTCATCTATCCAGCCGACAAGCTCCTTGACTTCGGCAAGAGTAATATCGCCCATGTGAGCGATGCGGAAGGTCACATCTTTAAGCTTGCCGTAGCCGTTACCAAAAGCCGTGTTGTGCTTCTGCTGGACGGCCTTAATCACGTCACCAACATTGATGTTGCGTGTGTTTTTAATCGTGGTCAAGGTGTTTGAGGCATATTTCTCTTCGCAGAACAGGTCGAATTTCTTCCTGGCCCAGCTTCGCGCAAAGTCACCCATCTGCTTGTGCCTTTTCCAGACGTTTTCCATACCTTCTTTGAGCAGCTTATGGCACTGGTAGTTAAGGGCCATAATATGAGGAATAGACGGCGTGGTCGGCGTCTGGTTCTTCTCACTGCTTTTTGCAAATTGCTGGAAGTCGAAATAATAGCCTCGGCCGGGGACGTTTTTGCTTTTTTGCAAGGCACGGTTACTTACGGCAACGATAGCCATTCCCGGGGGGATGGCAAAACACTTCTGTGTAGAGGCAAGAGCCACGTCCCAGCCAAGCTCGTCGAATTTCAAAGGTAGTCCAACCATACCGCTGACCGTATCAACAAAAACCAGCACATCAGGATATTTTTCCTTCATCATCCTGCTGATTTCC
>MHYD01000053.1:40562-41025 GCA_001824645.1 Planctomycetes bacterium RBG_13_46_10
TCATTGTGAATGAGAGTTACGGCGGCGTATTTGCCGGTTGCGAGCTTTTCATCAATCATTTCGGGCAGCGTTGGTTTCCCCCACTCGACTTTCAGCACATCGACATTTCTGCCGCAGTCTCTTGCGACGTCTGCCCACTTGTCACTAAAAGCACCGCAGCAGGTGCAAAGCAGCGTTTCATCAGGAGCAACGCAGTTGCGTATGGACGCTTCCCAGCCGCCGGAGCCTGAGCTTGTGAATAGAAAAACGTTTTGGTTCGTAAAGAGAATTTTTTTCAACATCCCGACGGTCTCCTCCTGTAATTGTGCATACTCTTTGCCGCGGTGACCCAACGTCGGGCGTGCAAGCTGCTGCAATACGTCTTCATTAACTTTTACCGGGCCAGGGATAAACAGTCTGGGCGGATTTTTCCAATCTACCATATTTATATCTCCAAAAATAAAATTATATTTTCTGAATCACT
>MHYD01000053.1:41039-46973 GCA_001824645.1 Planctomycetes bacterium RBG_13_46_10
CTTGGGATAGAAGTATGTTGTTTTATGCGGCATCCTTTCGCCGGCAGCGGTAATCATCTGTAGCTGTTTCATCTTGACCGGATTCAAAATAAACAGCACCTGCTTTTGGCCGGAATCGACAAGGCTTATTGAATCATCTACAGCGTTAGGGACACCTTTTACATACTCAACACTTCCATTTTCAATTAATTGTTTCTCGTCTATACCTAAAAGCTTTTGGAGCACAAGCTTGTGCAGAACAGAAACATCAAGTGACTTCCATGCGTCACTTTTATCCGCTACAGCCGAATCTATAGCTTGCTTATTCTTTAAGACAGCCGCATAGAAAGCATCGTTGCCGAAGTAGATGCCAAATGCGTTTCTATCATTATTGCACTCGGCATGGATTTGTGTAACCATTTTCTGATAAGCTGCATCCTTGCCACCGGCGGAACTAAATGGCAGCTCCGTGACACTAAAGTCTTTTTTAAGGCCGGCGACAAATTTCATAATGTTAAAATTTTTAATATCACCAACGAGGCGATGAGTAGCCAAAAGCTTAAGGCCGTCCTGACAGATATTGGCAAAAGAAATCATCTGATACCTGGCTGCCGGGTTGGCGTTTTCTTTGGAATAGGCCAGGCCGGTTGTGTAGCGGTGGTGGCCATCAGCGATAATACAGCTTTTGTCGCTCATCATTCTCACTATAGCATTAATACAGGAGCGGTCCGTTATTGCAAAAAGACGCTGGCGAATGTCTTCAAATATAAAATCAGCAAGCGGTTTTTGCTCGGCTATGCTTTCAATGATTTTCTCTGAAATTCTTTGTTCATCCTCATAAAGCATAAACACCAGCCCAAACCGAGCAGCAGTTGCCCGTTTAAGATTCAGCCTGTCGGTCACCGGCCTCTCAAAAACTTCTTCATGAGGCCGGACTTTCGGGCCGAATTCTTCCAGTTTGGTCAAAGCAATAAAACTTAGGCGTTGATACTTGACCTCAGCTATTTGAAAATCCTGGATATAAGCGTATATAGCTTCTTTAGAATCCTGTTTCAAAACACCTGATTTTATCCATTGAGTCAGACAGTCAGCTGCCCTTGTGTATTGATTATTGCACTGGTCGTCTGTGGGTGTTGTTTTTCCCTTCGTAATTCGCACGATATTATATTCGCTTTTTTCATAGAGCTGCTGCTGTTCGGATGGACCGATTACGTCAAAAGGAGGAGCGATACAATTGCCTATATCGCCGACCACCCTTGGATTGAATCTAAACCCTTTGAACGGCCTAATTTCCATTCTTCCTAATCCAGCAACTTAAACCTGCGAACATAGCTTATAAAAAACAAAGGTAAGGGATAATAATAAAGAAAACCAATCTTGTCAAAGGGGATGCGTTAAAAAGCAGGGCCAAGGATGAATATTTATTAAATTACAACCCTTGGAGAAAATAAATACTCCAATGTTACCTGATTTCTCTACACAAGTCGGTTATTCAGAGTGCGCGACAACGGATTTGCTTTTTTCAGGCACTTCTACTTCAATGCCTTCAAATTTCAGATTTTCCTCATCCTGCACGTCAATCTTGATAAGGTTTTTGCCTTCGAATTTGCCTGCCAGCACAGCCTCGGAAAGCGGGTCTTCTATGTAATGCTCGATAGCTCTCCGCAAAGGTCTGGCTCCGAATTCCGGATTGAATCCTTTATCTATCAAGAATTCCTTGGCATGCTCGTTCAGCTCCAGCTTCAGACCATGCTCAATCAGCCGCTTGAATACCTTCGCAAGCTCGTAATCAACAATAGTCTGCAGATTTTCTCTGGTCAATGCCTTGAAGACTATTATATCATCAACACGGTTCAAGAATTCCGGTCTGAAGTGACGCTCCACTTCTTTCTGGAGGATCTCTTTCATCTTTTCGTAATTCGCTTCCGGAGTCTTCTTGCCGAAACCGAACCCGCCCTGATTCTTGATTAGCTCTGCGCCGATGTTACTTGTCATAATAAGAACGACGTTCTTAAAGTCGATGCTCCGTCCAAAGCTGTCGGTGAGCCTGCCCTCGTCCATAATCTGCAGCAATATGTTATAGACATCCGGATGTGCCTTTTCTATCTCATCCAGCAGGAGCACTGCATACGGACGACGCCTGATTCTTTCGGTCAACTGACCGCCTTCTTCATAGCCAACATACCCCGGAGGAGCACCCACTAATCGGCTTACGTTGTGCTTCTCCATAAATTCGCTCATATCCAGCCGGATGAGTGAATTTCTGTCACTGAACATAAACTCCGCCAAAGCCTGCGCAAGCAGGGTTTTACCCACACCGCTGGGGCCAAGGAATATAAAGCAGCCCATCGGACGATTCGGGTCCTTCATACCGCTTCGAGACCTTCTTACAGCTTTGGCAACCGCGTTGATTGCCTGGTCCTGTGAAACCACCGTTCTGTGCAGCTCGGCTTCGAGCTCAAGCAACCTCTGTGTTTCTTTTTTCTCCAATTTCGTCAGCGGCACTCCGGTCATATTGCTGACAACCTCCGCTATTACTTCGGTATCAACTACACCGGTGGCTTCCTTATTTTCCTCGTACCATTTCTTTTGCAGTTGAGTTTTTTCATCCAGTAGCTGCTGGGCTTCATCTCTCAATGCGGCTGCGCGTTCATAGTCGGCATTTCTGACCGCTTCATCTTTTTCCCGCTGAAGTTTTTCAACTCTTTCTTCGATTTCTGTCAAATCCGGAGGAAGAGTCATATTCTTGAGCCGAACCCTTGCACCGGATTCGTCGATCACATCTATCGCTTTGTCGGGCAGGCATCTTCCAGCGATATATCTGGTGGACAATTCCACCGCCTGGAAAAGCGCCTCATCTGTGAACCGAACCCTGTGGTGTGCCTCATAACGGTCCTGAAGACCTCTGAGGATTTCGAGGGTTTCATCCTTTGAAGGCGGCTCAACGATTATCGTCTGGAATCGCCGCTCAAGGGCACCGTCTTTCTCAATATACTTTCTGTACTCATCGAGAGTGGTAGCACCGATACATTGCACCTCTCCCCTTGCGAGAGCCGGCTTCAGCACGTTCGCGGCATCTATGGCACCTTCAGCTCCGCCTGCCCCGACCAGAGTATGAAGCTCATCTACAAACAAGACAACGTTGGTCGCCCGTTTGACCTCGTTTATAACAGCTTTTATTCGCTCTTCAAACTGTCCACGATATTTTGTGCCGGCTACCATCATTGCCAAATCCAGAACTACGATTCGTTTATCCTTGAGTAGCTCCGGTACTTGTTTGTGTATTATCTGCTGACTCAACCCCTCGACAATGGCGGTTTTGCCGACGCCCGCTTCCCCTAATAAAACCGGATTATTTTTCGTACGTCTGCAAAGTATCTGTATTAACCGCTCAATCTCTCTTTTCCTGCCGATAACAGGGTCAAGTTCGTTGTCGGTTGCTAATTGCGTGAGGTCCCTTCCGAAACTGTCCAATGCCGGTGTCTTGCTTTTTGGTTTTCGGCCAAGCGTCGGCCCCATTTTCATTCCGAGACCGCTGGGGCCGTCATCCCCACCTGCACCGAGCAGATTTAATACCTCCTGCCTAACATCTTCCAGCTTCAAACCCAGACTCAGAAGAACCTGAGCAGCGATTCCCTCGGTCTCCCGTAAAAGACCAAGCAGGATATGCTCAGTCCCTACGTAATTATGGTTCAATGCCCTGGCTTCTTCGATAGCATACTCAATGACCTTTTTGGCTCGTGGCGTCTGAGGGAGTTTACCCATAGTGACCATATCCGGCCCGCTCTTAACCTGCTTTTCAACCTCAAGGCGTAGTTTCTTTATGTCCACATCAAGATTTTTAAGAACCGTAGCGCCGACTCCGCTGCCCTCTTTAACCAAACCAAGCAGGATGTGCTCAGTACCTATATATTCATGGTTAAATCTCTGCGCTTCCTGGTTGGCTAACGCCATTACCTTACGTGCACGGTCTGTAAATCGTTCAAACATCTTCTACCCCGTTATAATCTTATTTTTACAGTTTCACGTTAAGATGACCTCATTTTTATCGAAGTCTCTATTATAACATATTTTCCTAAAAAATAAATTCATCAATTCCAATACTTGCTTGCCTCGCAAACAGTAATTATATCGCGATACAGCCTGAGCTGTCAAAAAATCCTCTTTTTTTAAAAGCTCTTATCTAATTATATTGCCAAAAATGAACCTGTGTTCATTTTTTCGGACTATGGCTTACGTTTTTAACTTAACTTTTATCGGCAAAAAACACAGGGAACTTTCCCTTAGAGTTCAAGAAGCTAATATTTTGACGAGTAAAAATTTGTTTTCGAATGTTAATTTGCAGTGAACACAAAAAATGCTTTAAGCACAAATAAACATTGTTTGTCAGTTGACTTTTAAATTAAGGTGGTCTTTAGTGTGATTTATCCGGACTATTCAGACTTTATGGTTATATGTTCGGCTATTTTATTTCTGATTACTTCGCTTTTATCGGTTGTCTTCCTCAAGCAATTTTCGCAGATAATCGTTTTCTCTGCGGGTCGCCTCAAGATCAAAAGCCTGATACTTTATACATACCCGCAGATAATCCAGCAGGTCCTGTTGTCGATTGGCGTTGCTTTCAATCTGTTTTTGGTTGGCTTTTGCCTGCTCGGCGAGCTTCGCCAGCTTACTTGCCTGCAGGTCGGTAGCATCCCCAAATTCTTTAAGTAGCTCGCTGAGTTTGTCTTCTAATCTCGTTTCGTCCATCACAGCCTCCTCCAGAACATACTCTATTGTAATATCTAAAAAGCCTAAATAAAACAGAAATAAGAGCAAAATGCATACCTATATGCACATAAATTTTACCTTTTATTGGATTTAACTTACGACCCGGAAAAATCGCCAATGAATAAGGGCAGGTAAAACGATATTAACTTTTGTTTTGACTGTTCAAAATTTAACTAATATACGGATTAAAAGCCTATGTTGTAAAAAACATACACCGCCTCTCCTGCTGCCTTTTTCATACTTTTAATGGCGTTTTTCACTATCATCAGCCATGTTTTATGTTGACAATCGTAAACATTGCCTATGTAATGAAACTCCTCAATTTGGCCTTGCAGGACATACAAATTTTTCTTTCCCTAAACGCTCCTTTACCCCACTGCTAAAATACTTTTTTTGTCTGTTATCACTGTATATTCAATAAAAAAATTTGACGTTGTGAACTTACGCTTCTCAAAATCGTAAAAACACTATATAAATTGTCCTTATTGTGTTTACTTTTAACGATTATGGATAATTATCTTAAAATCAGGAGATTAAACATGAAGACTTCCGCTTTGAAACAGAAGAAACTTTACCTTTTAATTTCAACTCTTTTTATGTTTTGCATTTTTATCTTTCCGGTCTCGGCTCTTGCACAAGACAGCAAAAGCATTGAAACCCTGCGCGACATGGGTAAAGCTTTTGCCGACATAGCACAAAAAGTGTCGCCCGCCGTAGTCAGCCTCAAAGCTGAAAGGACCGTTACTCGGCAATACTCAACACGGCAGTGGCCTTTTGGCGAACCGTTTGATCCGTTTCAGGATGACATATTTGATTACTTTTTCCGCCGTTCACCTTCACCCTCACCTTCGCCTCGTCAAGAGACCCCCCGGCGTGAATACCAGGTCCCGCAGACAGCCCAAGGTTCCGGATTTATTATCTCAGAAGACGGCTACATCCTCACAAATAATCACATGGTTGGTGAAGCCGATAAGGTTGAGATTGAGATGGCAGATGGGCGAAAATTTACCGCTGAAATTAAAGGAACAGACCCTGAATCCGATGTCGCTGTTATAAAAATCGACGCCAAAGACCTGCCATATCTTGAATTAGCCGATTCCGACAAGCTCGAAGTTGGAGAATGGGTCATCGCTATCGGCAATCCATTCGGCTTGAGCCATACCGTAACTGCAGGTATTGTAAGCG
>MHYD01000053.1:46986-48024 GCA_001824645.1 Planctomycetes bacterium RBG_13_46_10
TAACGTCGGTTTGGCTACATACGAAGACTTTATTCAAACAGATGCAGCCATAAATTTCGGCAACTCCGGCGGCCCACTGCTGAACCTGGATGGAAAAGTAGTCGGAATTAATACTGCCATTCTCGGCACAACGGGCAATATAGGAATTGGTTTTGCAATCCCTATAAATATGGCCAAAGCAGTCTATCCCCAGCTTATCGAAAGCGGAAGCGTAGAGCGTGGTTACCTCGGCCTGCTGCCCGATGATTTAACGCAATCATTAGCTGATTTGGTTGGCTTAAAGGACACAAAGGGCGTTATTGTCACTGAGATTACGAAAGATTCGGCTGCCGATAAAGCCGGCTTAAAGAACAATGATGTCATCTTGGAGTTCAATGGCAAGCCGGTGGAATCGCAGACCGAGTTCCGCCGCAATGTCGCTTTGTTAAAGCCGGACACTGAGGTTGAAATGGTTGTGTGGCGCGATGGCAAACGAAAGACTATTACTGCCAAACTCGACAAGCGTCCGCCCTTAGATGAGCTGATAAAAAGCTCCCAGCCGGGACGATTGGATGTATTAGGCTTTTCCGTACAGAACATGACCGATGAATTAGCAGATCGCTATAATTTCCAGGGCCAGAACGGTGTTCTTGTCAGTAGAGTCGAACCAGGCTCTCAAGCTGCCCGTGAAGGTCTCAGAGAAGGAATGCTTATACTCGAAGTCAATCTAAAACCCGTTCAAAACACGAGGGAATTCAGCGCTGCGATTGAGCAGGCTAAAAAAGACAAAGGCAGAGCCGTACTATTGGTGCACGATGGACAAAGAAGACGCTTCATCGAGCTGAACCTAAAGGAAGAGAAAAAATAAGTTTAACCTCCTTCATTATAAGGTTTTAGCCCCCCTTCTTGCTTTCGAAAGAAAACAGGGGGGCTTATTTTTTACTCCTTAAGAGATACCTGAGGCCTAAATATGTTATGCAGGGCATATCAGATTATTGACAAAAAACACTTCAAGGAGTATCTTCCACATCTTTAGTGAAAGAAAAAGTCATTAAAATT
>MHYD01000053.1:48269-48423 GCA_001824645.1 Planctomycetes bacterium RBG_13_46_10
GCTTTGATGCTACAACAGGCAAAGTGTTATGGCGAAAAGATGATTTTCCAGGCGCATGGCCTCAGTTCTATACAGCTATGTCACCAATCATAGTTGACGGCCTGTGCATCGCGCACCTCGGTGGAAAGGACAATGGCACAATTGTCGCTTATGA
>MHYD01000053.1:48460-48659 GCA_001824645.1 Planctomycetes bacterium RBG_13_46_10
GGGCAGGGTACCGGCACTAAAGCAGTGAAGATTGAGAAACAGGGTGACAGCCTTGTAACTAAAGAGCTCTGGAGCAACGAGGAGCTCGGCACAGGATTCAATACGCCGGTGCTCAAGAACGGCCTGCTCTTCGGCCTTTCAGACCAAAGCATCTTATTCTGCATAAACGCCCAGACCGGCACGAAAGCCTGGACCGATG
>MHYD01000053.1:48739-50332 GCA_001824645.1 Planctomycetes bacterium RBG_13_46_10
TTCGTATTCGAGCCGAGCGACAAAGAATATAAGGAGCTGGCAAGCTTCAAGGTCGCGGATGGTCAGACATACGCCCACCCCGTCGTCGCCGGCAATCGTATTTTTATCAAGGACCAGGATTCTGTGATACTCTGGACCATTAATTGAGCTGCGGTGAAGGTTTAACAGCGTAATCAAACATTATATTAGTGCTTTTTGCCTTAGCCTGCCATGAAGAAGCAAAGTTAGCTGGATGAAAAGACCGGCGGCTACAAGGGCAAGGGCGAACCAGTAAGGCTGATAAAGGCCGATGTTCTTGGCGAGGTATCCGCCTGCGCCCGAGCCGACAATGATGCCGATAGAAATCGTGACCTCGTGAATTACCATCTGCACCGAGCGTTTTTTGGTACCGCATGAGCCGTAGTAAAGGTGCGAGCTATAGGCAAAGCCGAAACTCAAGCCCATGATAACCAGCGATAAGATAAATATCGGCAGTGTTCGGCCGAAGATTATCATTACAAGTGACACCCCAAGCAGCGCCTGTGCAGCCGGCAAAAGTGCAGGCTCAAAGTGCCAGAATGTGCATTTGCCCGCTGCCGTCAATATGACGAAATTGCAGATGCCGAACACCATTATCATTATACCGAACCATGTCTCGGAGAAACCCATATCGGTAAAAAACAATGCAAACGGCGAACGCAGCACACCCACGCATAAATAAGAGCTAAAAAGCGAGATGCGGGCCATCCAGCGGAAACGTACAAGAGTGGCTTTATCTTCACAGCCCTCAACCGGGCGCGTGGTCGCATCGCCAAACAAAGTTGTCTGAACGGAGCCGTCGGTTGCGACGCTTAGAAATAAAAAGCAGACGATAAAACTTCCAACAGCAAGGAAAATAGGAAACGTAGTGCTTGTCTCGACAAGGATCCCGGCCAGAAGCGGGCCTATAATAGAGGCTGCCGACCACATACCATTGTATGTCCCCAGCCGGCGATTCAAGATGCTGCCTTCAAAATCTTCGGAGACCCAGCTCATAATAAAAGGCCAAAACAGTGACATTGCGGCCCCCGCCACAGTGCCGGCTGCGATAACGAGCCATATCAGAGTTAAGCTGCCGATAAGCCCCTTCAACAGAATGATATAAACCAAAACACCCATTATCAAAGCTGATGCAAAATTGACGGCGGCGGCGATACGTGTTGTGTTTTTAGGGTTGTGCCGGCCCAGCGTGACACCTGCCAGAAGCAGACAAACCATGTAGCCTAACATATTGGCTGCCCAGGCGTAGCCGACGTGGCTCTCGGTGCCGCCTATATTGCGGACTATAAAGGGCATAGCCGTCCACCATACGCTGATGGCTATGGACATCATGAATGCCGCACCGTACAGGAACCAGACACCGCGTAAATTCCCTGCTGGATTATTGCCAAATACAGTTTTCAAAGCCTTAGACCTTAAAATGCGACATTCTACCGTCGCCGCTGCAGAAATCCACAAGATAATAGTGCGGACAGATGACGTGGGTGCACCTGCTGTTTGTAGGTAGATTTTTCAGGCCGCCAAAGGCTTTGCAGACCATAATTCGTCCCATTCCTTATTTAACCAACTTATTCG
>MHYD01000054.1:0-2482 GCA_001824645.1 Planctomycetes bacterium RBG_13_46_10
GATAATGGCAATAAGAAAATGAGAGTGTTGGGACTCGAACCCAAGACCTACGGCTTAAAAGGCCGTTGCTCTACCAACTGAGCTACACTCCCAAATTTTCTAAGTCTCTGAAATATAACACCTTCTGAAAACATTGTCAATTCCTTTTATCTGAAAAAGTAGGCGCGTGCCAAATGTGTGCCAAATTTCGATCTATTCCGGCACTCGCCGCAGCCCTTGCACGGTCGATTAAATCGTCCGCTACCGCCAGATAAAACTTGTGTGTCGTCTTGAAATCTGCATGGCCGGCAAGTCGCATTATTTCAGACTCCTTCATGCCGTTGGCAAACCAACTCGTTAAGGCTGTGTTCCTGAGATCGTGAAATCGCCTCAGTCTGACAGAAGCCTGCTTTTGAATCTTCTCAAACTTCCGTCGAAAGTTGTTGATCACCTTGAGCCTGGCATCTGATAGTGTCCACTTACTTTGTTTCCGCAATTCCTGAATCTTGACGTACCGTTGCGGAGGCACGAACACGTAAGCACATTTCTCCGGTTGCTGGCTTTGATGCTCGGCAAGTTTGATCACCGCCGCTTCGGTCAGGGGCAAGGTTCTGCGATCAGTGTCTTTAATAAGCCATTTCCAGGTCTCGGCGGTATCGGCTTTCGGAGCAACATCAATCGTCTTGGCTGCGAAATCAATATTAGTCCAAACGGTGTTCAGCAATTCCCCACGTCTCAGACCGGTTATTAGAGCCACATAAATCAATAGGTCCCATCTCAGGTCATCCCGACATTGCTGTGCAACTTTTAGAATCCGCCCGCATTCATCGCTTGTATAGATTTCGACTTTACTTTTACTCCACCTCGGTAATTTGACGTACCTAAGAGGATTCTCGTCCAACTGTTTACGTTCGATAGCCAACTGGAAAAGCCGTTTCAAGGCACGGAGCTTCTTTGACACCGTTGCCGGGCTATTGCCCTGGTCTAAACGAGCTTGCCGGAACAATTCGCCATGCCTAAACGTAACGCACTGATAGTTGATATCGCCAACTAACTCAATGAAATGCTCCATAGCTGAACGGTGTTCATATTGCGTGCTTTCTCTGGTCTGGTCTCCCGTCCTGGCGAGACTATCTTCCAAAAACTCGCTGAGCTTCATCGGGGTTGGCCCCAAGACTCCCATTCGCAACTCCCGTTCTTTCTGGGTTCTCTCGGATTCCGCTTTTCGCTTGTCGGCATGTCCTAACGAAATCCGCCTTCTCATGCAGTTTCCATCAATAAAATCCAAAACATACGTGAATTTCCTGCCGTCACGCGACGGCCTTGTTCTTAGCCTGACCAGTTCCTTCATATCTAAACCTCCCTTCTTTCATTGAACTGGTAAGACCGGTCCGGCCATAGAATAAACTGAACCATCATGGGATTACAAGACAACATCATAAATTGACCTCCTTTTGTGTCTGCTTGTATATCCAGTGCAAGATCGCCGCGCGTGGGTAAAGTGGCTGCCGGCAGATATGGATACAAGGTAAATCCCGCATACGCTTGAGATTCGCAACCACGTTGGTATAATCATCGGCCTTGCTTACGGCCGGAATGCGCAGGAACTCGATCAACTCTTGTTCCGTCATCAGAACGGGAAATCCATCAGATTGCCTGTTAGTTTTCATACAAAATAGGTCCATCGATATCAGGATTTACAACTCGGTTCGCGGGACTGATAGGAATTTTGCGAGGGCAGATAATATTTTTGAAATTAGTACTTGACAACCGGCGGTTTTTTGGATAACCTTCATCCACAATTCTATTCTTCCGGCTGCCCTGGCAGGCAGCCTTTTTTATTTTCTTCATAAAAATCTCACTTTTTTACTTGTTCTTTTTTCTTTTGAATCACGGCGTCACGCAGGGCCTTTATCCCGCCGATCTTCGCACCTTTGGGCAGTTCACCCGCTCTGTACCTCAAGGACTGCACGAATCCCCGGCCGCTGATACCCAACTCCAACAAAGCTTCGGCATAACGGTTGCACTGTTCAACATCCTGTTCCTTCGTGGCGTTCCAGAATAGGCGGTAGTATTTGCCCCGCACTTCCCGCAGTGCGTTCTTGTCGGCCTCTTTGGCGTCCACATTGTTCAACTTACATGCCTCAATAATCTCCGCCCTCAATTTCCCTTCATCCTTCTTGATCGCCCGGTCCAATTCGGCGATCTTACCTACTATGCCGCCCGTGGCGATTTTCGCTTTGGACTTATAAATTTCCTCGAACGCCCTGGTTGCCTTCCAACGAGTCATTCCCTTTTTACTCGGAAATGCGAAGAACGCGTTATTGTCGGATAATGAGAAGGGCTCGAAGTTCTGCATCAAATGTTTGAAGCGAGCATAAAGTTCCTGGTAACCTTCGAGTTCTTCGCTTGCCCACGGTTCGGGGAAGTTGCTGCCCATATTGTATCCGGTTGATTGCTCGAAGATAGTTCTCGCCACGGGAGAAAGCTTGTATCCGAACGC
>MHYD01000054.1:2493-3748 GCA_001824645.1 Planctomycetes bacterium RBG_13_46_10
ACTCGACCCAACGTATAAGTTCCCGCCCGGCCTTTCCCAAAGATATGTACCGGTGTTGATAATCGCCTCGCTCTTTCCAACCTCGGTGCCAGGGCAATATTCGCCAGATTTTCGTCCAATCAATATCGAATTTGTGATCCTTCTCATTGTCCCAGGGGCCGTGACCCGTTAAAGCGAAGCTGCCGGCAATTGTAAATCCAACCATTGCCGACGTGTACCAGAACCAGTGATGACGCCCGATCTTCCGCATAAGTTCCCGACGTGCCTGCTCCACCTCGGTTTTGCCCCCGTACATGAACGGATATCGGGCACTGAGAATTTGGCTCCAGGTCCAGTCCAGACTCATCATCAACTGCGTCCAGAACTGCCGCGTTCTGGGATTGCGAAAAATATCATTGAGCCATTCTCTGCCGCCGAAATTGTCCGCATTGTATTTGTTTGCTATTTCCTTGACGTCTTTGATGGGCAGATTGCTATTCAATGCGCCGTCACTGACGATCTGGTAATATGTCACCAGTTTGGCCCTCTCAACATTGTCCCAGAGAAGATGCTGCCACCATGAATAGGTCGCCCTCAGTCCTTTGGCGGGCACGTAGGGAACCCACGCCGCCTGGCCGAGGCCGGGTTTGGTCTGGATAATGACATTCAAATAATCTTCGATCCCCTTGAGCATCCGCTCGATCAGGTTGATTCCCTCGCTGGAAATGTATCCGGTCTGGCCACCGTGTGCGATATAGTCCTCCATAAACTCAGGAATATTTTCAAGCTGTTTGCCGGCTTCCAGAGCGCCGATGTGTTCAGGAAGAAAACCAAACAACTTTTGCTTTCCGAAAACTTGAGCCTTTTTGCCATAATAGCCTCCCACGAAAGGCAAGGCTCTGGGACCCAAAGAGCCTATAGCACTAAAGAATTCCTCGGCGTGATGAAAAAGAGAAAACACGGTCAACTCGAAAGACTTCCATAGTGCGTTCAGTCCCTCAATGATCCGCACCGGCGTATTGAATACCCGATGTCCGAACATCGCATCGATGAAAGGTTTGACGCGGGGATCCACGGCAACCCTGCCCTGAAAGAGCAGAACGCCTCTATCTCCGAGAGGTACGGAATACGTCTGTCGTATCGGTGCATAATCGACCGTAGGCCACTCTGGAAAATCCTCCGGTTTCTGCAGGATGCTCACACCGTCCTCGTTTGTGATGTTCGGCAGGATTCTCAGAAACGCCCTGTTTGTCATAACGCGATAGTTGATACCCGC
>MHYD01000054.1:3922-6043 GCA_001824645.1 Planctomycetes bacterium RBG_13_46_10
GTCCTCTATGAAACGAATGTACTCGGCAATGTCAGCGCCGCGCAGGTACTTGTTGACTGTTTGCCTGGCCTGTTCCTGATAAGCCCTGAAAAGATTTATCGCCTTTTCTTCGTTCGGTGATATTCCTTCGGCAAGAATCTCCTCTTTGGGTCTGCCCGTCCAGGGGTTTTTCTTGCCGTTCTCGGCTATCACTACAAGGTCGGTCTGGCGGTCCTTGTTGGATACGAGCTTATCGATTCTCTGGGCTTCGGTATCGGCCCTGTGCAAAAGCATCTTGTAGTGCCTTGCCGCCGTGAGTCCCAGATTCTCGGCTGCCTTGACGTAATCGTTGTCGGTCATGTCGATATTCAGTTGCAGGGGCTTGAACTCTTTGGGCAATGGAAACTCTTTGCGGATATGCTCGGCTACAGGCGGTTCTTCCGGGCCGGTGTACCGGCTTTCCTGCAGGCGCGATACGGTATCGAACAATTCCGGATTCTCTGCCAACTTCGCTTCAAAGGCCGTCGTCATGTTCGGAGCAAGCTGGCGTGTCAGTTCCGGGTCCAGAATGTAGAGCGAGATGTAGTCAGCCATCAGTTCAGTATGGGCTTTGATATAAACCTTTGGATGCTCCCACATATCAGGTCGCAATATCTTTGAGACGGCCTTCAATTCTTTTCTCAAAGTCATTTCGCCGACAGTTATATTGGGGAAACGAATCTTGATGGAGCTTGGAAAAGATTTGCTGTTAATCAGCCAGTCGATGTTATGGCCCAATTCGTGTGTCGCCGTTAGTGCATCGGTGACATCCTGAACCTCGATCCCGACAACATCCGGGACAGGTCGTAATTTGTGGCGGAAGACTCCGAGCATTGTTTGTCGCAGCGCCTTGTAGCGATAGGGCGTCGCCAACTTTTTGGCCGCGGCCATGACTTCAATCCAATAGTCTTTGCCGACTTTCTTAACCTGCTGCGGCCATGCACGAAAATTATCGACAACCACGTTCTTGATATTGTCTATTTCCGGGGCCTGCGATGCTTCTTTGGTCATCCGGGCCTCAGTGCCAAACATCATAGATTCCATCCGGCTATTGAGTCCGGCGATCTGTTGTATAGTTTCGGACAATGGCGTAATGTACTGGTCGAGTTCCGAGTTGATTCTTGCCGCGTTCCTGGTAATTTCCGTCGTAGGCTTTCCCTCTTTCACTTCCTGATCAATCTGTTGGCTCAAGTCTCGAAGAAACGATTCGATGAACCCGGCGCCTTGCCCTATCAACTCTGCCCGGTCGTATCTCTCTATTACGCTCGGCCATTTCTCATAGAGATAGTCCACGGCATCCTGTACCGCTTCATCCTGTCTTTGTTGCAACTCGTCTCTGAGCCGTTTCATTGATTCGTATTCGGTACTGGTTTTAGCGGGAACCTCTGCTCTTGCCCATTCTACAGCTATGGGACGTGTTCCAATATCTTTTGTTTCTGTCAAAAAATTCTCAACGGATCCAAAATTACGTTCTATATTTGCAAAAATAACATTATAAAAATCTTTTTGAGCGTCGATGATTTGTTCGGTAGTTGGATTGTCATTACCAGCAGCTTTTAATGCTCGCTCTATCTTGTCAACAGAAAATACATCAAGCATGAATTGTTTGAAATTATTTTCAAATTCTTTCGGTGTTTTTGAATCGTTGGCAATTTCTAATAACCGATTATTTGCTATCCATCGTCCTGTCAATAATTCAGGTGGTATCAAAGTAAATTTTTCAGGCTCTAACATAGTCAATCTGTCGGTATCAAATGGTAATCTTTTTTCCCCTTCTGAGGGTGGGGCCTCTGATGGCAATGCTTCTTCTTCGGGAACAATTTGGACTGTAAATTGCGTTCGCGCTACAGGTGATGTAATTCGCTTTTCTAATGCGTCTTGAGCCACCTCGCGCGATGGATACGTTTTCTTTCCGAGTTGCTGGCCGCGATTGTTCAGTATTTGCCATTGCTGCTTTTCTTCCTCAGTCACCTCCGCCGCGGTCGGGGCTTGCTGAATATCCATATCTTTTATTTCATCGACGATATACTCCTGGCCGTTATCCAATTTAACCGCCCACGCTTTTGCCTTGCCCTGAACGATTTGAATGTCAACAATCTTCCC
>MHYD01000055.1:0-1087 GCA_001824645.1 Planctomycetes bacterium RBG_13_46_10
AACACAGGTCTATTTTATAACGCATACAGTGTAAACGGGGCCATCAATGGCACATTAATACATCCCGCTGACCTGAAAACGCCTCGAAAACTAAAAAATAGGTACATATACACCACGTATCACGGAATACAATTTCAGCCGGACCAGAACGGCTCTTTGCTGCTCGCGATAGGCCACCACATAAAACATTTTGCCATCGGTGACATATCTAAATTTAAAAAACTTATAGAGACAACCGCTTCCGGCATCTCCAACTCCTGGAAAAACAGAAAGTTCGTCTTGCCATGTTTCGATTTGTGGGAGGAACGATGCATCCCGCCTGCGCAAAAGAGATACCACACTTATTCTTTGGCTATGTGCATAGCCGGTATCAGAACCGCTATTGAGCTTTTGGGAAAAAATAAAAACTGGCTGAAAACAGAAAAGGAAATGTCGAGCATCTTCAACGATATCTATTCACACAACGAAAACCTTATTCCAAGAACATACACCACAGGCAAATTAGCAAAACACCGCAAAACTAAAAAAGACGACTTCCGCCCTGACACATCTCTTCTCGGCTTGGTCTATCCCTCAGCAATATTAGACCCCTTTGACAGTAAAATGAAAAAGACTGTCGATGAAATAATAGAAAAAAACACAATAGCTGGTAGCGGCCTGCTAAGATACCCTCAGGATATTTACTGCGGCGGAGTACGGAAAGGATACGTAACTTTAACCGGTGCCGGTGCATGGCCTTTGCTTAATTTCTGGATGTCTATTTACTTTTGCCTTCGTAACGACAGAAAAAACGCAGAGAAATACTTCAATTGGCCCCTGCAAAAAATAAATAAATACATCCCTGAACAGATTTTCAAAAATAAGGCAAAGCCGTCCGTATGCCCCCTCGCATGGTCCCATTCTATGTTTATAATAGCCGCAAAGTTCCTCGGCTATATATAATTTAGACTTGCTTATATAGACTTCAAATCAGGAAAATATCACTACACAATCCGCTCCATCTGCGCCAAATGCCCCCCGTAAGCCTCAAACTCTTTCAACAATTTATGAATTATTAGGCCAACAAAGCTAAAAACTTATCCATTGC
>MHYD01000055.1:1093-1259 GCA_001824645.1 Planctomycetes bacterium RBG_13_46_10
ATAGCCAGTCGTTAAAATGGTACGGAGGAAGGAACCTGCTGGAATGAAAGCAAAGACACAAATAATAATAGGACTGCTTACATCTGTTATTAGCATAATTGATGTTCTCATATTTCTTATCCCTGCTCTGATTTACGGTGCACATTCACTTCATGTCTCTAACTAT
>MHYD01000055.1:1277-2550 GCA_001824645.1 Planctomycetes bacterium RBG_13_46_10
TTAGGGTTAATTTTACCATTTCTGTACAGCCTTGACCTGATTAGAAAAAAACCCAAACAAGCAAAGGTAATCTTTCTACTTTGGTCTACTTTCTGGATAATATCCTTTATCTTTACTCGCTCCTTATTTAATTGGTTACCACCACACAATATCTTTGTTTCTATAGTATTTTTTGAAGAAGTATCCGTATTTCCATCTACCGTATTTTATTTCCCAAATCTTCGCTGTTTGAATATTCCTGAGTATTGTCTAGTTCTCATACGCGCCATCAATGGATTGGCCGTTATGATGCTTCTTTGGATAGGAGTTAAGGGTGGGTTTAAGCAGAGAATCACTGAAAACATTAAACAGGAATAATAAACAGTTTGCGGTGATTCAGTATCATACCTTATGAACTTCTATACGCCTCTGCGAGCACCTTTATTGGATGCTCGACAGTTGCCCCGCTTAAATGCTCAATTTGCATCTTGCACGCGGCACATTCCGTCAAAACTTCTTTAACAGGCGATTTTCCCAGCGCATCCCTCAATCTCGTGCTTATCTGCGATGAAAGCTCATAATTTTTCTTACTAAACCCGAACGTTCCCGCTATCCCGCAGCAGCCGGCATCAAGCTCGGTTATACTCGCAAAGCATAGTCTCCTCAAAAGCTCTACCCCGGCTCGACCCTCGCCAAGAGCATACAAATGACACGGCTGGTGATAAACAAAATCGTGCAATATGCGGTTTTTAGCCGGCTTTAACTTATTCTGCTTAAATAAATCCAGAAGATAGCTCATCAATTCATACGTATTCTCCGAAACAATCTGCGCATCTTCCCCCGCAACAAAATGTTTCAATTCCTGTCTCAGACACAACGCCGCACTCGGCTCCGAACACGCTATCTTGTACCCATCTCGAACTGCTTTAGCTAAATACTTGACACTATATGTCAAATCCTTGCGTGCCCTCTTCACGTTCCCATACACAACCGCCGGCAGCGGCACAGGCCTCTGCTTCGGCAAAATCACATCAATACCGTTGTGCCGCAAAACCTCCAACACCGCAAATCCCAGTTCGTGGTCGTTATAATTCGCGTATGTATCCACAAAATATGCGACCTTACCAACCGGATTTTCAATTGGTGCACAATCTCCCAGATATTTCCTTCCCGCCCTCAAAAACGACCCGCCCCCAAAAGCCGGCATACTTCTTCGCCGGTCCAGCCCGCTAAATTTCTCTAAGAACCATTTGAAAATCGAAAGCTGCATAAAGAAATTGGAAATCGGCGAAAA
>MHYD01000055.1:2581-5514 GCA_001824645.1 Planctomycetes bacterium RBG_13_46_10
TGACTCAGCGCCAGCTCCGCACGTCTCAGCCCCCGCCGTCTCACATACTCCGCCCGCGCCGCCGCCATCAATTTGGAAATATCAACCCCCGCCGGACATTCCCGCGAGCACGCCTTGCAGTTAACGCACAAATCCAGAAATTTCCTGAACTCCGCCGACTCAAAATCCTTTCTCTCCAGCTGCCCTGTAGCCCACAAACGAAGTATATTCGCTTTCGCCCGCGAACTGCCCAACTCCTCCCCAACCGCACGAAACACCGGGCACATCCGCAAGTCGGATTCCCTGCTCAGGCAAACCCCGCACCCGCTGCATTGCTCAATTTCGGCGCGAAATTCATCCTCCCCAAAATACAAATCTGTTTTCAGCTTCCCCAGCTCCCATTTATGTCCGGCCCGCAAGTTCCTGACCATAACATCGTCATCGTCACTGATAATTTTACCGGGATTCATCACCCCATTCGGATCGAACACATTCTTAATCGCCCGCAGCAGCTCATAAAACTCATCGCCGTATTGCCGCCGCAAAAAAGCCGCCCTAACCAGCCCTACCGCATGCTCACCGCTGATTGTTCCCCCCAGCGACCACGCAAGCTCGAAGACATCATTCGCAATCAACCGCATCTTCTCCACGTCAGCCGGGTCTCCTAAATCCAGGTATGGCCGAACGTGAAGCTCGCCGTCGCCGGCATGACCATAAAAAGACATCGCGACATTATACCGCCTTCCGATTTTCTCCAAACCCGAAATGTATTCCGCCAGCCGTTTGTTCTCGACTGAAACATCCTCAACAAACGGAATCGGACGCCTTCTCCCTTTTCGTCTCTCAAGTAGCGCCGCCGCATCCTTGCGAGCCTTCCACAGCCGCTTTTGCCGCTTCGGCTCAAAAATAATCTCACGCCCGCTTGCCAGCCTCCCAACCTTCAAGTCGGTAGCTTCTATTTTCTCTCGCACCTGCTCCGCAGTTTCGCTGGTATGCTCAACCAAAAGCGCGGTGACACAACCAGCAGGCAGAACATCACTGTATTCCGGCATTGCCTCAGTCGCCATATTAATCAAAGTCCTGTCCATAAGCTCGCACGCCGATGCCCCGCTATCCACAACAATCGGCACAGCCCTTGCCATATTCTCAAGCGAATCGAACTCAAGCTGCAGCAGCCCCTTCGCCTTCGGCAGCGCGACTGTCCTGAGCTTGATTTTCGTAAAAACACACAATGTCCCCTCTGACCCCGCCATCAGCCGGGCCAAATCTATCTTCCCGTCGTGATAAATCCCGCCTATCGAATACCCGCTGCGGTTCCGCTTTGTCCCGGGCAGCGCCTTGGCTATGACAGCCTCTTTGCCTGAAAGGACTGATACGCATCCTTTCGCAATTGAAGCAAGTTTCTCATCCCTCGCTTCCTTAGGGTCGAAATCATTTCTGAATTCAACCACGCTGCCGTCCGCCAGCACCGCTTCGACGCTCTCCACATAGTCGCCTATATATCCATATTCTAACGAATGAGCACCTGTGGCATTATTGGCAACGCACCCCCCCACCGTCGCCCGATTACCGCTCGACGGGTCAGGCCCGATTTTCCGCCCGTAACCCGCCAAGTAATTATTCAAATCGTCCAGCACCACCCCCGGCTCACAAATCACCGCCGCACCGTCCTCTTCAATGCTGATAATCCTGTTCATATACCGACGCATATCGAAGACTATACCGCTGCACAGCGACTCGCCCGCCACCCCGCTGCCTGCGCCGCGGGCAGCTACCGCTATACCGTGAGCGCCGGCATATTTCACAACAGCCGCCACGTCTGCAGCATCGCAAGGCACAACGACACATCCGGGAATTATCTGATAAATGCTGGCATCGCTGGCGTACGCCGCCCTGTGTAATATGTCGGTGAAAACATCTCCTCGCACAACCTTGGCCAAATCACCCGCCACGTCCTCAGCTCTCTCGCGCATCGCTTCTGTCTTCCTCAAAATCTCGAGGCAGGAATTGGGCCTTGGCAATATCGCTGCTCGCACGCAGAACCGCAAGGTCATCCTCGCTTGCTTGGCCGTTGATAAACTGCTGAACCTGCGGATGAGGATGATTACGAATATGCTCGGCATCGCCGTCGGCTATAATCTTGCCGTTATGCAGCATAATAACGCGGTCCGCTATCTTGTATGCGCTCGTCATATCGTGCGTCACTACCACCGTCGTAACGCCAAGCTCTCTTTGCAGCTTTAAAATAAGCTCGTTGATTATATCTGAGCGAATAGGGTCCAGTCCCGTCGTCGGCTCATCATACAAAATCACTTCCGGATTCAACGCTATCGCCCTGGCCAGCGCAACTCTTTTTTTCTGTCCGCCCGAAAGTTTCGCCGGATAGTAATTCTGATAACCGTCAAGACCGACCATCGCAAGCTTGGCTTTTACAATCTCATCAGCCTCTTTCCAATCGGTAATTTTATGATGCTGTGTTATCGGAAACATTATATTCTCGGCTACGCTGAGACTGTCAAACAACGCCCCTCCCTGAAAAAGAAAACCGTAATGGGTGCGGACCTCGTCTAATTCCCTGTCGGGCAGATTATCAATCCGCCTGTCCTTGAAATAAATTTCACCAGAGTTTGGCCTAAGCAGCACTATGAAATTCTTTATCAAAACAGTCTTGCCGCATCCGCTCGGCCCGATTACAACCGTCGTCTTGCCCTTCTCTATCGACAGCGTTATATTATCCAGAACAAGGTTGTCGCCAAACCTCTTGGTAAGGTTCTTGATAAAGATTACGCCGTTACCATTTCCTCCAGCCGTAACTTTATTGTCTTCCGCTTTTACCACTTTAACTCTCTTCTATAAGCACTTTCTCATCCGACAAGGCTTTTCAAAGGCCAGAACGTATTGTAAATCGCTTTGAAAATCACTGCCAGTGCAAAATCCAACGCCAGTATAGAGAT
>MHYD01000056.1:0-2188 GCA_001824645.1 Planctomycetes bacterium RBG_13_46_10
CATGCCTGTGGAGGCAGGATTGATTAACGCTGGATACTCCAATTCATAGTGGTACAATAAATGGGGTAAGGTCATTGTGCGTCCAATTTTCTTCAGCCTCCCGCATGAAATCTAATATAACATCAAAATTACGCATGCCTTCCGCATAACTGGCCTCAAGTATAAATTCAAGCGGTAATTGACTCAGACTCCATTCACCTAAGCGAGTCGAACTGAAATTCTTACAAATCTGGTGAAGGATTTGATTACCTTTGCACAGACTCTCAAAAATACTTTTCTTTAGGTCCCATGCAAGGGGAATATGAGTCGGACATTGGTTAGAGAGGCCAGCTCCACAAAAAGGTATTAAGGCTCCCTCTGCTAGAGCTTCAACAAAGGGTTCATATTTGCACAACTTGCCCACGGGTATCTTCACCAATGCGGACATATTCAAACTCGCCTCTGAGCAGAAACATAAAGCAGGTGAAATAATTACGTTTATCTATCCATGTTACCTTATTCAGTTTTTCAATTTTTGTTTCTTTTCAGCTTCGGCCTGCCCACCGTCGCTTTCGCTAAGGCGGGCAAGCTTTTTCTTCGTCACATGGTCTGTTCGTTATGAACGAAACTAAAATAGTAAAAGTCCATAATTATTTCATTGACCTGTATGACTAGTATCGCCATTCGTACCTGTGCCTAGTTCTGGCACGTCAGCGTCTTTCAGTAATATTTGCATTCCGTGTTCATACGCATCTTTCATAGAAGTGGCGTATTTTTCTAGGTTCTCTCTCCATCTACTATGGCTTATCTTCATCATTGCGCGGTATGCCTTTTCATCGAATGGCGTGTTCAATTCTTTTCTAATTGCCACAACCAAAGGAGTCAGTAGTTCCTCGGCTAACTGGGTCTTTTGTTGACACTTACCAGCAAGCTCATAAGTTAGTTTGATTTTTTCATCAAAAACTTTTTTAAACTTTTCAAGGTTTTCTTTTATTTCTACTATGCTCTTTAGTTTTAATAATTCGGGGCTTGTCACAAATTTACCCCTCTCTTCTAAGAATCTGATTTCTTCTTTTTGAGGGCTAAGTTCCGAGAAAGCATCGACCATGTGGTCGTTGAATTTGTTTATAGCTACAATTGTTTCATCACTGCCGATTATACGAATTTGTTCTATTGCTTCGTTGTACCCTTCAGGTGGGTCTTCTTCTGTCTGGTAAAAGTTCGTGAGATATCCAAGCAATTGACCAATTTTTTGAGTTGCAAAGAGATAGACATCCCGTCGTAGAGACATTTGTCGTTCTCTTTCTCTTTCTCTTGCATCGTGCCTTAGTTGCCGGAATACAGGTATCCAAGATAACAATGCGCCGATAATTATTCCCACGACTCCGATTATTCCGCCCCAGACCAAATCTGGTATCGCCTTCAGACATTCGATTATAGAGTTCGGATCTTGACTCATTAACATTTTTACTCGCTTTTTATCTTCTGTTTAAAAAAATAATGTTCAACCAGCAAGATTCTAAAAGAATACGTCTCTTTTGCAAGAGAAAAACGTTGTTATTTGGTGCTTTGCTCGGAAAGCCCCTTGTTTGTCATGCTGAGCGAAGTTGAGACATCTGGCTGCGGACGATAATTGAATTTAATCCAAAAGCAGATCTCTCCGCTCCGACTCCCTAAGGGATCCTCCGGTCGAGATAACAGGAAAAGAGATTGCCACGTCGGCCTCCGTGTTTTCTTGCGAAAACAAGAACGGGGCCTCCTCGCAATGACCACGGTGGATTCGACCCTTCGACACTTCGACAGTGCTCAGTGCAGGCAGGCTCACAACAAGCGGAAATGGATTTGCAGCAGGGCGAGTAGGAAATTGCTCTTGCAGATTAGGTTGACGGTCTATATATTATGTACGATTCCTCATGTTTTACGTATATTAAGGGGAATCGGTATGGGTTCACCCCGTGAAATAGGACTCTTGCGGGTTCGTCACGAATCCGGCGATCTTGCGTCGAATCGACGGAAATAAAAAACTGTGAGTTGGTTATCTCACGGGGTAAATAACGGTGTTTGGAAGTTGTAATGCCGAAAGATAAATCAATAAAGAAGATATTGCTCATAGGCTCTGGGCCGATTGTCATCGGCCAGGCCTGTGAATTTGATTATTCCGGCGCACAGGCGTGCAAGGTATTAAGGGCACAGGGTTATAAGGTCGTCC
>MHYD01000056.1:2207-2301 GCA_001824645.1 Planctomycetes bacterium RBG_13_46_10
CACGATAATGACAGACCCTGCAGTGGCTCATCGAACATATATCGAGCCGATTACGCCGGAGATAGTTGAGAAGATAATCCGCGCTGAGCGCCCC
>MHYD01000056.1:2315-7540 GCA_001824645.1 Planctomycetes bacterium RBG_13_46_10
GCGGAAAAAATACTCGAAGTTGTCGGTCTGCCGGCTATTATCCGGCCTTCATATACTCTGGGCGGTACCGGCGGCAACGTCGCCTACAATATGGCCGAGTACAAGGACTATATCCGACGGGGTCTTGATACCTCTCCTGCACACAGCGTCCTTGTCGAAGAATCCGTTCTCGGCTGGAAGGAATTTGAGCTGGAGGTGATGCGGGACAAAAAAGACAACGTCGTCATCGTCTGCTCCATCGAAAACCTCGACCCGATGGGCATTCACACAGGCGATAGCATCACAGTTGCTCCCGCTCAGACGTTGACCGATAAAGAATATCAGATAATGCGAGATGCAGCGATTAAAGTTATACGGGCAATCGGTGTGGAAACCGGCGGCTCCAATATCCAGTTTGCAGTCCATCCGGATAACGGCAAACTTTATGTTATCGAGATGAATCCGCGAGTGTCACGCAGCTCCGCGCTTGCTTCCAAAGCGACCGGCTTTCCCATCGCCAAGATTGCCTCGCTGCTTGCGGTCGGATACACGCTGGATGAGATTTCCAACGATATTACCAAAAAGACGCCGGCTTGTTTTGAGCCGACCATCGACTACTGCGTTGTCAAGTGGCCTCGCTTTACGTTTGAGAAGTTTCCCGGCACATCGCCGCTGCTTACTATTCAGATGAAATCGGTCGGCGAGGCGATGGCTATCGGAAGGACATTCAAAGAGGCGTTCGGCAAAGCCATTAGGTCACTTGAAATCGACCGCTATTCTTTAGACGGCAGACATATTGATAAAAACTTATCTTCTGCCCAGTTGAAAGATAAACTCCGTCTTAACTACTGGGACAAAATCTGGTACGTGGCTGAAGCCATAAGAAGGAAGATGGCGATAGATGAAATCTGCAACCTGACCAAAATAGACCCGTGGTTCCTCAATAACATAAAAGATATTGTGCAGTTTGAAGAAAAAATAAAATCTCGATTGGATAAAAACCCCCAAATAAATTTGGGGGCTAAATATTTAGCCCCGCAATTTATTGCGGGGTTGGTATCAAGTATCGAGTTAAGAAAGGCGAAGGAGTACGGCTTTAGTGACAAGTACCTGGCAACTTTGTTGAAAGTAAAAGAGCAGGATTTACGCAAGCATCGGCAGGAGCTTGGTATAAATGCGGTTTATAAAACCGTCGATACATGCGGTGCTGAATTTGAGGCGACAACACCATATTTATATTCGACTTTTGAGAAGGAATGTGAGGCAAATCCGAGCGGCAGAAAAAAGGTTGTCATTCTCGGCGGCGGCCCCAACCGCATTGGCCAGGGGATCGAGTTCGATTACTGCTGTGTTCATGCTGCCTTTGCGCTGCGGGAGATTGGCGTCGAATCAATAATGGTCAACTGCAATCCTGAGACAGTGAGCACGGACTATGATACCTCCGACAGACTTTATTTTGAGCCGCTTACCTTTGAGGATGTGATGTCGATTGTAGAGAAGGAAAATCCCTATGGCGTGATTGTGCAGTTCGGGGGACAAACGCCGTTGAAACTGGCTGTCCCGCTTGAAGGAGCGGGTGTGAAAATAATCGGCACCTCGCCCGACAGCATTGACCTTGCGGAAGACCGCAAGCGGTTTA
The DNA here is from genome assembly GCA_001824645.1 of Planctomycetes bacterium RBG_13_46_10. Classification (GTDB taxonomy): domain Bacteria; phylum Planctomycetota; class Phycisphaerae; order Sedimentisphaerales; family Anaerobacaceae; genus RBG-13-46-10. The sequence continues at coordinate 3,934 of MHYD01000056.1, forward strand.
ACAAGCTTGTAAAAAAACTAAAGCTGCGTCAACCTGCCGGCGGAACAGCTTTGACGTACCAGGAAACATTTAAAGCAGCCGACAAATTAGGCTATCCGGTTCTCGTTCGTCCTTCTTTTGTCTTGGGTGGGCGGGCGATGGATATTGTTTATGACGAGCAGGAGCTAAAGGATTGTGTAGCGGAAGCCTTCGAGGCTTCCGGCGAGCATCCAGTCCTGATTGATAAATTCCTCGACGATGCCTTAGAGCTGGACGTCGATGCGATAAGCGATGGGAAAACTGTTGTTATCGGCGGTATCATGGAACATATCGAGCAGGCTGGCATTCACTCCGGTGACAGTGCCTGCTGTCTTCCGCCGGTCTCTTTGGATAAAAAAATCCTGGCAGAAATCAGGAGACAAACTAAGCTGCTGGCCCTGGCGCTGAAGGTCAAGGGACTTATGAACATTCAATTCGCGATAAAAGACGGGCAGCTTTACATTCTCGAAGTCAATCCGCGGGCCTCACGAACCGTTCCCTTTGTCAGTAAAGCCATCGGCGTTCCTTTAGCCAAGCTGGCTGCCAAAGTCATGGTGGGTATGACGCTGGGTGAGCTGGGCTTCACAAAAGAAGTGCATCCCGATTATTATTCCGTCAAGGAAGCGGTGTTTCCGTTCTCGAAGTTTCCGGGGGTAGATACGCTGCTTGGGCCGGAGATGCTTTCGACAGGCGAGGTAATGGGGCTTTCGGATGATTTCGGCATAGCTTATGCGAAGTCACAGATAGCGGCAGGCAACAGCCTTCCGACTGCCGGCAATGTCCTTTTCAGTGTTAAAGACAGCGACAAAAAAACAGCAGTTGGTTTTGCCCGCAAGCTACACGAGATGGGCTTTAAGATTATAGCCACGAAGGGCACATGCATCGAGTTTATCCATAACAATATCCCGTCAGAATTTGCATTAAAGATGTCTGAGGGACGTCCCAATATTGTTGATTCTATAATAAACGGCGAAATCGGTTTGATTATCAATACGACTATTGGAAAGCAGTCGATAAGGGACTCGTTTTCAATAAGAAGAAGTGCAATTGAAAGATGTGTGCCTTATGTGACAACAATGAGAGGTGCGGAAGCGACAGTTTTAGCTATCGAAGCGTTGAAGCAAAGGAAGATTAATGTAAAACCTATTCAATTGTATTATCGATAATATGGCAAAAAAACAAACTAAAGCAGTTTTACTACTGGAAGACGGCGCTATCTTTGAAGGCACCTCATTCGGTGCCGAGGGACAGCGGTGCGGTGAAGTGGTATTCAATACGAGCATGACCGGTTATCAGGAGATAACAACCGACCCATCGTATCACGAACAGATAATTACTATGACGTATCCCTTAATCGGCAACGTCGGAACCAATCCGCGGGACTGGGAATCGCGGAAAGTTTATGCCCGAGGCTTTATTGTTAAGGAAAATTGCATCCCAAGCAATTTTAGAAGCAAAAAATCGCTGAGTGATTATCTAAAAAAGAATAATGTCATCGGCCTGGAAGGTATCGATACTCGGGCGCTTGTAAAACATATCCGAACACAGGGTGCGATGAGAGGCATTATCTCCTCGACGGAGCTCGAAGCTAAAAAATTACAAAAGAAGCTTCAGGAATATCCCGGCCTTGTAGGAAGGGACATAGTAAGAGATGTCACCTGCAAAAAACCGTATCATTGGGAAGAAGGTGTAGTTGATATATTAAGCAATCAACAGTTCAAACCACCAAAAAAATATAAGGTGGTGGCTTTTGATTACGGCGCCAAATATAATATCTTAAGGCTGCTTCGCTCGCACGGCTGTGAGGTCTATGTTGTGCCGGCACAAACGTTGGCGAAGGAAGTTCTGTCTCGCAAGCCCGATGGAGTATTTTTGAGCAACGGCCCGGGTGACCCGGCGGCGGTAAGTTACGCTATCGAGACCGTGCAGCAGCTTTTGGGCAAAGTGCCTATATTTGGGATTTGTCTCGGCCATCAGCTTTTGGCCTTGGCGCTTGGTGCAAAAACCTATAAACTCAAATTCGGCCACCGTGGGGCGAATCATCCGGTCAAGAATCTGCAAACAAAGCAGATTGAAATTACGTGCCAGAACCACGGATTCTGTGTGGATATGGATTCTTTGAAAAGAAAAGATGTTGAGTTGACACATATAAACCTTAATGACAATACTGTTGAGGGGATTCGCTGTGTTGGGCTTGCCGCTTTTGCTGTACAGTATCATCCGGAAGCCTCGCCAGGCCCCCATGATTCGAACTATCTTTTCCAGCAATTTATAGAAATGATGGAGCAATGCAAAACCAAAAAACAAAGACAAAAAAGCCGTTGATTGTTATCGGCGAATCAATTCATGCCTCGATTCCGAAGACTGCTGAGGTAATGAGGCAATTAGTTGGGCTTGGGCCTGACGCATATTCAGCGTCGAGCAAACCGCTGGATTATATTATATCCCTGATTGAATTGCAGGCAGCCCGTCCTGAGCCGGGTCGAAGGACAGGGGGGGCCGATTATATAGCGGTCAATCTCGATGCCTTCGGTGAGGACGAGCCGCAGTTGGCAGTTGATATGATGCGCCAATATGTCAAACTTGTTCGCAAGTGGGGCAATGGCGTGCCGGTTTGCATCGATAGTAGTAACGACGATGTCTTGGTAGCGGGTTTGAAAGAATGGTACGATACCGAGCAGAAGGTGACACAGCCGCTTGTGAATTCGGTCAAAGTTTATACGATAGATAAGATGCTGCCGCTTAAGAAGGCCCGCCTGCCCAGAGGCTCGTCCGGCGGGCAGGATTTTGACTTCGCGTTCATTGGTCTTTTGATGAGCGAAGAAAAACCAACAGGCCCGGGCGGTTCACACTCGGTTGACGAATTATATTCTTTGGCACAACAAATTTTTGACATGGCTGTAGGTAAATACGGCTTTAAGCCGAGCCAGATTTATTTTGATTCGACCGTATTTCCGCTGGCAATAGATATGCCGATGGAGCCGGGCGTGCCGGGTTATACCTATCGCGCGTTTGAGACGATAAAAAAGATAAAAAGTGACCCGAAAATGAAAGATGCACATTGTGTGCTCGGCGTAAGTAATTGCGTCCGCGATTTGCCGGGGCGGAAAATCGGTGTATGCAGGGCCTACGTGGCAAAAGCCATGGAGTACGGCCTTGACGCTGTTATAGCCAATGTTGAGCATCATTATGGCTCCGTAGAGCCGGCACCTGAATTATTGGAGCTTGTTGACGCATACGCAAAAATGGATGGCTCAATGGAAAGATTGAACCAAGCGATGGAGCTAATGGGCAAATTCTGCCAGGAAAGCAGAAAACGTGTCGAATAGGAGGTCAAAAAATCAGAGCCGCGACCGTTAGGGAGCGGTTTATTTGTGGTTCGTATAATTAGAGCGGGACATGGATGTATCAGGCAATATCCTCTGGGCTTTGCTGCTTACGGTATTTGCAGGTCTTTCGACCGGAATCGGCAGCGCAATCGCCTACTTCATTAAAAAGCCGAGAATAAGCTATCTATCGTTTTCACTGGGTTTATCAGCCGGCGTGATGATTTACATTTCTTTTATGGAGCTTCTTCCCGGCTCTTTTA
>MHYD01000056.1:7598-8906 GCA_001824645.1 Planctomycetes bacterium RBG_13_46_10
CGTTATAGATTTGCTCATACCTGAGCCGGAAAATCCGCATGAATATAAAGGACTTGATGAGCCTACGGGGCCGTTCAAGGATGATTATCTTATGAGGGCTGGCTTACTTACCGCATTAGCAATCGGCATTCATAATTTTCCCGAAGGTCTTGCAACGTTTGCATCGGCGCTCAGCAATGTAAGGTTAGGCATCTTCATAGCAATAGCTATCGCTATCCACAACATTCCGGAGGGAATTGCCGTATCCGTACCTATTTTTTACGCCACATCGAATAAGAACAAAGCATTCTTTTACTCTTTTCTTTCCGGCATATCCGAGCCGGTCGGCGCTGTAATCGGTTACTTAATATTGCTGCCGTTTTTAACACCGGCAGTGCTTGCAGCAACTTTAGCCTTTGTCGCAGGAGTTATGGTATATATATCGCTCGATGAATTGCTGCCGATGGCTCATCGTTACGGTCACGGACACCTGGTAATTGCAGGTATAATCCTGGGTATGCTGATAATGGCCGTCAGCCTTTTAATGATTTGACTCTATCCTCGATACTTGATGCTCGACAAGTATCGAATCCATTAGAATCTATACAGCTTGATGCGCCGGATGGAGGGACCGTCCTGTATCCGAACAACACTGCCGGTTCTGTTTTCCGCAGCCATCTGGTCTAAGTGGTAATTCAGCATAATATCATCGCCATTGAGCTTGCGACCGGCAATCCAGCGGCCATTGGTATATTCACCTTCATACACGGAGGCAAGTCCGACCATTCCAGAGCCGGCAGTGTCGGAGAAGAATGTAATCTGTATATCAGTTCCAGCTACTATGAACTCATCCGGTACTGGCGACAAAATAAGACAATATCCGAGGTCCGGCACAGATGAGAAAAAGCGCTGGGCTCTGCGGTCGACCTCCAACGTGTATCCTCCTAATGAGAGTTTCTGGGCGGGGGTGTCTTTGTTAAGCACAACGCCGGCAATAGCATCAGTACCCTGATGCTCTAATATCAGAGGTGACAGTTGTGCCAGCACCTTATAACTCTTGACAACCGGGTCATTCAAAGGGTCCGTAATTCTGCTGTCTATACCGAACGGCGAATAACCGATAGCATTGTGATGTCCGACAGCATAGAACAAGTTCGCAGCGCCCTGGGCACCGGCCCTGGATTCGGGTACAAATAGCGGATTGCCGCTGCGAGTGTACATGTCACAAATCTCGGTAAAATTCAGCAGGTAAATATCCGGCGCTAAAATATCAATATTTGGTGCGCCAGCCCGCCAGATGTCGTGGTTGTGTGCCTGTGGGCCGCCGCT
>MHYD01000056.1:8939-9535 GCA_001824645.1 Planctomycetes bacterium RBG_13_46_10
GATAATCCACGCATTGACAAACATCGGCAGAGGATATTCTTTTTTGCCGGCCTCCGCCACCCGGTTAACGTAGCGGGCATAGTTCCACGCCATAAAAATTTCATCCGCTTTGACACCCTCGCCGAAAACTTCCTGCCATGTGCCGGCCTTTTTAAACCCTGTTGTTGACCAGACATCTTTCAATTCGGGTAATAAGCTGTCTTTATTTTTAATCAGGTATTGCATAAGCTGCTCAGGTACCGCCCCGGTAAAAGCAGCGTTAGCTGCGTCACAGCGGTCACGCGAATCACCTAAAACGCCTACCTCATTTTGGACCTGTATCATAATGACCGTATGTTTCTGGGAATCAATTTCACGAATATGCCGCATGAGTGCTGCAAATGCGCGGGCATCAGCTTCTCGGCTCGCTTCGCTTAAGGTAGAGAGGACCTCGATTGGATTCGACAGGCTCACCACAGGATTTTTGCCGTTTGCAATCCGCACGCGGGGAAATCGTTTAGTATCCTTTTTGACCCAGTCAGGGACATAGTGTGAGATGCCGTTTTTCCAGCTTCCAAACCAAAGAATAACAAGGTGCAAATCGTAAAGTCTGGCTT
>MHYD01000056.1:9553-10778 GCA_001824645.1 Planctomycetes bacterium RBG_13_46_10
CTAAAGTGAAGTCAAATTTGCCCTCCTCAGGCTCCATCAGGTCCCATGAGACAACCGCCAGGACGGTGTTGAGATTCATCTGTTTCAGTTTTGGCCATATCGGCTTCATATACTCAAGACTTGAAGAGCTGGAATTGTGCAGCTCTCCCGCCAGAACTAAGAACGGTCTGCCATCGACGAGCAATTGAGTGGCCGGGCCTTTTTTGACAAGATAAGGTATGCCGGTGGCTGCTTGTACATCCACATAGAAGTAACCAGAAAATACTATTGCTAAGATTGCAAATCCCAGTAAGTGTTTTCTTTTTGTGGTCATAATAAACCTTTCCTTCGACCCGGCTTAATTTCAGCAAGGTCATCTTCTCACAATACTTTTTGGGCACTGATTAGGGAATTCATAGCTTTATCTTTGTGTATCAAGGTCACCTTTTTAAAACCGGCCCGTAAGAGGTCTTCTCGGAATTCGTCGAAGGTATATGTCCCGCCGCCTTCTGTTGAGACCAGCATATTGATTGCGAACAAGGCACCGGCCTGCGGTTTTGTACGGGATTCAGCCATAACAACGTCACGTATTACCAGAACGCCGGTCTTCTGTAAAGCGTTGTAAATTTTAGAAAACAGCACGCGATTTTGCTCTCTGGAATTTTGATGGGCTATGGCACTTAGCCAGGCAAAATCCGAACCGTCTGGAAGCTCGTCTTGATAATAGTCACCTGCTATAAGTTTAATACGGTCGCTGAAGCCTGCATCGGCAATATATCGGCGGGCCATCGGTATCACCTCCGGCAGGTCGAACAATGTTGCTGTAGCTTCCGGGGCTGCGTGGAGAAATGCGATTGTCCATGTGCCGGACGCTCCTGCGATATCGAGTAGATGATGAAATGTCAGGGGACACAGCTTGTCGATAATCGCATCGGCGATAGGAGCGGAGAAGTTTTCCATCGCCCCTATAAAAGCAGCTATGTCGGCCTCGGCGCCGCGGATACTTGATGCTCGCTCTGCTGGTTTTCCGGTTCGTATCACCTTAGCCAGTTGAACCCAGCGGGCGAGACAGTTGCCCAGATGGCGCACAGCAGGAAGTGTATTATATTTGCCTTCTTCAGTTAATATTTCAGCTATTTCAGGAGGGATACTGTATTTATTATTTTGTTTGGCTAAAAAGCCCAGCGCAGCAAGTGCATCGAGCAGAATGGTTATTGCCCGCCGGTTGCAATGAAGTTTATCGGCT
>MHYD01000056.1:10785-12448 GCA_001824645.1 Planctomycetes bacterium RBG_13_46_10
TGGCTGTCATCGACCTTTTGTTCAGAATGGTAAAAATATCCAGCTCAGCGGCAGCGACAAGCACACACGCAGGTTGAAATGCTCTGACCATTCTTAAGATTTCATCAGATGTCCAGGAACGTTCGTTATTCATTTGTAGGTTTCTAATGAATTCGTTATACGTTTACCGATTTACGATGTTTTATTATACACTTAATGGCTGTCCCTGTTCAATCGTGTTTAAGCGAAAGACAAAGAACAGCAAAGATGCTTAATATTTTTGGATGTTTTTCCTTGACGAGCAGGAGTTCAATTGATAATTGATTATTCTGTTGAGTTATAATGCGCATCTGAAGGTTCTCAGGTGTCAAAATGTTGAAAGGAGAACATTATGGCAAGGATAGCTTTAACCACAGCTCTTATAATCCTGGTAAATATATTGGCAGGCTGTCAAACGTATGACGGCGGCAAGAGCCAGCTCGTACCCACACAGGCTGGTTCTTCTGTAATTACACAAAAGGTTTCCGGTGAGATTGATATAGTCGAGCAGGTAGTAACCAACCGGCAGGCTTATAGGCAGAGCCTTGCAATGCTGGTACAGCACTATATCAACACAGGCAACAACGTGAAGTTAAAATGGGCTCAAAGTGAGCTTCGTGCCCTGGATACCATCCCAAAATATAGATATGTTGTGGAGGCCGAAGCTGCCGGGGCGAACCTGACAGCAAACACATCCATTCCAGAAGCGGACAAACTATACGAAGAGGCGGTGATGCTTCAGACAAAGGCAGAGCAGCTGGTTCTTTTTAAAGATGACAACTTACTGCGATTGGCGCTGGATAAGTATAGCCAGGTGATAAAAAAGTATCCTACCAGCGATAAAATTGATGATGCGGCCTTCAAGTCCGGTGAGATTTACAACTATTTTCAGGATTATACTATCGCATTTTTATGTTACCAAAGGGCTTACCAGTGGAATTCAGAGACGCCGCATCCCGCACGGTTCAGAGCGGCATTTATGTTAGACAAACGCCTTCACCGCAGAGCTGAGGCATTGGAGCTTTATCAACTGGCCCTGGAAAAGGAAAGCTCGCAAAATTACGAAATGAAGAGTTATGCAGAAAGGCGAATCAGAGAGCTCACTAAACAGGCAAGGTAGGTGCTAAATAATATTGATCAGAAAATAAGTAAAACTTTTATATAATAGCGATGGGCCTGGCAATAATCAGGCCCATTTTTTATGAGAAAAGTGAAAGCAGGTTTTGAGAAAAAAGTCGCCGATTTTATAAAAGAAGGTAAGCTTATCACCCCAGCGGAAAGAATTTTATTGGGTGTCTCCGGCGGGGCCGATTCAACAGCGCTTCTATATACAATATGCGCTCTTCAAACCGAGAAGGTTTTAAAAGTTGATCTGTTCTGCGCCCATATAAATCATCAGTTAAGAGGTGCCGAAGCCGACAAGGATGAAAGTTTTGTTACCGAGCAGGCAGCCGCATTAAATATACCTGTATTTACAAAGCGTGTGGATGTGTGTAATTTGGCACGTCGTGAAAAACTTTCGATTGAGACAGCGGCACGAAAGATGAGGATTAATGCCATGCTTGATATTGCCGGGGCAAACGGTTGCAGTTGTATAGTTACCGGACACCAGATGAACGACAACGCCGAGACTGTTTTACAGCGG
>MHYD01000056.1:12502-13463 GCA_001824645.1 Planctomycetes bacterium RBG_13_46_10
TTGTTTAGTTTGTCTCGTGCAGCCCAGCGATTTTATGGTCTTGTTTGTGGTCGGGCGGAGAAAATATGGTCTAAAGCGGCAAAGCCAGCAGAGGATTATTTAGAGCTTGATTTGAAAGTCTTTCAATCGGAGCCGGAGCCGGTTAGGGTTGAGCTTATCAGGCGTTGCTTAACGGCTCTGGGTAGCGGTGAGAGAAATTTGTCTCAACAACATTATGAAAGGATTCTACGCTTGGCAAAACAAAATGCTATCGACAGAAAAATCGAACTGCCTGGCAGGTTTATAGTTAAACGTGAATATGAAAAATTGATTTTTTCGTGGTGCGAGAACAGAACTGTTCACAGCGATAAAATCCTTAAAAGTGTCGAATTAGAGATTCCCGGACGGACACAGTTCGGCCAATATTTGATAGAAGCAACATATTTAGCCACACAATTTATTGCGGGGTTACCTTTGAAATTTACTGAGCGCTTCGATTTAGATAAACTTAAACTTCCGCTAATTGTCCGCCCTCGGCAGGCTGGTGACAAATTCTGGCCGTTGGGTTTGAAAGCAGAGAAAAGGGTCGGCAAATTTCTGACTGCTGCAAGGATTCCGCAGGAAGTGAGGACGAATGTGCTTATTGTTGCCGATGTGGAAAAGATACTCTGGGTCTGGCCGGTTCGGATGAGCGAGCAAGCCAGGATTACCGGTACGACAAAAAAAATTCTTCAGTTACAAATAAAAAAGCCGTCACCATAGAGATGACGGCCAATCGAAACACAGATTAAAATTATTAACTTACTTCGGTAGGTTCTCAGGTGCAACATCTTTGACGCTTAAATCACCGTAGATAACGCGGTAAGTCTGCGAGTCTTTCGGCTGATACCAGAATATTGCTTTATCAGCATCACCGAGCTTTATGCCTTTTCCGGCATAGTGCCATTCACCTTGGCCTTTGAAGAATCGAATGAACAGCAGA
>MHYD01000056.1:13485-14238 GCA_001824645.1 Planctomycetes bacterium RBG_13_46_10
GCTCGTTTTGTTCTTCCTTTGATAGTTTCAGCTCCTCACACTTTTGGCCAATAGCCGGTGCCTGCTTGAGGTAATCTTCGACAGCGATGCCATCGGGGAATTGGCCGTCTCCGGACATTTCAGCCCTTATGCGCAGACCTTCAACGAAATCCTGCTCTGTAGAACCCTGCAGGTCAAGTCCCATTTGCTGCTGCGTATAACCTTCGGGAATATCCATGCTGAATAACGATTCTTCCATCGGCACATCAAACTGCATGTTCTTGCATATAACCTTCATTTGTCTTTCCATCTGCTCAATCCGCACAGGTAGTGCCGTAGCAGGGTCTGCCCAGATTGTAATTACAGCTTTAGGATGATTCGCCCGAAAGCCGACTAATTTCTGGCCGGCAATATCCTGCTGCCCAAGCTCCTCGACTTTGAATTTAGGAACTTGCTGCAGCTTGGCGATGAGATTTCTCAATCCATCCATATAGTTTGGGACAGGTGGCAGACCTTTAAGGTCGATATAGACCGCCTCTTTTGTGGGGATGGTAAGCGCCAGAATCCTGCTCGTTTCCAGGTCAATAATGCTGACAGTATCAGGCATGTTTGATAAAGTTCTTCTAATCCGCGAGCCCATGACCATATCGTGGATGACCGGCCCGCCTGCTGTTTCATCACCGATGATGATGTCGAATACTGCTGTTTGAGCATTGAGGATGGGCTGGATCACTTTGGCAAAAGTCAGTGTACCGCTGGTAAATGGATACAGAA
>MHYD01000056.1:14280-17389 GCA_001824645.1 Planctomycetes bacterium RBG_13_46_10
TTACAATTTTACTTTTCATGATTATACTCCATATCGAAATCGAGTTCTTTTGTTGGGTCAGGCGGCAGTCTTCGATTGCATTTAGAACGCGCTGCTGCCGATTTGCCATTTCACCATTAATATCTTTAAACAATTCACTTAGTAACAGATCTTCATCTTTAAGAGCCTGTGCGTAATTCCTGCAGTCGGGACATTGTTCGATATGCTGATTTAATATCCCGGCATTTTCTTCCGATAATGTCCCCGTGACCATGTCGGCGATGAAATCTCTCATTTTTTCACAATCGCTGTTCATACTACAGCCTTTCCGTAAGCAGGGCGTGCAATTGTTGTCTTGCAGTTCTGATTTTCTGACAAGCTCCCGAGTGGGAGATGTTCAGCCTTTCAGCTATGGCTTTGGCATTTTTGTTTTCAAAGTAGTACATTACTAAAGGCACACGAAGCTCTTTTGGTAATCGCTCAATGGCATGGTGTATATCGTGGTTCTCGTTTAACGCCTTTTCAGCTATTGCCGGATGTTCGGCATCGACCCGTTTTATGCGTTTTCGCCGGCGTATAAGGTCGATGCAGAGATTACCGGCTATTCGAAGTATCCAACGCCCGAACTGTATGCCTTGGCGGAGCTCCGCTATATTCGATAGGCCCTTGAGCATAGCGTCCTGAGCGATGTCTTCGGCGTCGTGAACATTTGCAAGCATGCCAAAGCACATTGCAAAAACATGCCTGTAATGGCGCTGGACAAGCTCTGCGTAGGCGTTTTTGTCGCCTTTACACGACTCGGCAACCAGAATTTCATCCGAACGTTCGTCCAAAACTAAGCTCCCTAAATCTGTTACCATTATAAAGACGAATATCCAGATACCCAAATGCAAAAAAATTGATGTTTGATAACGAATAAAAAAGGCCGGGCAAACAACCCGGCCTGTTTGTGGCACAGTATTGATGAGATAATCAGATTGCTTTATTTGACTCCGCCATGAATGTTCCAGTGATCAGGTTGTCCGTGTACCGGGCGAACACCAGGGCCATATGGTTCATAAATTGATTTGGCCCCATCCCTCTCGACCTCAATTTTGCAAGGCACCTGGAAGCCGCCGACTCCTGGATCCGGGTGTGGTACTGGTTCGCCTATTGAAATTATCCGCACAACTTTCAGCTCCTCCCATTTTTCCCGGATTTTATCTGCCGGCAAACCTGAATAAAGCTGACCTGCCTTCGCATAGTCCTTGGCAATCAAGGCCTCGTAGAACTCGCGTACTACTTTGACAGCAATTTCTTTATCAGTAAGGTCGCCCTGTACCAAACCAATCTTTTGAGTAGTTTGGTCAGTCTGCATAACATCCGCGGGAATATCATCATCCAAACTGAACATTTCTGCATCGATAGGCTGATTGTAGTCGTAATACTCAATCAGTTCTACGTATTGGTATTTGCCGTCTTTTAGCTTGTAGAACTCGATGGCTGTAACAAGTTTGGTGGCCCGGTCGACAAATAGAACCACACGCCAGCCAGCTCTTGAACTTCCAGGCAAACAGGTTGCTGTTACTACAATCGGCTTGGCCTTGTTTGAAGGCTCGTCAATCTCTATCTTCACTTGGTCCTGTGCCTGTTGCGCATAATATAAACGTTCGACAACCAGCTTCGGGTCAAGTTCTTCTATGAAATCGAGAGTATTGGCAGCGATGGTTTTGTCACTGAAAGTGACCAAACTTTTTTTCTTTTTGAACCATACTTGTGCTTTGTTTTCTTTCCATACTGTTACTTTGGCTCCATCTTCAGGGGAATCCCATTCCGGCATGTGCATACGTACATTTTTGACCTCTCCGTCCTCGTAAAACTCAATCCAAAACTCCTTCGGTTCGTCCTCATTTGGCTTGAAGCTCTTAATGTGGAGGTAGCGGACAGTGTGGCTGGCCTGAACCGTCTGCTCAAGGGCGTAAGCTGTGGGTATTGACTTATTCCAAACAATTATTGACAGCACCCCGGCTAATATTATCACCGCCGCAGCGGCTAATTTTGTAATTGGACTTTTCATAATTATTCTCCATATATTCGGCTCTTTAAGAGCCGTGATTGTTTTCTTGGAATTTTCTTGTGCTTTTAGAACATCATCGAAGATTCGGTCACGTATTTTAGCGCCGGCGGTAAAATTCAACTTTTTCTTAATTTTTTCTTCCATATTATCATTATGTTTCATTTTTCCACCTCACCATCTTAATCCGCCTTCGGCGGATAAAATTGACCGAAGTTTATTTAAGCCGTACCGGTACCGGCCTAAAATCGTATTGACTGATTCGCCTTGCAGCTCAGCGATTTCTCTGAATTTCATTTCACCTTTTAAATGCAGGACTACTACTTCTCTCTGCTGCTGCGGAAGCTGAGCAACCGCATCATTCAAACGTTGCGATTCTTCGCTGTATATAACCGATTGTTCAGGGTCGTCGGAACCTGAAATTGCAGGGTCAGATTCATCTAACCTGGCTGGCTGTCGCCTGTTTGCTCGCATCTGGTCTCGTGCACGATTGCAAACAGCAGTTGCAAGGTAGCCTTTCAGGCTCCCAGCCAGCTTGAATTGCCCTGCGGATTTCGCAAAGTTAACGAAGACGTCGTGAACAACATCCTCAGCCGAGCCTGCATCATTTAAAAGAGCCATTGCCAATGTCAGCAAATAATCGAGATATTTCTCATAGATTCGTTGCAGTGCATCTTTGCTGCCCCGTTTGAATTTCCATTTAAGCAATTCATCTTCGATCATTTGCGAGCTTTCTATTTGACCTTAAGAACGACCGTTCGTCATTAATATCACGATTGTCTGTATTATTTTATTATAAAGAAAATAGATTTTTTAATACTTTTTAACATTTTGTTCATTCAAAACATGATTTTGCCTGCACGAGCGCATAAAAAAGGCCGAGCAAGAAAGCTCAGCCTTTGTGTTAAATGTTATTTTTAATCGTAGTTTTTACTTCGGTAAATTGCTCGGTGCAACATCTTTAACGCTCAAGTCGCCGTAGATAACACGATAGGTCGTCGAACCTTTCGGCTGGTACCGAAATACTGCTTTGCTGGCATCGCCGAGCTTTACACCGGCACCGGCATAGTGCCAGTC
>MHYD01000056.1:17399-18386 GCA_001824645.1 Planctomycetes bacterium RBG_13_46_10
GTATCTATAATCTGGTGGAACAGCATACCTTTTCCAAAGGCTATACCCATTTGTGTCCCCTGCTCTTCCGAAAGATTCAGCTTACCGAGTTTCTGTCCCAGCATCGGTACCTCTTTCATAGCGTTCTCAGTGCCGATAGCATCGGGGAACGTTCCATCCCCAAGAACTTTTGCCCAGACCCGAAGGCTTTCAACGAAATCCTGTTCAGTTGCATTTCCGAGGTCGAATTGAGTGCCCTTCAGTGTGTATCCCGGCGGCACGTCCATACTGATTAGCGAGTCATCTACGGGTACATCCAGTTCGAAGTTCTTCAAGATGGCACACATCTGTCCGACTCGAATATATATTCGTATCGGCAGGGCCGTTTTGGCATCGGCCCAGATTGTTACTTCCTCGTTCATACCTCTGCCCGTGAATCCGATCGCTTTGCGCCCGTCAATAATTTGCTCGCCGAGACTTTCGATATTTGGATTATCCTTCAGCTTCGTAACAATATTGCGAAGAAAATTGACAAAACTTTGCGTTCTGTCTTTGAGATCGCCTTGGATATTGATGTACTCTGCCGATTTTTCTTCGGAATTGAGAAGGAGCATATTTGCTTTGTCCAGGTCGATAACCATGGTCATATTCGGCATGTTTGACATGGTTCTTCTGATTCGTGAATCCACGATGATTTCGTGCATGGATGGATTATTTTCATCGCTGCCGATAATCATATCGCAGATGATGGTCCGTGCACTCAGGATTGGTTCGACGACCTTGGCCCATGTTACAGTTCCACCACCAAATTGAAGTATTCCTGCTGTTACTGCAATAATTATTACCGCTGCTGCGGCTAATTTTATAATTGGACTTTTCATAATTATATTCCTTATCATTAGCGGGCGTTTGTAAGCCGATGTTTCCTGCTTTGCCCGCGAGGTTAGCGTTTCAACGGCTTGCGGATGCTCCTGTTTCCACTTCTCGAAGTCGGGCTTGGTTTCTTCC
>MHYD01000056.1:18410-19393 GCA_001824645.1 Planctomycetes bacterium RBG_13_46_10
TCATAGTATCGCAGGACAATCAGCTCTTTTTCGGCAGGTTTTAGCTTTTGAACTGCAAGGTTCACCATTTCTTTTCGATATTCTTCATCGTAAATTTTATCAGCAGATTTATTAGTAATCGATTTAGTAATTTTTGCTTTTGTTCTTAGTACCTGCCTTGAAACATTCCTGCATATACCGGCCAGCCAGGCGCCGAATTTATCTTTACTTTTCAAGCTTTCTATCTTGCCGCAGGCTAAAACAAATGTTTCCTGGGCCGCGTCAATGGCGAGTTCTTTATCACCAAGTGTTGAATAAGCCAATGCGACCATCGAGCTGTAATAACGTTGATAAAGAGCACCAAAGCTTTCTAAATGGCCATTCCGGGCTGCTTCTGCTAACTGTGCATCAGATAGTTCCTGTGTTCTTAACGTCATCTCATGCCTATTAATTCAAAAACTTTTGCCGATATCAGCCCTTTGACTACGCTCATGGTGGTGAGCCTGTCGAACCACTTCTGTATATAAGTTAAGTGTAATTTTACCCTTAAAATGTGCGCTAAAAATTAAATTTTTGGGAGAAAAAAAAACCGTCACCCCTGGGGTGACGGCTAAACAGAACAAAAAACCTGAATTTACTTTGGCAAATCAGTCGGTGCAACATCCTTAACGCTCAAATCGCCGTAGATTACGCGGTAGGTCGCTAAGCCTTTCGGCTGATACCAGAATACGGCCTTGTTAGCATCGCCGAGTTTTACGCCGTTTCCGGCATAGTGCCAGATGGTTCCCATCGGGTCGAGCTGCCCGAAGAACATCATTCCGCGTCCCATTGTTATGCCAAGCTGCGTCTTCTGGTCATCCGAAATGTTCAATTGATCTATTTTCTCTCCTATCGCATTAGCTTGGTTGATCAGTTCTGAAGCACTCAGACTCTGCGGGAAGTTACCGCCGAACGCATGCTCCACCCAGAGTCGAAGGAGTGTTATAAAATCCTGCTCAGTAAAA
>MHYD01000056.1:19460-24889 GCA_001824645.1 Planctomycetes bacterium RBG_13_46_10
TTAAGGTCGGTAACGACCTTTCGGATAAATTCTAATAAGTTTTTGGTTCTTTCTTTAAGAGGACCTTCTATGTTAACATAAGCTGCACCTTTAGTCTTTGGGTCTAACGTGAGCATCCTGGCATTATCAAGGTCGATTATCGCGATAATATCCATATTTGTGAATGTTCTTCTGTTTTTCGAGCCGACGACTATATTGTGCATGACCGAACCTGTTTCTTCGCCGCCAATAACGTAGTCAAAAATTACCGTCTTGGCATTCAGGATGGGCTTAATTACATCAGCAAAAGTGATGGTATTTTTAAATGGATTTAGACCTACCAGCACTGCAATAATAATCACCGCTGCTGCGGCTAATTTTATAATTGGACTTTTCATAATTAGTCTCCTTATCTTTAGACTTGTGCTAATTTTGGTGGATTCGACAGGCTCACCACAGGTTGATGTTTTAAGCCTGACATTTTGCTCCCGGATGATTCGGTCCAATACAACATCTTCAAGATTGCTCTGAGTCAGTGTGTTGCCGTTTTTGACAAGCCGACCCTGGAGGTTGCGTACCTCTTCAAGCTCTGCCCTGCAGGAAGCACAGCTTTTCAAGTGTTCCGCGACTGAATGTTTTTGCGTCTCATCCAGAAGGTCTTCGATGTAGGCTACTAATAGTTCTTTATATTCTGCGCAGTTCATTTTTACACCTCATAAGTCCGCCTGCGGCGGATAAACTTCCGCTTGTTCCTGCTGCAAAGAGTTTCGCAGCATAGCGTATGCACGTGACAAAGTTTTTGTGACCGTTCCGAGAGGCATATCAAGCTGTTCGGCGATTTTATTACAGGAATGCTGGCCATAATATCGAAGCAAAATCATTTTTCGATACGGCTCAGCCAAATCGGCAATTGCTGCTTCGAGAGCGAAATCCTGAGAAAGCTCCGGCTGTGGTGCCTGTTGTGAAAAAGAGCGTATGATTTCCCGCTGTCGCCTGATTTGTTCATTTCTTTGGTGCTCTTTTGCTACGTTGTCGGCTATACCAAGCAGCCAGGAGTAGAACAAGTCGGGCTTTTGTAGGCTGTCCATCTTGAAGTAGGCCCGCACAAGACTTTCCTGTGCAGCCTCTTCCGCCTTATCTTTACTGCCCAATTTTCCTGCCAAATGGGCCAACAGAATCGCCTGGTAGCGACGCACAAGATAGCGAAAATCGTCCGGATGGCCATCCAAACAACGATCTATGTAATACTTGTCCGCCATATTTTGGGTGGATTTATCAGTTTCAGTCATTCCCACACCTCGAAAATTCTCTCAAACCCCCGCCTACACGGGGGCAAGATTTGTGTTTTCACTATATAGTGATGCTGGGAATATTTTTGCGACAAAAAAATGAAAAATATTAAAGATAAGGATAACCCCCCAATAAATTGGGGGGCTAAATACAAAATATATTTAGCCCCGCAGTTCACTGCGGGGTTCACATTGTGTTTCTTCGTTTGCTTTCGGCGATGAGGATTTGTAGCAGCTCTTGGTCTTCTACCTGCGTGAAATACAAATAAAACTGGCTAAGTGCGGCGAAATATGGCGGTGATTGCAGACATATAACCTCATCCGCATCTTCGGATAGTTTTTCTAATGAGTCCATCGGCCCAATCGGTAAAGCCGCTATTATCTTTTTTGGTTTTTCCTGTCGAACAGCCCATAACGCCGCCAGCATTGTGGCACCGGTTGCTACGCCGTCATCTGTAATAATTACTATTCTTGATTTCAAGGAAAGCTTCGGAAGTACCTTACGGTACAGTTCAATCCTCCGGGCAATTTCCTTTAGCTGCTGTGTTTTCTCTTTCCTGATATAGTTCTGGTCGGCACATACGCAGGAGCTTATGCTATCATCAATAAAAAGTTTGCCGTCCTCACAAACGGCTCCAATTGCCAGTTCGGGGTTGCCCGGCGCTCCCAGCTTATGCGCTAGCACAATATCTAAATCGGCCTCCAGCTCGATTGCGAGCTGCTGGGCGATAATGACTCCGCCGCGGGGAATGCCCAGTACTGCTGTCTTTTGGCCGCGATGCTCCTGTAATTGTTTCGCCAATAACTGTCCGGCTTCTATGCGATCGCTGAAGGGCTTGCCGTTATCGGAGATTATTTTCAGAGTTCCCATTTTTAAGTTCGCATTTTATGTGAACCCCCCAATAAATTGGGGGGCTAAATATTTATTAAAATACGCATGTTCCTGTCACACAGCCGCCGGAATACTCCGCAGATGCGGTGACAAGCTCGCTGCTGATGCCCGCACTATGACTGAAAGATAACACCTGCTCTGCCTTGGAACCATACCTGTAAATGGTGATTCCTTTGCATTTCAGCTTGTGAGCCAGCAGGTATATGTTTTTTACATCCTCTACAGTGGCGTCACTGGGTAGATTTATAGTCTTGGAAACGGCATTATCGGTGTATTTTTGAAACGCAGACTGAATAAGAACATGCTCCCTTGGCTTAATATCGAAGGCTGTAACAAAGACCCTCTTTATATCTTTTGGAATTTGTTTTATTTTTTGCAGGGAGCCTTGCCTGGCAATTTCTGCCAAAACTTCTTTATCGTAAATATTTTTATTTTGGGTAATAGCCTCGAATAATGGATTGGTCTCAAAAAGCCTTGTGCCCGACAATACATTTCGCACAAAACTTATTGCAAAGAGCGGTTCGATACCGCTTGAGCAGCCGGCTATGATGCTTATCGTGCCCGTCGGTGCAATGGTGTTTACCGTCGCATTACGCAATCTTAGATTTTTCTTTGCGTAAACTGATTTGGCGAAGTTGGGAAAGACCCCTCTTTCTTTGGCAAGGGCTGCCGATGCTTTTATTGATTCTCTATGGATAAAACGCATCAATCTTTTGGCGAAATCGATAGCCTCTTTGGAGTTATATGGAATCCCGAGCAAAATAAGCATATCCGCGAAGCCCATCACGCCGAGGCCTATTTTTCGATTTGCTAATGTTATCTGTTTTATCTGCTCAAGCGGATAATTGTTCACTTCGACCACGTTATCTAAAAATCGAATCGACCACTGAATTGTCTCTGCGAGCTTTTGCCAATTCACCAATTTCGAATTTTGAGTTTGCTTTACAAATTTGGCCAGATTTATCGAGGCCAGATTGCAGCTTTCATACGGTAATAGCGGCAGCTCTCCACAAGGATTTGTAGCCTCGATTTGGCCTATTTTGGGTGTTGGATTGTGCCTGTTTATTTCGTCTAAAAACACCAGTCCTGGGTCGCCGGTCCGCCAGGCTGCGTTGGTTATCAGATCGAATATTGCTCTGGCATTGATTTTTTTTACAGCCTTGCCGGTTCGCGGATTTATCAAGGCAAATTCTTTATTTTCTTTAACCGCCCGCATGAATTTATCTGTCACGCCAACCGACAGATTAAAATTGCTGAATCTGCCGGATTCGATCTTGGCCTCGATAAAATCAATAATATCCGGGTGATCGCAGCGCAGGATTCCCATATTTGCGCCTCGCCTCCTTCCGCCCTGTACAATTACCGCGGTGGCCCGGTCGAAGATGCTCATAAACGAAACAGGCCCGGAGGCTTGGCCTTTGGTAGAGTGAACGATATCTGATTTAGGCCTAAGTTTGGAGAAGCTAAATCCTGTCCCACCGCCGCTCTGGTGTATCCTGGCCATATTGCCAAGAGCTTCAAATATCCCTTCTATCGAATCCTCCACAGGAATCACAAAGCAGGCGGAGAGCTGGCCGAAGGATGTACCGGCATTCATTAGGGTAGGCGAGTTTGGCATAAACTGCAGGCTGTCCATAATTTGATAAAAACGCTCTTCAATATCTTCTCTTTTAAAGACGGATTTAAAATTGTCTTCAGCTTTAGCTACATGGCTTGCTACACGTCTAAAAAGCTCGCTTGGTGTTTCAATGATATTCTGGTTTTCGTCTTTCAACAAATACCTTCGTTTTAAAACTTCCATAGTATTGACAGAAAGCTTTAGGTCATCTACGAGGCCGAGCGCCGATTTGGCGAAGCGTAACTGGCTGTGTTTTTCCCGGTATAGAATATAACTTTTTGCGATATGGTTATAGCCTTCATTCATTAAAACGGCTTCAACGGCGTCCTGGATATTCTCGATATGTGGGATTTTGCCTTTATATTCCTGGCAGAGTTTTTTTACAACGGCATCGGTGACACGGCGAGATACAGCTTCAGCCTTTTCCTTTTGGCCTAAGACCTCGAAGGCAGCCTTTCCGACCGCATTTCTGATTTTTGCTTTATTGAAATTGACGATTGAGCCGTCTCTTTTTTGGACCCTTGCTGGCATAATTGCTTTAGCCATTGTTATAATCCCATCCGGTGACTAGAACTCTGTGTTTATCGCTGGATTTTTCCTCATTTATTACGGCGAGGCACTACAAACATAAATAAAAGCAGGAGGAAGATTCCGGGATACAAATTTCAGCTTCACATCTGAAAAATAGCGTTTCATTTTTTTGCCTAAAAAAGGGGTATATTGTAGCTGGATATATCTTTTTGATTTACTTGTTATGGAAAGAATACTTTGCTTTTTCGATTTATTAAACAATGCAAGAGGTAAACCTGATACGATACAATCCAGATTATTAACATAATGTTCACAGTTCCTTGCGTCGTCATTAATAACCTTCAGTCTGGAGTCTCTGATTTTTTCTAAACATCTGCAAAACTCAGGGTTGATTTCGAAGCATGTCAGTCGGCCATTCTCCGGGAGGCGTTTGAGTATTTCTTTTGTAACGGAACCGGTCCCTGCGCCGAACTCGACGATATAAGGGCTTCCGTTAATTTGCTCTGCCATTTTCTTTGCCAGAGCTTTAGAGCTTTGAGTAAAGGTTCCCACCTGTTTTGGATATTTAAGGAATTCATAGACAAAACGCAAATATTTCATATCAATTGCTCTCCGTATTTTAAAACAAATTGATACCTGAAATAACATAATAAGCTCTAATACAACCTGTCAAGAATGTTTCATGAATTTATCAGATTTCCAGATAGTTTCATAATCCTTTTATTCAGTCCCTTTCCTTGTAGGGCTCTCAAGAGTAAAACTGACAGTTTGTACAGGAGAAGATTGAATGGTCATGTTTGGCTGGTCTGAACCAGAGGAAGTTTGAATTGCTTTAAATATACAAAACGATAAGCAAAAGCGGAATAATCACTACCAACATATTTTACAAGATGGAATTTGATAGCTTCTCTTAGAACTGGTTCCCGGGATGCTTAATGTCTAACTCTCGCATAATAACGAACAAAATAATACATATTATCGGTTTTAACCTGGAAAAGTAACGAGAATGTATGAGATAAAATACGCCGGGTGCACCTGCTGTTTGTAGGTAGATTTTTCAGGCCGCCAAAGGCTTTGCAGACCATAATTCGTCCCATTCCTTATTTAACCAACTTATTCG
>MHYD01000057.1:0-3315 GCA_001824645.1 Planctomycetes bacterium RBG_13_46_10
TAAGGTCGGGGACGAATTCATCAACTACCCGTTTGAGCTCATCGATTTTGGTATCGGCTCTGTAAACTTTCGCGTTGCAGTCACGCTTGCAGAAATCATCCACCAGGTTATATGTGAATGAATCAAAGTTATCGATAAACAAAACTTTTCTCTTTTTTTCTGCCATAATCTTTTTACTTCCCGTAAACAGCACGCATGCAGGAGTTTGCTTTGTGCTCGGTTTCCTCAAATTCGGTTTTTGGAACGCTGTCATATACTATGCCGGCGCCAGCCCGGATATAAGCTGTATGGTCCTTTACCTGTAAACTCCTTATGGTAATACAGCTGTCGAATTGGCCGTCCACCGTCAGTTCGCCGACTGCCCCGCCGTAGTACCCGCGTTTGGTTCTTTCCAGCTTGCGGATTATTTTCATCGCCTCTATCTTCGGAGCGCCCGTAAGCGTCCCCATATTCATCGTCGCAAGATACGCGCTTAGCGCATCGAGCCCTTTCGCCAGCGTCCCCTTGACGTTGCTTACCAGATGTTGCACCGCAGAGTATTTCTCGGCCGTCAAAAGCTCCGTAACAATTCTGCTTCCCGGCTCCGCCACCCTCGCAATATCGTTCCTCGCCAAATCAACCAGCATTATATGCTCCGCCAGCTCTTTATGGTCGAGCTTCAGCTCCGCCTCGTATCTGAAATCGGTGTCCGCATCGATTTTGTCCCCGACCCGCCCTCGCGGCTTGGTGCCGGCTATAGGCCGAATCTCTACATCCCGTTTTTTGCCTCCGCTTACCCGCAGGTTAAGCTCAGGGCTTGACCCCATTAGTATCGTGCTCGGCGTATTCAGATAGAACATATATGGCGAAGGATTCAGTTTCCTCAATCGCTTGTAAACATCCAGCGGCTCATCGGGACATGGCTCTATCTTCGTCCTGCTCAACACCACCTGGAAAATATCGCCGTCGATGATGTGCTGCTTCGCGTCGCGGACCATTTTCTCGTATGCTTCCTGGTTCGTATCGGTTGAGGCGGCAGACAGCGTTCCCTTATATTTTTGTCCCTTCGGAGTATTCGCCCTTGCCATATTGAAATAGTATTCGAATCGCTCCTTCGCCTCGGATACTACCGCTTCACGGTCGCCGTTGGTTATCACGCAGTTGACTATCACGTAGCATTTATTTTGTTTGTGGTCGCACAGAAAGATATTGTCGGCAAAATAAAATTCGTAATCAGGATTACCGAGCAAATCTTCTCCGCTTGATGGCAGCTTCTCAAACTGGTCTATAAAATCGTAGCTTATCGCCCCCAGCAGTCCGCACGTTACTCGGAATGGCTTGCTCGCCAGGCTGAAACTGAATGCGACCGCCCGCAGGACGTCCATCTGGTTCGTGCTTTGCAGCCGCGACTGCTCATCTATCACTTTTTCGCCTTGTTTAATCCGGCCGGTAATCGCCTCCGCCCCGAACTCAACCGATTCGCAAAAACCGAAGATTTTCTTCTTCTTGCCGGCCAAGTACCCTAACATCCGCCTGCCGGTGTTGCTCAATGCGACAATCTTAAAATCGGCCCCGGTTCCGGTAACATAAAGTGCCGGCTTTGCCGTCCCCAAACTCATCGCGTTTTCCGCTGAATAATCGCTTGCCTCCAGCAGGGCGCAATTCTTGCTCCGCCCGTAGTCGCTCATCTTGGCAAAGAAATCCACCGGCTCGTCAATCTCTATCTCCCTGACTATCGGCACGATTTGCCCTGCTTTGGCATTAGCTATTATTCCTCTGTAATCATCCATATTTTCTACCTCTTATCGCAATTTTTATCCGCAAACCCTTATAAATACAAACAAAAAAAGCGGCCTGTTTTTCCAACAGGCCGCCTTATAAAATGTATCTTAATATATTTTTACAGCAAATTACCGCCGCCTGCCGGTTCTATTCCGCAGGACGCCACCAACCAAACAAATTGATTCGGTTAATTTGCATTATACCATTCTAACACATCTTCCCATTTCTGTCAATACCAAATCGCAAAGAAAATATTTTCACCATTGACAAAGTCTTTTGTTTTGCCTAATATACTTCGGCAGTGATTTTTATAGGTCCAGCTGCCGGGAAGGTTTTTCTGTGAAAGTTTTAGCTTGTATACCTGCTCGTTACGGTTCTACCAGATTCCCCGCTAAAGTTCTCGCCAAAGATACAGGCAAATTCCTCATCCAGCACACCTGGGAGCGCGCCCGCGCAGCCAAACTGCCCGAAAAAGTAATAATAGCAGCCGACGATGAAAGAATAGTTGCCGCCGCCGAATCCTTCGGCGCCGAGTGTATCCTGACCAGCCCCGATTGTCCCAGCGGCACCGACCGCATCGCCGAAGCCGTTGCTGATATCGACATCGACATTATCGTTAACCTCCAGGCCGATGAACCCGAAATCGACCCCGCTAATATCGACAAGGTCGCCCAGCTTTTAATCGACAATCCCGATGCACCGATGGCCACTCTCGCCGCTGATTTCAAAAACACCGCCCAAATCTCCGACCCGAACATAGTCAAGGCCATAATAGGTAAAAATAACCAGGCGATTTATTTTTCCCGCTCGGTAATACCTTATGACAGGGAAAATTCCGGCGTAGGAAACGTCAAAAACTATCTGCGTCATCTCGGCATATACGCCTATCGAAAAGATTTTCTGCTGAAAATTACCAAGCTGCCTCAGACGCTTCTCGAAAAAATCGAAAAACTCGAACAATTGCGTGCAATTGAAAACGGTTTCGCTATATTAGTCACCGAAGTCAAACACACCTGTGACGGCATCGACACCCCCGACCAATACGCAAAGTTCGTAAAAAGATATAAAAAAACCGCAGAGCGGCTTAAAACAAAAAAGGAAACTCATGAAAGATAAGGACTTATTGGCTTCCGTTGGAGATGTTTCCGTCGATAGCGAATTTTTCTCACCGCTACCGCCTGGTTATAAAAAAGGAAAGACCCGTTACGTCTTTGTCATGGGTACTGTAATGAGCGGCTTGGGAAAAGGAATTTTCTCTTCCTGCCTTGCAAAACTTATGCAGGATAAAGGCCTCAAAGTCACCCCCATCAAGCTTGAGGGCTATTTGAACATCGACTCCGGCACGCTCAACCCCTTCCGCCACGGCGAGGTCTTCGTCCTCGACGACGGCATGGAAACCGATATGGATTTAGGCACCTATGAAAGAATGCTCGACCAGAACCTCTCGAAGGCCAACTTCTGCACGTCAGGCCAAATCTTCAACGACGTCCTGAACAAGGAACGCCACGGCGACTACCTCGGCCGTGACGTCCAGATGATTCCCCACGTCACCGG
>MHYD01000057.1:3408-4457 GCA_001824645.1 Planctomycetes bacterium RBG_13_46_10
CGCCTATTACATCGAAGCGATGCGTGAGCTTGCCTATGAAGAAGGCCCATACAGTTCCTGCTTCGTTGCTTTAACTTATATTTTGGAGCCGCCCACCCTCGGCGAGCAAAAATCGAAAGCCGCCCAGCTCGGAATAAAACAATTGATGCAGCTCGGCGTTCAGCCCGACATCATCGCCTGCAGGGCCACCCACGCCGTTACCGAAAAAGCCCGGCAGAAAATCAGCGTTTATAGCAACGTCCCTCTCGAAAGGGTAATCAGTCTCCCCGACTCCGCCAGCATTTATACGATACCTGCGATGCTTAGAGACGCAGGCCTTGATTTCCAGGTCCTGCGTCTGCTCAAAATAGAAGACAGAATCAACCTCCGCCACGAACGCAAGGCCTGGGCCAGATGGTGCGACTTCACCGACAAAATCGACTCCATAAACCGCGAAATAACCATTGGCATCACCGGCAAATACACCGCAGTCCGCGACAGTTACGCCTCCATCATCAACGCCCTTGAGCACGCCGGCATCGCACTCGGCTGCAAACCGGAAATAAAATGGATTGAAACAACCGACATTACCGATGACAATTCAGCCAGCCGTCTGGCCGGTGTCGATGGCATCATTGTCCCCGGCGGCTTCGGCACAAGAGGCACCGAAGGGAAAATCGCCTGTATAAAATTCGCAAGAGAAAACAAACTGCCCTATCTCGGCTTGTGTTTCGGCTTTCAAATGGCTGTCATCGAATTCGCCCGTAGCGCCTGCGGCCTTAAAAAAGCCAACTCAACAGAAATTCAGCCCGATTGCCCCGAGCCGGTAATCGACATCCTGCCCGAACAGAAGAAAATAGAAGCCCTTGGCGGAAATATGCGCCTTGGCGGCAGGGACATAGAATTAAAACCCGATACCATCGCATCGAAACTCTTCGGCGAAGCTGCCTCTGTCAGGATGCGATTTAGACATCGTTATGAAGTCGACCCGCGCTATATCGAGCAGTTGGAAAAAGCCGGCCTCGTTTTTTCCGGCAAGGCCCCCAATCAGCCCATTATGCAAATTCTCG
>MHYD01000057.1:4481-4818 GCA_001824645.1 Planctomycetes bacterium RBG_13_46_10
TGGCTACTCAGGCTCACCCCTGTTTGACTAGCCGCCCCTTAAGACCTCATCCTATGTTCGTCGCCCTCGTCGCAGCGGCATTGCAGAAACATTACCCCGATGAAAAATTGCCCGACTGCACACAGGCCGTTCAGAAAGTCTGTCCCTGAAATACCACTCCCTAAGATTTTCTAATTCTTTTTAAGTTCCGCTATTTCCGCTTTAAGTCTCTCGTTTTCTTCCTGGAGTTTCGTGATTTTTTCGAGGTCTTTAGTTACAGATTCCGTCAGCTCGTTGATGGTTTTCTGCGACTCTTGCTCTAATTTTCTGATTTCTCCTGAATCGCTCAGGTATTTAA
>MHYD01000057.1:4891-5134 GCA_001824645.1 Planctomycetes bacterium RBG_13_46_10
GGACTTCTGTAATCGCTTGTCGGCGACCGTCTGCAGCCGTTCTTCTGAAACCTTCTTGTCTTGCAGGCATTGTGCGAGTTGTTCTTTCTTCTCCTGAAGGCATTTCGCAAGCAGTTCCTTTTGTTTGTTGAGTTCTTTGCTTAGCTTCTCCGACTCTTTTCTAAGCTGCTTATTTTCAGCGCTTGCCTCCGCAGCCATTAATCTTCCCTTCTTTATCTCGGGATTTATCGCGTTTTCCTCCTC
>MHYD01000057.1:5442-5568 GCA_001824645.1 Planctomycetes bacterium RBG_13_46_10
CTGTTTGCTTCTTGTGCGGCCGCCAGCAGTCGTAATCGCTCGGCAGCGCAATCAGAGCGTAGCAGATTTGTGCTTCTCTCGCCAGTTTCGCTTCAGGCATCGCTGTCATACCTATCAGATCGCCGC
>MHYD01000057.1:5632-5828 GCA_001824645.1 Planctomycetes bacterium RBG_13_46_10
TGTTCCCTCCGAATGTGTCTTTATATCGCTCGACCTCGCTGCGCTGCAAAGTACCTCCCGCACCCGCCCGCACACCGGCTCGCTCATTTCGCAGTGCACCGCCCCGTACCCGCCGAAAAAGCTTCCCTGCCGCCTGAACGTCTTATCGACGAACTGGTCGACAATCACCAAATCCCCCGGCGAAATCTCCTTGCGA
>MHYD01000057.1:5876-6348 GCA_001824645.1 Planctomycetes bacterium RBG_13_46_10
TTCAACGCGAATATATTCGCCGCAAAAGGCACCTCGCTCGGCGAAAGTTTATGCCCCTTCCCGTGCCGGTTCAGAAACGCTATCTTCCTCGACCCAATCTCCCCGACCATAATCGCCGTGCTCGGCCTGCCGAAAGGCGTCTCAACCTCACGCAATTCACCGCCCCTTATTTCCTTCTCCAGAGCGTCGCCAAGCCCCGTCCCGCCTATTATGCCGATTATTCCTTCTGCCATACCTTTTATCTCCGTAAATTACGGCGATTATAACGCCTTTGGCACTCGTTCTCAATTGTTTTTGTGGTATTTACACGCCGGATTTAGTATAATCCTGTTCTATGGCTCTGGCCGAAGACATAAAACAACGGGCTCTCCAATTAGGGTTCGACCTTGTCGGTATTACTGATGCCTCCCCCCTCAATTACGAGCAGTTCATATTCTTTACCGACTGGCTCGCCCACGGTTACGCCGGCCGT
>MHYD01000057.1:6468-6690 GCA_001824645.1 Planctomycetes bacterium RBG_13_46_10
CGAGCCCCCTTAGGGGCGAAGCAATCTCCTCCCGCTGGCACAGCCCCGATGGGCTCCGTTGCAAACTACGCTCAATACGAAGACTATCACCTGTTTATAAAAAAGCAGTTGCGCAAGCTCGCCGATTTTATCGCCTCCGTCGCCGGCCCCGGCTTCAGATTCAGAATTTGCGTTGACTCCGCACCCGTGGCCGAAAGAACTTTCGCCGCGCGCGCGGGCCTG
>MHYD01000057.1:6861-8270 GCA_001824645.1 Planctomycetes bacterium RBG_13_46_10
GGTCACCTCGACGCAAATAAGTGTATCAGCTATTTGACTATCGAATACAAAGACCATATACCCGCCGACCTCGCGCCAAAAATCGGAGCGCGTCTGTTCGGCTGTGACGAATGTGTCCTCGCCTGCCCATACACAGCTAATGCCCCCGTATGCCAGAATAAGCAGTTCAGGTTTTTTAATGACAGGGCCAAACTCAACCTTAATGAGGTTCTGAATATGAGCGAGCGTGATTTTGAAGCCAAATTCGCCGACTCACCTTTTCTTCGTTCAGGCCTTGACCGCCTAAAAAGAAACGCCCGAACCTGCCTCAGCAATTTATCCCCCTGCCATCGAACGCCGATAAAACATATAAAACAAGGTGTTTCAGATGCCCGAAACGCCGTTGCCTGAAACTTTGTTTGAAAATGGGAGGTCGTAAAATGGAAAAGTCGTTCTGGAAAGATGAATACAGCGTGGGTGTTGACCAGTTTGACCGTCAGCATCGGCGTCTGTTTCAAATTATCAATAAACTCATCACTCGGCCCGATAAGGCCCTGGATTTGAACCGGACATCGCAGACCCTGAAGGAAATGTTTGACTACGCGAAAGTGCATTTCACCGACGAAGAAAAACTTATGCAGCAATACGCCTATCCGGAAATTGAATCGCAGAAAACTCAGCACGCCTATTTCCTCAAGACCACGGCTGAGCTGGCCGCATACCACATAGACAAAAAAGAAGAAAGTGTCGATGAGATTGCTGAATTCCTCGATATATGGTGGATACTCCACATCCTCAAATGGGATATGAGATACAAGGATTTCTTCAAGGCAAAACTCCCTGCTCATAGCGAAGCAAAAGTCCTCGATTAATCCCCCCGCTTGCCCCCTCGTAGCGCAGCGAAGATCCCCGCATGTCTTTAGCGGGGATCCATGCTCGATTACTGTTCACCTGCTCCACTGTTCAAATGCTCTCCGCTTCGGTGGCCTCCGGCAGCACTGCGCACTAATCTTGTCTTTTCCTCAACATCACACCATCAA
This sequence comes from Planctomycetes bacterium RBG_13_46_10, assembly GCA_001824645.1. GTDB lineage: Bacteria > Planctomycetota > Phycisphaerae > Sedimentisphaerales > Anaerobacaceae > RBG-13-46-10. Next base: position 7,881 of record MHYD01000057.1, read on the forward strand.
AGCCGAGAAACAAGTGTTGGTTTTCATTCCCAGCAAGCTTCTTGTGGGTCAAGATTACAATCAAGCCAGCTTTGGCTGAATATGGCTAAGTCCTGAAAATCTACTTTGCAGTCGTGGTTAAAATCCATAGCGGGATATGCTGTGCATATAGGTTCAACTATGCCGGATGGAGATTTACTTGCCTGTGGTGTTCCCCCGTAGGCTCCTATGTTGATTCTACCACCATTAGGATTGGGTTCGTTACCTATTGGGTCATTAGGGTCGCCCCTATCAATACAAGGGCTATTAACGCTATCAAGCACCCATGTTGTTGTTCCTGTCCACCTTCCCGCAGTGGATTTAAGGTGGTAATCACCGTTGCAAGGATCAGCAAAGCATGGGTCAGCATCA
>MHYD01000057.1:8361-9415 GCA_001824645.1 Planctomycetes bacterium RBG_13_46_10
GCGTGTTGTCGATAATTATACAATTTTTAATATTTACATCAGAGACTGTCCAAACGAGGTATATTCCCGCCCCACAATCGTGGACTCTGGAAGGTGTAGAATTTCCAACTAATGTGTTATTCAAAATAGTCGGGTTTGAGTTTTCCCCCACGTATAATCCACCTCCTTCACCACCTATAACAATGTTATTAGTGATAACATTATTATATATGACGGGTGAAGAAAATTCTTCTGAAGAAAATCCTTCGCAGCCTATACCCCCAGCGGCACAGTAACCGGTATTATTTGAAATGATATTGTAGCCTATGTAGGGCGATGAATAATGGCAACAAATCCCACCTCCATAGCCACCGTTTTGGGGCCAAGTCTGGTTATTCTTTATGATGTTATGCAGAATTTTCGGTGAGGAACCTATGCAATAGACTCCTGCTCCATTAGCACCATAACCATTCCTAATTGTAAAGCCCGTTAAAACACAGTTTGGTTCCTCATTTCCTGCAAATGTTACAACCGAACCGCTTTGGGTTCCATCAATGATTGTGACCGCTACAATATCCCAATTGTTTGGATTTGTACTGGTTAATGTAATATTTTTGCCATTAAACGTAATATTCTCATAGTAAATACTGGGCCTTACAATAACAGTGTCGCCGTGCCAAGAGTGGTTTATTGCATCCTGAATATTAGTGAAATCCGCAGAACCATTAGGATCAACTATGATTGTTTCCGCCACGCAGGGAACAGTTAAGAGCAAGCACACAAGAATGAAAGTCGGTTTCCGCACAGTCATCACCTTTAATTCGCCACAAAAATATGACATAATTATATCTTCTTCAGGATGAAAATCAAGGTAAATTACAGAGATGAGTTTGCTGTTGTTTCCTCCAATTCGGCCTTCTTTCCTATTTTACTTTGTTGCTTCGCTCAAAATCCGGTAAAACGTATGGCTCTCTTACCAATATTTTTGCCCCGCTTTTCTTGTAGTATTTTTTGTCTAAAAACATAATAATTGGATTCATACCTAGAAGCTTGTTAATATTTTCGTAATACAAAT
>MHYD01000057.1:9458-9782 GCA_001824645.1 Planctomycetes bacterium RBG_13_46_10
CTCCAAATTGGCCTCTCGAAAGTGCCTAGATCTTTCGTGTTTTACATTGTTGTAACAATTCCACCATTCTGGAGTTTTATTATCTTTCCAGTCAATCCATGGTTTGAAAGAAACTAAATATTTAGGAATCGCAACTTCTACTTCTGGCAAACCTGGGAATTTATTTAGGAGAATCTCTTTGTATTTACTAATGTTATCAGGTGTAGCCTTAGGGTTTGCTACCTGGCAGAGTAATTTTGCGACGACATCTATTTCTGAACCAGCAGCGAGTAAAAGTCTTGTGAATTCTATGCTATAGGTTGAATAATTATCCTTCGATATCTC
>MHYD01000057.1:9820-10089 GCA_001824645.1 Planctomycetes bacterium RBG_13_46_10
TCTTATAATAATGCCAGTGTAGGTTTTCCATATATAAAGTGTATTATCTTGTCAACTCTTATCAAACACAAGCCGGAAAATTCTTTTACTCCTAAATTCCCCCATCCGTCGACACCAAATTTTTGCTGTTTCCGCCTTCTGCCGCTTTTATCGCTGTTGCAATTCTTTCACCATCTTTTACTTAACGTGTATTCCAACGAAAAGCAAATTCGTTAACGTATCTATGCAAGTGTTTCTTGTAAAAAATTAAAATTTTCTTTAATTTTCTT
>MHYD01000058.1:0-92 GCA_001824645.1 Planctomycetes bacterium RBG_13_46_10
CGATTTGATTGGCCAGCCCGTCGAGGTAAGAAAGATTGAAGCACGCCCCGATGGACAAACCTGTCTGGCAATAATTGGAAACAGATTTGTCA
>MHYD01000058.1:151-4674 GCA_001824645.1 Planctomycetes bacterium RBG_13_46_10
ATAACATTCAGGAGCGTAGTTGCTGTGGCAAAATCTTTTCTGCTTTTAGCGATGAAAAACGAACCGAATATGAAGATCGCAATCCAAGCCGAGCTCATTACAATAACAAGCTCTTTTCCCTTCAAGGGAGTTCTGAAATATCCGTAAGAAAAAAACAAGACTAAAAACAAGCTTACAATTATTCCGGATTTTTTCCAGTTTTTCAGGACAAAACCAAGGGCAAGCCATACCGGCAAAGTAAGCCCTACTGTAACCGCAAGAGGTGCGTAGGTATCGTGGAAGGCGGCCTCGCCGAGATTATGCGAGTAAAGGAATAAAACAGGATAGGCGGCAAACAGTAAAGGGTGAACCACGATTGATTTTTTTATCATACTTCCGTGCCTTTCCTGCGCATCAGATATAAAGTTCTTTCAGAACCCTTTATTTTCGCAGAGCTTCGTATTGTAAAATAGCTGCTAAATTCACTTTCGAAGACCTGCTGCCTATAATTCGGGAATATATCTTCTCTTGTTGCAAGAAGTCTTTGCACCTGTGAGTCGTTTTTCGGGACAAACTCGATTATTAGCGAGCTGCAGATTGTTGCGAAAAAGTCGGCGATTTTATTGAAAGGCAGGTTGTTAGAGATAGCCAAATGGTGAATCAAAGCAAGGGCCAATGCTGTATCTGCAGGCCCGCGCTGCTGGAGAGATAATCTTTCTGTATTCTGCCAACCGATGGGCGGACTTGGATTAGTCAAATCAAGCAGTAAGGGCAGGATGTTTCTTTCTTTTTTTTCGATGCATTTGAGATAATTTTTCTCAACGGCAGCAGGGTCGACGTCGAAAGAAATCGTTTTTATCCCTTTATCACTTGCGATTCGGCTGAACAATCCGTCGTTGGCGCCGAGGTCCCAGACACTTTTAGGACGGATTTGGTCTATGAACTCGGCAACAAGTTTCTTTTTGTGTTCAAGAGCGTCGGCGGAATAATTTGTATCCTCGTAATAATCAGCCCATTCCGTATGAGCCGGATGCCAATTTAATCCCTTAATTGCCGATTCTAAATTATCGATGATGCCTTTAAATGAAAGCTGCGTCATTTTACGATTGCTTGTGACCGCAGCCTTGTCGGCATAGTGCTTCTGGCTTTTAGCGTGCAAATGAATGTGAGAGAGTAATGATGGTTTAAGCCAGGTTCGGCATGGTAAAAGAGAGCTTGCCATGTCCAAAGGAATACCGTCTATGTAAATGCGAAAAAACTGATTCAGACGAATATCTTTATAACTCATAAGCGCCAGCGGAGCAAGAAAGTGCTGGCAAAACTGCCGATAGGCAACCCAGAGCTGTCCCTGTATATATTTCTCAAAGGAAAGTGTGTCAATAAGAAGAGGTTTGCCGTTCATAAACTGTATATTGTAGGCGCTGCAATCTTTAAGCGACATTCCATAGTCAAAAGCTTTTTTCTGAATTTCAAGCGTGGCCAAAGCCGCCATTTTAAGCTGGCTGAAACTCCACTCGTACGGATATGATATAAACGTTACCGGCTGGGGTTTGATTACCTTGTATGCGGCAGCGGATTGAGACAAAGCAACATCAACTTCCTCGTGAGGAATTAACAACCCGGCTTTAACCAAGGCATCGTAGAGACGCGAGCTGACTAAATGGTCGTAATTTTCCTTATATGCCGTATTTATTTGGCGGTAAATTGCACCATCACGATAAAAAAGGAATCCGCTCGGGTCGCGAAATGAAGCTGGTAGAATTCCATCGGCCTTCATTTTTCTTCTGCCTTGTTACCCTTGAAGAAAAACCCCTTAAAGAAGGATTTAATTTTGCTCCAGAAGATTTTGACGGCTAACAATCCGCCGCATAGCCCCGCAATGATAACCTGAAAGATTATTGAGCCGGTTCCTGGGTCGAGATAAGCACATAATTTATAGTAAAAAGTTATATGGAATACGTCCAGAATAACAATTGCCTCTGCAAAGTTAATAAAATAGACCATTAAAAAAATTCTCCTTATTAGAATTTTTCATTATAAGAGCAGATACTATGTTTTTCGGCACTTATCGGTCTTTAAATGCAACAATTTTCCTTATTGCGAAAAACTTTATAATAGACTATATCCTGCTTTATGGTCAAAACAAAAAAGCTGGAAGTTCAAACGAGGGGTAATTGCGATATCGTAGATATTACCGAACAGGTCAACGGTGCTGTCGCAGAAGCCGGCATCGGTAACGGTACTGTGACGGTTTTCAACGTAGGCTCAACAGCAGGGATTACGACGACTGAATATGAGCCCGGTCTGGTGAATCATGATATAGCAGCGGCATTCGAGAAGATTGCGCCAGCGACCGACCAATATGAGCACGAACAGACCTGGCACGATGATAACGGTCATTCTCATGTAAGGGCTACGTTTTTAGGGCCGTCGCTGAGTGTGCCTGTTGTGGACGGACGACTGACCTTAGGCACGTGGCAGCAGATTATTCTGGTAGATTTTGATACCAGGCCAAGGACGAGGACGGTCATCTGCCAGATAATCGGGGAGTAAACGATTGATTATTTATTATTTACGATTTATTATAGAAGGGAACTGTACAACGATAGTGAACAATTTTTGGGACATTTATTATGACGGACAGGCGGAATACAAAAACAGTTTGTGCAGCGGGCATATTAGTTGCTGTCTTTTTTATAAGCGGCTGTGGTAAGCCAACCAATATCAGTCAGGAGCCCAGCAAGCCCGCACCGAAGATAGATACGGGCGCTACAATAGGGTCACTGGCTGAGGTGTTCTCCTCTGAATTGATTCCTGTCGAGGGGTACGGGCTTGTTGGCGGATTAAGCGGAACGGGTTCGGCAGAATGTCCGGCCCCTATCAGAGAATATCTGAAACGATATGTTCTCCAGCAATTGGGTGATGATAAGGTAAAAATGGATGAGCTTATCAGCAGTCTCGATACGGCTGTGGTATTAGTTCAGGGGGTTATGCCGACATCGGGCCAGAAAAACCAATTTTTCGATTTAATGGTAACCGCCTTGCCGGGGACACAGACAACTTCTCTCGAAGGCGGATGGCTGTACGGCACAGAGCTCAAGGCGGTGGGCGGATTCAGGATAGCCGTAAAAGCTTTGGCAGCGGCCAAAGGCCCGGTCTTTATTGACACCCTAAGTCCAGGTGAAATAGATAAAAAGACCGGTTACATCTTGGGTGGCGGCACAGTCCTCAGTGAATACAATATAAACTTGGGGCTTCGCCAGCCGGATTATAAAAATGCAAGTCTTATCACCAACAAATTAAATGGCCGCTTTGGCAACGGCACAGCAAGAGCGGTCTCGCCCAGCCAGATTGAATTGAAGGTGCCGGCTGCATATAAAAAACAAAAGCAAAGATTCGTATCGATAGTCAAGGCAATATATCTTACCGAAACACCGGAAGCTACAAAAGAGAGAATAAATACATTCGTCAGAAAACTCGCTGCCTCAGAAGACAAGTACTCATCTGAAATCGCTTTGGAGGCTTTAGGAAAAGAAAGTATCAGTAAGGTGTCGGCCCTTTTGAATTCGTCCGAGGAGCGGGTTCGGCTGGGGGCAGCCAGGTGCTTGCTCAATCTGGGCAATGATGATGGTCTGAATGCTCTTCGCAAAATAGCGTCAGATAAAGATTCGGCATATCGAATCGAGGCGTTGGAGGCAATTACTACATCTGCGAGCCGGAACGATGCGATTGCGATATCGCGAAACTTGCTGCGGGACAGCGATTTCAATATCCGGCTGGCAGCATACGAAAACTTGCGGAAATTAGACGATATTGCGGTGTCGCAAAAGCTGATTGCTCGCAGTTTTTATCTTGAACGAATCGCACAAACTGAATATAAAGGTATTTTTGTTTCCCGCAGCGGTCAGCCGCGAATTGTGCTGTTCGGCGCCTCTATATACTGCGATGACAACATCTTTGTCCAGTCGGCGGACGGCAGCATAACAATAAACGCCCCGCCAGGTGAGAAATATGTCTCTATAATCCGCAAACACCCAAAACGCCCCAGCGTAATGGTTCAATTGAAAAGCTCTTTTGAACTGGGCGACATAATCCAAACCCTGTGCGAAGAACCGCTTAAGAAAACCGAGGAAGGACACCGGGGATTAAACGTTTCTTATGCCGAGGCAATCGCCCTTTTAAAGCAGATGTGCGACAAAGGGGCGATTGAAGCGGAGTTCATCGCTGGTTCCCTGCCAAAAACCGACCTAAATATCAAGAGAAAATAGACTAAAGGCCGATATTAGTAGTGCGTATTGGCCCAAATGGAGTAGGTCTTCTGCGCGGTATCAGTTAACAAAACTTAGAGCAGGGAAAACGGATGAGACTTGAAAAAATCGTTCTTGACGGCTTTAAAAGCTTCGCTGACAAAGTTGAATTGACCTTCGATTCACCAATAACAGCCATTGTCGGCCCCAACGGCTGCGGCAAAAGCAATGTCGTCGATGCAGTAAAGTGGGTACTGGGCGAACAAAGCGTCAAAAGCCTTCGAAGCGAGCAAATGG
>MHYD01000058.1:4786-5234 GCA_001824645.1 Planctomycetes bacterium RBG_13_46_10
TGAAGAGGCGGCTGGCATAAGCAAATATAAAGCACATAAGAAAGAGGCCCTTCGCAAGCTGGAATACACCGAACAGAACCTGCTGCGGCTCGCGGATATTTTAGGCGAAGTGCAGAAACAGCTTCGAAGCATAAAATATCAGGCAGGCAAGGCGAGGAACTACCTGGAATACTGCGGCAGGCTTAAAGAACTGCAGGTGAATTACTCGCTGGCCGAGTATGCGAAGAACCGCGCCCAAATGACGGAGAAAAAAAACGTTCTCCAACAAATGGAAGACCGACTCGCGGGCGTTGTTACCGAGGTGGCAAAAAACGACACACTAATAAGCGAATTAAGCCAGAGAATAATAGAAACGGAAAATGAGTTAAGCCGCACAGGAAATTGCCTCGTTGCTGTCCAGAGCAAAATTGAGCAGAATCTGCAAAAAATTGAATTTCTGCGCACCAGA
>MHYD01000059.1:0-1125 GCA_001824645.1 Planctomycetes bacterium RBG_13_46_10
CCGTTTTGCCCGGCAACTGCACTTCGAGCCTTCCGGAATTGACCGTAACATCATTCAGCTCGTCAAAGCAGCTTCGCAAAACTCGGCCATCCGCAAGCAATTGCTTTATGCGAAGTGGTATATTACCGTTGCCGGCTATGTTTATCGATGCAGGTACCGGCATCGGCTCGCTGCCGTTGTTTATCACCACTGTAACAACGTTGCCGCGAAATTCCCGCATATAGGCATACAGAAATTCATCGGCATACAGCGTCAGAAGATAGCCGTAGCGAATAGCAGGATTATCGGCACGCAATTTTACCATCTTAGTGACATGGTCAAAAATATTCCGCTCAAAAGAATGTGCCCATGTAGGTTTATTATCAGAGCCGAAAAGCGACCACGGCATGTCCTTGCGATTGTCCGGGTCGCTGCCCCCTTCCATTCCGATTTCCGTTCCGTAATATATCTGGGGTATGCCGCGGGTAGTAAAAAGAAAAGACAGGCACAGCTTGAGAATCTTACATGCAAGGTCACGGTCCCAATGGCCGACCCGGTTCAAAATCTCGGTCATGATACGCTTATCCAGGTCGTGATTGTCCAACAGAGTGACAAGACGATTTGCATTTGAGTAGGCCTTGTTGTAGTCCAGCGCGCCCTTGAGCTCATCGGGATGCAGCCGCGGACGTGCAAGCCTTGTCATAGGCTTGTCCCAAACTAAAGTTTCCTTGATAGCGCCGCAGAGAGGAAAGTCAAACAAGGTGTCGAAATCATGCTGCTGCTGATAGCAGCCGACAAGGTAAGGGTCCCACTCCATCACTTCGCCGAGAAGCGTCATCTTTGGATACCTCGTCTTGATATACGCTTTAAAAAGATACCAGAAGGTGTCCTCGACATGCTTAACGGTGTCCATGCGTATGCAATCGATACCGGTCTCCTCTATCCAGTCGAGTATGTTCTGCACGAAGTAGTCACTGACCTCCGGCTGGTCATGGTCGAGGTCCGGCAGGCCCGAGAGCTGCCCCTCTTTAGTGTCACCGCTGCGATTGGTATTAAAATGACGGGACTCAAACCTTTTGTGCGGGTATGCCTCGTATCCCGGCGTATGGTAGCCGGTGTGATTTACAACAATATCCAGAATCACCT
>MHYD01000059.1:1310-5085 GCA_001824645.1 Planctomycetes bacterium RBG_13_46_10
AATATTATCATATCCGTATTATAGCACCTTATGACTACGACTTACAATAGTGTCAAAAATCATAAGCACGAAATCCGAAATCAGAAACAAACTTGTCCTGAGCTTGTCGAACGGATTCAAAATCTAAATGACCAAAACAACTGCATGATAATATCTTGATATTTTTTTGAACATTTGAATTTCGGTAATTTGATATTGTTTCGAGTTTCGATATTCGAATTTCGAATTTAATATCACTAATAACAAATGGTCGTTTTCTTTACAACACGAAGATACGTTATATTAATTATCTATTGCTGCTTTTTCGGATATCCTACCGATTGTGCTAAGATGACTCGCTGCTCGGCTCGCAGTTTCATAATTTTAGACAAAGCCGGCTTATCAATCAGATTACGCACAACGGTAGCTAATCCTTCTGATGCACAGTATAAATAAACATTCTCAGCTATAAAGCCGGTGTCGGCGGCTGAATAAAAAACCTTTTCCTCAGCTGACACGTCGCCCATCCTTGTGAAATCCGCCACATAGATTAGGTTCACAGGCACATCCTTGACGAATTCCTGTCTCCCGGTCGCAGCACGAACATCCTGTGCCAGAACAGGTTTTAATACGTGCCCCTTTGCATCATAGAGGTAAAGGCCCTCGGCCATTGCTACATAGACATCGATTTCCTGCCAATTCACCGCAGATGGTGCGGTACGTTTTCCCGAATCCTGGCGATTTATTCCATTAGCTGCCCAAAGCAGATTAGACAGAATCTGTGGCGGCAATTTCTCGGCACCGAATTCACGGGAAGATTTTCTATCCTTCAGCACCTGCATCAATGGTTTACCGCCATCGGTTTGCGGCGGCAAAAGCTGGATAGACTTAAGCTCCGGATTCGTGCCGGCTGGTGAATTAACAGCCAAAATTAAAGTGGAGCAAATCATTAGTCCTGTCAATGCCAACATTGTTAATAGATAAAATTTTTTGTTCATGATACTTCTCCTTCAAGTTTTGTAATCATTTACGTTGTCACTAACTTCTTAAACTTTCGCCTCTTACTGTATTTATCCACCTAACGTTTTGGCTCACCAGTGCCGCGTTCGCGGCTTCGGTTGGCAAATATTTAAAGTGGATCTTGCCCCCACCGGTTAATATGAACATTTCTCATCATATCTGTATATTCAGTCAATTCGACTCCAAGGGGCGAACGTATAGATAATCATTCGCCAAAGGCGTACATATGTTTGATAGTGCGGACATAAAACTTGTTTTCTACAACAGCGGGTGTTGCAAAAATTGACTCTTCCAGGTTGTTTCTGGCCAGGACTTGTAATTGATCTCCCGCCGCAAAGACAGTTATAACTCCGTTGCCGGACGCGATGTAAATCCTCCCATGAGCGCAAATGGGTGACGAATAATAAGGGCCGGCTGCTCCCAACCGTTCACAGTGGAGTAATTTACCTGTCTCGGCATTCATGCAGGAAACTATCCCACCGTTCTTAATCATATAGACACGTCCTTCATAGTAAAGCGGCGACGGCACCTCCGCTACATTTGTCTTTTCCTTCCACAAAACATGTGTTGCAGTAATATCCCCGTTTCCACCCGGTTTGATTGCCGTTAAACCATGATCTTTGGAAAGTGCCGAGACAAATGCCTCAGTCTCTTTCCATTCTGTGTCGTCAATCAAATCGTCCTTGTTCATATCAACCATGTTGAAATATGGCTTTAGATAGACCTGACCCCCATCAACATTTCCAACTTCTGGGCGACGTGCGACTATTAGATCGTCAGGGAACTCATTTTTGCTGATTTGCATATCACCGTTCTTGTCATATTGTTTGACAAGCACCTCAAAATCGGGAAGCTTAACGCGCAGGTCCGGCTCTCCGAAATTCGTCCACGCGCCAACGAAGAGGGAATTATTGCCAATTACGGGTGTACTTGTGCCTGTGGTGGCAATGGAAACCGACCAGATACGTGTCCCATCCGTGGTTGCGTAAGCCACGACCTCGTCCCCAAGGTGGATTACCAACTGTTTTTCCCATGCAACGGGTGTGGAATGACTTGTTGTCCCCAATTCCGATGCCGACGGGTGTGTTTGCTTCCACACGGTTTTGCCACTGTGACGGTCAATAGCCAAGAGGTACTGATCATTCGGTTCATTACCATTGAGGATGACCAACTCGCCTGAAACTATGGGCGAAGTCCCAGTACCGAATCTTGTCTTTGGTACAGGCAAGGGAACCGTCCATTGCTGTTTTCCCGCAAAATCATAGCATAAAAGCCCAAAAGAACCGAAATAGACATACACGCGCTCACCGTCCGTTGCGGGCGTGCCCGTAGCCAGGCTGCTAACCGAGTGCACCTTCTCGATTTCTTCGGCAGGCACGATTCGACTCCATCGGATATTTCCGGTACCCCGGTCAATACAAAATACCTGGAGCTCTTTCTTTTCCTTGATATATCCTGTTAAGAAAATGTGATCTCCCCAGATACACGGAGAAGAGTGCCCCGATAGTACTGGTATTTTCCACAGCACGTTTTGTTTAGGGCCAAACTCAACCGGTGGATTCTGGCCTTCGGCGGCAAGGCCCGAAGCGTTTGGCCCACGAAACTGAGGCCAGTTCGGCTCATTTCCACTGGTCATTTTGGTAGAATGAATAAGCACCATTACAATAATCAGAGCCAACCTAATAATGTATCGATGCTTTGGCATATGTCACCTCATATAAAATAAACACTGAGAATATTTTGTAATTGATAACATCTCAACAGTCTACTTATGAATCTCGTATCTCGTAAAGCGTATTTTGTATTTCGTATATTGTAAATCATATTCCGTTTGGATGCCGCAAAAAATTCTGATCGTCGCCAGAGCGGCGACGGCTAAACATAGATAATAGGTACTGGTGTGCCGTGCACACCCTACAATTTTATTGTTGTTCTCATCAGAGGTGTATTGTCCCGCCTTCAAATATTATTACTGAAATTGTCATAAAAAACAAATAAAAAAACAAAAAATTCAAGATGATTATGGTGTGCAATGCACACCTTACATTGCAATTTGTGTGGTGGGGCAAGCCCCACTCTACATTTTCATTGTTTTTATCAGAGTTGTAATTTCCCGCTATCGCAGGCAGCATTATAGTCGGTATTATTATAAAAATCAAGCAATTTTCTCCGGTCGTCGGCAGATTACGCACACCTTATCATCTGAGAAACCAGCTTCTTACCTTAAGCAGAAGAAGCTCCTCATCGCCCATCCGTGCTCTGTCCTCCAGGAGCGCATTTGCCACATCCGGTACATCCGTAATCAAATTATCCACCCCCAGGTCAATGAGCCTGATCATCTGTTGAGGCTTATTGACGGTCCAGACGTGGACTTCTTTTTCCACAGCATGGACGGCATCAATCAGGCTGGGTTTTGCCATCCGCATCGAAACGATGAGATAATCAACATCAAGCTCGGCGATTTGGCCGATGGCCTGATACACGATGTACCCTGTTCGAATATTTGTATTCAGCCGCTTGACCGCCTCCAAGACCTTGCGATTGGACGAGCTAATGATACACTGTTCTACGAAATCGTTCTCCTCCAGGACGCGAACCACCCGATTGATCAACAAGGTATTGTTATCACCCGATTTCAGCTCGATATTCAGTCTGATTTTGTCACGTGCCAGCGCAATCACATCTGAGAGCAGAGGAATCCGCTCATCCCGGAACTGCGGACCAAAGCAGCTCCCCACATCGAGGTCCTTTAGCTCGTTGTAGGTTATATCCGCAA
>MHYD01000059.1:5110-6641 GCA_001824645.1 Planctomycetes bacterium RBG_13_46_10
CAGAAGGTCCCTGTCATGCAGGAGCACGACATGGCCGTCTTTTGTCAGCCGAACATCGATTTCTATGTAATCGGCCCCGTCCTCAATGGCCGCCCGAACCGCACTAAGCGTATTTTCAGGCGCCCTGAATGAGCTGCCGCGATGAGCGGTAATCATCACGCGGTCCTTAAGCTCAAAGTCACTCAATATGGTGGCCGCACCGGCCAGGGCGATTATCGATGCCCCCAGAAGATAAATGAGCAATCGCCTGCCGGGATGTGACGGCTCCGGCTGCGAGCTCTGACCCAAGCCCACCCTGCCAGCATGTCCTGAAGTAAGACCGTCATAGAGTCGCGTAATGGTGAGGCTGCTGACGGCCACCGTAAGAAACTCACCCATAAAGGAAACCGCCAAATAACCGGCCATGAGCACGATTATTACGGTAAGGACCTTTTGAGGATCAGCCGGAAGATGCGAGAGAATACCGGCCCCAAGCATCTTGAAAATGTACATCATAGGAACCGGCAGCAGAAGCAAAACGGCCCAGAACAGGAAAACCGGTGCCGCTATGCGAACTCCGGTGCCGCGTAAAAGGTTGCGGATACGGTTCAGCGCCGAGCCGGGAGAGTAACCCTCCAGCAGCAGAGCAGGCAGCGCAAGAACCCAGTGAAGATAGATAAGACCATGTAAAATGAGAATACCTGCAATCAGTGCTGCTGCAACAGAAAGTCCGGTCCATCGAAAGATGGTACTCTCCATGACCAAATAGTAAAGGCTGAACGAAGTCATAATGAACCGGTACGCGACGGCGCCCAGCACAAAAAAAGGGACGATGAAAATCACATGCGAGACTACATGAAATGACCCAAGCAGAGCCAGCGCCGGGAGGCGTCTGGACATGGCCCAAAGTGCCTGTAATACCGTAAGTCGTTTTCCCCTGAAGCTGTTCCATGCGATAAGTATCATGCCGGCATGTTCAAGGTAAAGGATTAGAACAAACCGCAGGGCTACAAGTGAGACAAAAAAAAGGCCTTGCAGCGAGAATACAAAAGAGAAAATTTCTCCGTTACTTACAGATAGACGTCCCCGTGTGAAGGCCATTGACCTCATGGCCCAGGACAGCAAAGGCGTCAACAATGCGGTGCCAACAATAGAAAAAATCACGGCATACGACAGCAAAGACCAGAAGTTGTGATAGAGATCATTCAGAACTTTCCGGACCAGCTCAGCGGGCCGTATTTGTCGTTTCGCAATCGTCATTTGATAATAAACTGAACTATATTGGAATCTGTCCGCTTAATTGATTAAAGCAAAAAATCCCTCTACCGGCACAACAAAAAACAAAGGCTTTTTCGGCCCTGCCCACAGCCATTCGACTTAGCTCAGGCCAGGGGTGGCAGGGCTAATCGTTGAACATATTCTGTCCCGCCTCCGGCGGGTAAACTTCTGCCTTTTGTCTCCTGTATTCTGTATTCTAAACTATTTCCTTGTTAATATTACCTCCAATATTAATTCATACTTTCCGTCGGAGTCAGGATTCTCCATTCGCAAA
>MHYD01000059.1:6653-21215 GCA_001824645.1 Planctomycetes bacterium RBG_13_46_10
CTATCCACCTTTCTGAAGGTTTGTATCAGCAAGGTGTCATGCCAATTCATAAACAAAGTGTCATCGTTTATAAAATTGCAAGTTGCATTCATAAAACTGCCCGAACTCTCGAACCACCAATATCTATAAACTTTTGTTTTTTCTTCCCAGGCAAAAATTCCATGTGCCCTTCCTACTTCGTCCAGAGTCGTTGAAATAGTGCACGAATAATCTAAAAAAACATACTTATCGTCCAAAGCCCTTTTGAATGTCCCCGTCCCGGAGCCTGTAGCCGCCTCGCTGAACGCACTTTTAGGAATCCTGTATTCAAGATTCCACTGGCCTATCAAAAATTCAAATTTATCCATCACATTCTTTTGATTCACCATCGGTTTCTCCAAATCATTATTTTTCTTCTGGCTGTCACCTGATGCTAACAAAAATGAGGGCAGTATTAAACAGACAATAAGAAACTTACAGAGTTTCATAATAATCTCCACATTAAAAATAATCCCTTATGGTTTATCACTAGTAAATAGTATGCAGCAGGGCCATTTGGCTTGCAATTCTGACATCCACCTCTGGACAGCTTCTCTTCTGTCTTCATCCTGATTTTTCACAAAAAGCCCTGCTTTGCGAGCTCCGCTGCGCATGTATTCCAGAAGCTCCAGCTTGCACCGGCCGAACTGCTTGCACAATGTACAATCCTCAAGACCTTTTTCCGTAGCGCAGGCCCTGATTTCGCAGTCATCTCTGCCGCCGCCTTTGAGGCATCCGGGACACAAGGACATGCTCTGTATTGATTCAAGCCCTTTGTAGAATTCACCAAAATCGAAATCTTTGGGAGCCCAATCCTTCAAATCATACGCATTTATTAGCTCTTTGTACCTTTTGGTCAGCTCCCGCAAAACGCCATTGCCCACAACACAGCTTCCGCACCATATCCCGCAGAAGCCAATCTGGTCCTTCACATTCTCAAAAGCGTCTGTTTCTTGTTTTTCTTTCAATTTTTATTCCTTTCAAAGGTGCGAACTCCCGCTTATTAACTTGTTATTTTTATGATTATCGCAGGAAAAAGCAAAGGTAAAATTTAAGTGGCAAAATAAAACTTTCGTTTTGCCCTGATAAATCGAAAGTGCCGGTCTCCGAGATACAAAGAACAGATAATATAACACTGCAAATTTTCCGCTGCGGTCTGTCAACCAATCAGCTATAATTAGCGTCATTACTTATAGAAGGGCTATATTTCAAAGAAACCAAAGAAAGGATTATGGATATGAAAACAATTAAGCATGGTTTTATCTTAGTTTGTTTAATGGCAGTCATTGGCTGCTTCGGCCAAGAACAAAAGACAAGTGAAAAAAGCGATACAGATTTACCCGCCGTAGAAACAGCGAAGGAGGAGCTCATTCCGAATCCCGTCGAGGGGGCGATTGTGCAAGGCAATAACCAATTTGCGTTAGACCTTTATGCAAAACTGCAGGAAAGAAAAGGTAATTTATTCCTATCGCCTTACAGTATTTCATCTGCTCTCGCAATGACCTACGCCGGAGCAAAGGGACAAACACAATCGCAGATGGCTTCTGCTTTACATTTCCCGATACAAACAGAATTTCATCCAGCGTTTGGCAAAATCATCAAAGACTTGAACACCAGAGGTGAAAAAGCATGCCCCGAGCGCAGTCGAGGGGGCCGTTATGAGCTTACCGTTGCAAACGCACTATGGGGACAAAAGGGCTATGAATTCCTTACAGAATTTTTAGATCTCGTTAAAGCCAACTACGATGGGCAGCTTAACAAGGTCGATTTCGTCTCAGCTACCGAGGCCGCCCGCAAGACCATCAACACCTGGGTGGAGCAGAAAACAAAAGACAAAATAAAGGAGCTGATTAAGCCGGGCGTGTTGGATGCAATGACTCGGCTGGTCCTGACCAACGCCATTTACTTTAAGGGCAACTGGGCCAGCCAATTCAAAGAAGAACAAACAGAAAACGCCCCATTTATCCTGCTCAATGGTAACACTGTCGAAGTGCCCTTGATGAACCAGACGGGAAAATTTCCATACGCCGAGACCGACGATTTCCAAGCCCTCGAATTGCCCTACGTGGATAATGAGCTGTCCATGATTATCTTTCTTCCGAAGGAACCTGACGGTTCGTCGGAATCCGGCGCCGAATCGACGGACCTGAAGGAATTCGAGCAGGAATTTACTGCGGACAACGTGACAGGATGGCTGAGCAGGCTGCGCAAACGCGAAGTCATCGTTTTTATCCCGAAACTCAAGATGACCAGCGAATTCAGCCTGGCAGCGGTGCTGCAATCCATGGGGATGACGGACGCCTTCAATGCGAGCACGGCTGATTTCTCCGGCATGACCGGCAAAAAAGACCTCTGCATTTCGGCAGTGATTCACAAGGCATACATCGATATAAACGAGGAAGGCACCGAGGCGGCAGCGGCCACCGCAGTGACAATGAAGATGACATCGGTCGGCCCCAGCCAGACACCGGTTTTCCGCGCGGACCATCCGTTCGTATTTCTGATTCGTGACAATCAAACCGGCAGCATCTTATTTATCGGCCGAGTTGTGAATCCCGTTGGAAATTCTATAACGGATTAATAAACGAGGCAAAACAACGATGCAAGGAGCAAAGATTTCTAACGGGATGAATCCGAAAACTTAGCTTTCAACCCCTCTAATAAAGCCTGTGAATAGCCGTTGACAATAATCCTGAGCAGTTTGAAGAAGGGTGAAAGACGGGATTTGAACCCGCGACCCTTGGATCCACAGTCCAATGCTCTACCACCTGAGCTACTTTCACCACTATAAACTACAGGCAGTCCAAGTGCTCTGCCCCAGCCTTTCAATAAGCATTTTATACAAAAACACATCGCCGTCAATTACATTGCCATTGAACTATCTACAAAAATAAACACTTTTATTTCTGCTTTCGCCCCCCTCCGGCGGATACACCCGCCAAACTGCCGGCGGGCAAGCTTCTGAAACTTGTCCTGAGCGAAGCCTGCGGTGAGCAAAGTCGAACCGTCGAAGGATTGGCTTTGTTTGGCTTTGTTTTTACCATTCTACAAAATTGTAGAATTTCTCTTATTCACTTGTCACAAAAGAGCTTACGATAATTTTGGCCTTACTAAAATTGGCTTTGTTTTGCAAAAAAAGTCCGATTTGTAGAACATTCTCTACAATTGTAGAGCAATTTGAGTTTGCGCAAGACTTATGCCATGGGCATTGGTAATATAGATAAATAAAATTACGTAGCATCATTTTCATATATGCTTGCCTTACTCGAATTATGTTCGGACATCAGAGAATCAGGTGATCAGGTCGTGGGCATCAGGCAATCAGGACATCAGAAAAAATAACTCTATCTGATACTCTGGTAACCTGATATCCTGCGCCCTGATATTCTGATAACCAGATAACCTTATAACCCTCCGTTTCGGACATGATTTACTATATACGCAATACGCATCACGCAATACGCGGTTCGCCATCCGCGTAACGAGGCGGTATTATACCAAAAACGGGCTTAATTTTCAAGCAAAATTTCAGAAACACCGGGCGGCGATTATCTCGTCAATTTGCTTTAGTTCGCCCTTCAACGATGTCGATTTCGTCTTTCGTCAGGCCGTACAATTCGTAAACCATCTGGTCGATTTGATTTTGATAAATTTCTATGTGTTTTAGTTTCGAGGCGTAGTCTAACACATAATTTACGTCGCCTTTTAAGTCCAAGATTTTGTCTACCAAGTTATTAAGTGTTTTTATTTCTTGATCTTCTATTTCTGGTACAGGTAGACTTTCAAGGAATGTTTTTGAAATATTTACTGTTAGCTCGGACCTGTTACTAAAATTATTACAGTAGTAAAAATTTAGCGTCTTAGAATTAAGCAAAGCCAAAACATATTTATAAAGATGTTGATAATTATGTTTCAAGACTAAATTATTCACGGATGCAAATGTTCTGTGTTGTCCACAATCTAGTGCAGCAACCAGAGGACGGCTACCACCGCTAACTCTTTGGATGATTATTTTGTTCTCTGCTTCCCATAAATAATCCGGCCTAGGTCGATGGATTTTCCTCTTATCCCAAATTATGTACTTCTTAGGTCTTTCAATAACATATTGTTTTATACTCTTGCCTTCCAACAGAGGATATGAACCTTTTGCCTTATTCGTAGTGATGAGATTTTTATGTGCCACGATACCTTCGATAATATCGATCGTGAACTTACCAAGTCTGTTTGGGCAAGCCGAAATCTTATTCGTTAGATTAAGTATATTAGCATCAGCATATATGTTGAATAAGTAGCTTACATTGTAATTAAATAATTTCTGATTTACAGAATTGACCTTGAAATCGGTACTAAGATCGTTAACTTCATGAACAATCCTAATGATATTCATATCACGAGCGTTCCGATCTTCATACCTTTGAAGGATAAAGATTATAGTGGCAGCAGTTACTTCATCGAAAACCCCACCTCCTAAATCTACAATTTGTGAAATTCTGCTTTTATCTAAAACATATTTTCTGATTAAATTATACGTGGTTGTTCTTAATATGGTATTTGGTAAAATAAAAGTCAATGTATTCAAATTCTTGGTTAGCATCAGTCCTTTCATTAAAAACAAACCAAAGAGATTTATCTTTCCAGACTGTTGCGATCGGCTTCTTGTTTCTTGTTTCAACAAATTAAAATAATGTTTTTTAACATAAGCTTTGAAATCTTTTGAGAAATCTCCTTTTCTTGTAAAGATATATGGCGGATTTGCAATCACCACATCAAAACCGCCCTTCTCGTGAAACACTTCGGAGAAATAAACCTCAAAGTCAAATTCTGTATGTCCGTTAGTAATCTTGTAAATTAACTCATTGATCTGTTCTTTATATTTCTGTTTTTTGCTGGTGCTTGTTTCGTTAAAGAAAAGCTGCTTTAATCTTTCAAGCTCGTCGAACAATTGCTGATTGAGAAGATTTTTTTCAATGCCCAAGAGCGAATTGCCACAAACGATTTTGTAATCCAAGTTGGGTAATGGCTTGATTGTTTGCCGTTCTTCTTCATCAACTACCAGAGATAGCCATAAACGAAGCTTGGCAATCTCCACTGCACTTGGGTCAATATCCACACCATAGAGACAATCCTGAATAGCATCACGTTTGAAGTCATACTGAGTTCTATCCTTTAGGCCATTAAGATAGGTGGAAAGTACCAACCTTGCATTAACAATTTCGTGCATCATTCCGACAAGAAAGGCTCCGGAGCCGACAGCAGGGTCACAAACCCTTACAGACTCAAGAGCTTTATCCAAAACAGCGGCATTTTCACGAATAGCTTGTGGCATTCGATAAGAGTAAGTTTTGGTTTCCTTACCTTTGGTTTCAACGGTCTTATCGTGTTCCAGAACGGATTGGCCATGAAGTATTAGAGAGGTTACATCTTCCTGAGAGACAGCAGATTCATCAGAACGAAGGGATAATTGCTGGTGTTCAGGGCCGCCAAAAAACTTTTTCTGCACGGGTTTTTCAGAGGCGATTGGTTTTTTTTCTATGTTGACCGTGCTGGCAAGGTAATTTATTAAGCTTTGTTGGCACATATAGTGAACAATTTCGCGCGGGGTATAGTAAGTGCCTTTGGATTTTCTATCTTTTACTTCCAGCAGGTTCTCAAAAACCTTACCCAGCATTTCCGGGTCAATGGCGACTTCTTTCTCCAATGGCTCATCTTCTTTGACGGTAAAATTATAACGATCGAAGACATCGAGGATTCCCGTTCCGGTATCACCCTGTTTAGTCTTTTCGCTATTTGAGAAAAGCTCATTGGGCAAAAGTATATCCGTATCTACCCAGTCATATTCATTTATTGGGTCAAAAAGACCACCGTTTAGAAACGGGATTCGACAATCGAATCGGCTGTAATAATCGCCGGGCCTTTCAAGACGAAGTGCTTCATAAAATAGAGGCTCTAAAATGTCATTGAAGAAGTTTTTGTAGCCGCTGTGTTTTTTCTCGAGCAGTTCACGCAAGAAATGTTTTGAACCTAAACCCCACGGTTGGCCCCGTTTTACTCCGAACCATCCCTTTTTCTGCAGGAAGTACAGAAATACAATCTGGCCTAAAAGTTTTTTGGCAAAGTCAACGGTATCAACTTTTTTGGCTTCGAAATCTGTTTTGATTTCCTTACTTTTTTTGACAAGTTCATCGAGGGATTCCTTGAGCTTTAAGAAAAGCTCTCTATATTTTTCAAAAAATTCTTTAGTAACTTTTTCAATACTGAAAGCTTCTTCAAGCTGCTTGAGATTCGGGTCCTGCTCATCTTCACAAAGGATTGGCACAAGCCGGCTTTGGGCGGTATGGGTAGTTTCATTTTTGCCTACAAGGAAAGAATACCGGCGAGCCGGAGTGAATTCCTCCTCGGCTTTGATGCCTTTGGCAGTTTCAGCCAGCTTGTATTCCATCTTGACGAAGGAAAACCGCCAATCTTCCTCAGCAGGAGAGACAAAGGCAACGAGGGCTGCATCTTTCAAGACACCACCGCGACTTCCGTTTAAGTACCAAGCAACGAAGTTTCTCTGCATCGTCCTGGCACGTTCAAGAGAGGTTTCTTTTTTTAGCTGCACCACGAGAACATCAAGCTTCTTTCCGTCGGGGTCTTCGTATTTGCCGATGCGTTCAAGTGCAGCGATGTATTCTTTATAGGCATCGGGTATGTAGTTGCCTCGATAGACAGTTTCAGGAGTCTCTTCAATATGGTTGAGCAACTCACGTGCAAGGTAAACAAACCGCCTTCTTTCGAAGTTGAATTCAAGGACATCTTTAACTAATTTTCTAGCGAAGTCCTTTTCCATATTATTTTCCGATTAAATATTCGGACAGAATGACTTCTCTGGGACCAAACGTGTGGGCAGCACTTTCTGCGAAATGGCTTTCCAGAAGCTCAATGGGTATATTTTTCTGTAAAAGGGCGAGTATTTTCAGGGGATTAAAATCGCCCTTTACGTTGTTGAGCTCCTGTAGAGTTTTCTTTGTTGTCTGTTTGGGAAGTCCGCCTTCTTCAAGCTGAGTTATTACTTTTTTCAGATATGTTTCCTGCTCATCAGTAAATTGCCTAAAATCACTTATGGCTTTTAAGATTTTAAGCATCTGCATAGTACTATCCCTTCCGGTTCTGGCTTTAGGTTCGGGAGCTTCTTCGATTGTGGCAGTGATAAAGCTCTCTTTATTTTTTTCGAGATATTCGTAGAAAGCGTCACCAAGCTTTTCGCGTTTTGTTTCAGGTTTGGCCTCCAAGAGCTTTGCGGCAGAGATAAAGTCCAGTTCGTCAGGTGGATTTTTGCCGACCAGGAAAAACTTTTGGAGTTTGCCTTTTCTAAAATACGTCAGAAGACGGTCTTCTTTGCTGCCGTCTTTTCTTGCCGTTCTTGCCTTTTTAGGAAGGTGTTTTATCTGGTTGAACAAGTCCGGGTTTTTGTCGCGGATATCCCTGATAATCTGCAAATACTTTAGTTCGCTTTCTTCTTCGCTGTCTTCACCTGTAATGGTCTTTTTGGAAATCAAGCGGTCAAACAGTTCGTGCGATTCGATAGATTCACCTTCGGTCAGCAGCCGCGCATCGGCCCCAAGGAGCGAAATAAAGGCATGAATTTTTGCTTCTGCCGCTTCTTTGAGCTTAATCTGGTCGTTTGATTGTTTAGTAGGAAAGCAGTTAAAGGTAAAAATTTCCTTGAAGTTTGTATCCACGCGATTGATTCGACCGACTCTCTGCATAAGCCGGGTCGGATTCCATGGAATATCATAATTGATTACGATATTTGAGCGATGAAGGTTAACGCCTTCTGACAGAACCTCCGTTGTAACAAGTATTCGATATTCGTTTTTGGGAAGTCGGGCTCTGGCATCGAAATTTTCGATGACCTTCTCACGAATTAGGGCGCTTGATGAACCGCTGAAGCACAGAACCTTATCTGTAAGTTTCTTTTGCAAATTAGAGGTAAGATATTCGGCAGTTTCCTTTGACTCAGTAAAAACTATTAACTTGCCGTCTTTTAAAATCTGACGCGTTTCAAGAAGTTTAATAAACTTGAGCAGTTTGGGGTCGCGATTTATATTGTTCCACAACTTCTGAATTTGCCTTAGAATATTCAAGTCATGTTCAAGATGCTGTTTGAACTCCTCGTTGAATTCGGACGCAGGGTGTTTTCTGGCCTTATCTTCATCTATAAGGCGCTGGATTGCTTCGTCATCGTCATTTTCGAGCAACTCGAAAATCTTATTGGTATGCTTCTTGCTGACGTAAACATTGCCTTTCTCAAATTCCTTGAGGAACTTTTCATACGAACCAATAAAGCGAGAGACGCTATTTCTAAAGGCATAGAAGCTGCTCTCGAGCCGTTTGACCAGAAGGATCTTCATAAACTTACCCATATTTTTCTGCGCCAGTTTTTCCGGCTGGCTAACTTCGCCTTTATAGTAAAGCATCGGTGTGTAGCGGGAATAATTGAACTTCTGAGCCACAAGTCGAATGGTTTCATTAAATATATTGTCTTCCTCATCGTTTAATTCGTATAGAACAGGTTCGGGGTCGGCTACTTCAGGGAATTCCAGCTTCTGGTTTTTCAAATCCTCGCCAAAGAAGTCCTCAATTTCCTTTCTGGTTCGCCTGACCATCAGGTATTTAAGGACTTTCTCTCGTATTTCCTTAGCGTTTTCTTTAACGGTCGTTATGTACTCATCGTGATCTTTTTGTCTGTCCAGATTTTTGACTTTCTTCTCAAGTTTTCCAAAAAATGATTCTAAATCAGGCATATTAGGGATTGTGCTCTTTCTTGATTTCTGGAATAGTTTAATCTGACTTAATATGTCCCTTGGCGAGTTATTATATGGCGTGGCGGTAACCAAAATAACTCGTTTTCCGCGGCAAATCTGGGCAAGCTTCTCATAGGTAATGTTTGACTCTGTCCTGAAGCGGTGAGCTTCGTCGATAAAGACGTTCTTGTACTTTTCGACACCTTGCTCAATAAGGTCGTCGAGCTTTCCTAAAGATTCGTAGTCGGCTGCAACCCGGAAATCTGAAAAGATATTGCGCCAAGAACTCGGATTGTCTTTTTCCAGTAGAATTGGCGGCGCTATAACCAAATTTCGGCCGTCAAGTTGGTCGGCAAGCATTGCAGATACGTAGGTTTTACCAAGGCCGACTACATCAGAAATGAACACACCGCCATATTCTTCGAGGATTTTCTTGGCATTTAAAACAGCTTGTTCCTGATATTCAAGCCTTTTGAATTCGGCAGGAACATACCTGAAAAAAACTTCATCAGTTTGGCGCAGCTCATCTTTAAAGTATTCATACAGAAACTTAAGATATAACTGGTAGGGAGTAATTGTGTTGTTCAGCCATGTTTTCTTTTGGATTGTTTCAATATATTTTTCTTTGACATCTACGGCATTTACCCACAGTTCATTGAATTTGTTTAAGGCAAAATCATAATCTGCAGGATTTTTTAGCTCTACATTAAATTCCAGATTATCCACTAAACCAGACTGTGTAAAATTACTCGAGCCGGTAATTACTCTTCCAATATCCCGGTCACCTTCAGCAAAAGTCATTATGTAAAGTTTTGAATGAATATTTTGTGATGGATATGCTTTTATTTCAAGCTTTCCACTTGTAAGCCATTCAACAAATTTCAGCACACCTTCTTCAACCTCTTTACTGTCCGCAGATAAACCCATTTCCTCTGAAACTAAATCAGCAAATTGTTCTTTTGTCTCCGCATGCGAAAACTGAAGGGAGAATTGACTATGTTGGATAACTTGAACAAGTTCTGACGTTTGCCTGTTTGTGTTTATGCCAATAAGAATACGGATTCTATTGGTATTTTCCAAAGACTTATAAAGAGCATTAAACCCGCTAGTATAAAAATAACCAACTAAAACATCAAAAAAAGCGGTGTCCTTTATTAAGACTTTAAATCTCTCTAAAAGATTCCTGTTTGCTTCGTTAGTAATAAAGGTTAAATCGGTTTTCTCCGCCATCTGGCTGTTTCCTGAATTATCTCTATTATATTGGCCGCACAAGCTCGCTGGGGCGTAGCATAGCGCAGCCCAGAACGTATATTATCTCTGATAAAAAGAAAAACAAGCAGATTCTTTGTGAGTATATTAACCCACCGGATAAACCCGCCTTCGCCGGGCAAACCCACCGGATAAATCCTTCGACATAGCTCAGGACGGGCCGGTGGGCTTTAGGATTAAGGAAACACATGCGGGCTACGCCGGACAGGAATCCAAGGGGGCACCCAAAATTTGCAGGCATTTCTTAATTAGCTTGACAAAAAGGTGTATCTGAAATATATTGCTCACTTTTATTTTTAATGGGATTTTCATACGGAGATTTGTTAATATTAGAAGCTAAATTAAAGGATTTTGAGTTTTATTCGTATTTGACTTAAAGGAGACATTTCGAATGGCTAAGAAAAGCGTGTATTGGTTCGGCGGTGGTAAAGCGGACGGCAATGCGAAAATGAAAGAGCTTCTCGGCGGCAAAGGCGCTAACCTGGCGGAAATGTCGCGGCTGGGTATTCCTGTCCCGCCGGGGTTTACTATTACAACGGAGATTTGCACCCATTTTATGGATAACAAGGGCAAGTACCCAAAAGGGCTAAAGGAGGATGTCGCCTCTGCCCTTAAAAGAGTTGAAAAAATCATGGGCAGCAAATTCGGCGACCCGAAT
Organism: Planctomycetes bacterium RBG_13_46_10; assembly: GCA_001824645.1. GTDB lineage: Bacteria > Planctomycetota > Phycisphaerae > Sedimentisphaerales > Anaerobacaceae > RBG-13-46-10. The sequence goes on from MHYD01000059.1 coordinate 17,385, forward strand.
AATCCGCTTCTTTTCTCCGTGCGTTCCGGAGCACGCAGTTCGATGCCCGGAATGATGGAGACAGTGCTCAATATCGGCTTAACATCCGCCACGATTCCAGGCATTGTCGCTAAAACGGGCAATGAACGGTTTGTCTATGATGCTTACAGACGGCTGATTATGATGTACTCCGACGTCGTTATGGAAAAAGCGGCCGGTGTCGAGCCGAAGGATGATGAGGGCATTCGCAGGCAGCTCGAAAAAATAATGGACAATATGAAGAAGGAAAAACACTGCGCCTTGGACACCGACCTGACCGTTGACGACCTCAAGCAGCTTTGCTCGCAATTCAAAGCCAAAGTAAAAGAGGTTCTGGGCAAGGAATTTCCTGATGACCATAATCAGCAGCTATGGGGCGGCATTTACGCGGTCTTTGCCTCGTGGAACGGCAAACGCGCCGTCAGCTATCGAAAAATAGAAGGTATCCCCGATGAATGGGGCACCGCGGTCAATGTCCAGGCGATGGTTTTCGGAAACATGGGCGAAAAATCCGGCACCGGCGTCGCATTCACCCGCAACCCAGCCACCGGCGACAACCATTTCTACGGCGAATGGCTGGTTAACGCCCAGGGCGAGGATGTCGTTGCCGGCATTCGCACGCCAAATCCGCTCAACGAAGCAACCAAGAGTGAGCAGAACAAAAACCTGCCGTCACTTGAGAAGACCATGCCCAAAATATACAAGGAGCTTGACAACATTCAGAGAAAGCTCGAAAAGCACTACCACGACATGCAGGACATCGAGTTCACCATCGAAAACGGCAGGCTGTGGATGCTGCAGTGCAGAGTCGGCAAACGCAACGGACCCGCAGCCGTGCGAATGGCCGTCGATATGCTCAGAGAAAAACTTATCAAGAAAGAAGACGCAGTCAAGAGAGTGACACCCAGCCAGCTCGATGAGCTGCTGCACCCGATAATTGACCCGCAGATCGAAAAAGAGCATAAGTCTTTGGCCAAAGGTCTTCCTGCCGGGCCGGGCGGAGCGGCGGGACAGGTCGTCTTCAACGCGCCGGATGCCGTTGAGTGGAAAAAACAAGGCAAGAAGGTTATCCTCGTTCGCGAAGAAACAAACCCCGAGGACGTCGAGGGGATGAGAGCAGCCGAGGGCATTTTGACCGCTCGCGGCGGAATGACCAGCCACGCAGCGCTCGTCGCTCGCGGCTGGGGCAAATGCTGCATTGTCGGCTGCGCCGCGGTGCATGTTGACTACGCCAACAGGAAAATGAATCTGGATGGCAAGGCGTTCAAAGAAGGTGACTGGATTACCCTAAACGGCACAAAAGGCGTCGTCTATGAAGGCCAGTTAAAAATGATGGATGCCTCAACTGAAAATAAGCTCTTAAATGAATTCCTCAAAATATGCGACTCTCTCAGAAAGCTCGGTGTTCGCACCAATGCCGACACGCCCGCAGATGCTCAGAACGCACGTAACTTCGGTGCCGAAGGCATCGGCCTATTCAGGACCGAGCACATGTTCTACGGCAAAAATGCCGATGAGCCGTTGTTTGTCCTTCGTAAAATGATTGTCTCCAAGACCGAGGATGAAAGAAAGAAAGCACTCGATGAGCTGTTCCCTTACGTCAAGCGTGACATCAAAGGCACTCTTGAAGCGATGGACGGCCTGCCGGTGATTATCCGCCTGCTGGACCCGCCGCTGCATGAGTTCGTGCCAAATGACCCGGCAAAGCTCCAGCAGCTCGCAACCGACCTTAAAATAAGTCTCGATGAGCTGTCGCAGCGTGCAAAGAATCTGCACGAGTCCAATCCGATGATGGGACATCGCGGCGTTCGGCTGGGTATTACTTATCCCGAAATCAGCCGGATGCAGATACGGGCTATTTTTGAAGCGGCAGCAGAGCTGCTTAAAGAAGGCAAAAAGCCTTACCCTGAGATAATGATACCGGTTGTCTGCGATGTGAAGGAATTGAACGACCAGATTTCTATCGTCAAAGAGGTTTACAAAGAGGTTCTGGCTAAATTTAATCTCAAAAAAATCAAGCATAAAATCGGCACGATGATAGAAATCCCGCGTGCCGCGATTGTAGCCGACAAGATTGCCGAGGTTGTCGAGTTCTTCTCTTACGGAACGAATGATATGACACAGATGGGCTTCGGCTTCTCGCGTGACGACATTGGCGGCTTTCTGCCCGACTATCTTAAGAAGGGCATTCTGCCAAAAGACCCATTCCAGAGCATTGACCAGGATGGCATCGGCGAAATAATTAAGATTGGTATTACTCGCGGGCGAAAGACCCGCAAAGACCTCGAAATCGGCATCTGTGGCGAACATGGCGGCGACCCCGATAGTATCGATTTCTGCCATCGCGTCGGAATGGATTATGTGTCCTGCTCACCGTTTAGAGTTCCGATTGCAAGATTGGCCGCCGCCAGAGCAGCCATTAAGTAAGTTAATTAGTTAATTAGTGAATTAGAAAATTGTTTAGCCCTGCCACCTGTGGGCAGGGCTTTTTTATTTACCTCCCGTGCTTTCCTGCGAAAGTAAGAACGGGGGTTTTATTTTTAAGAATGGTGAATTATCATTGCGAGCGACTTGTCCGGCGTAGCCTTGGCGAAGACGGAAGCGCGGCAATCTATCAAAATCCTGAATTCCATCCTCCGTCATCCGCCTTCTGTCCTCTATTTTTCTGTTTTCTGTTTTTTCTTTGCCTTTATCATTTTAAATCATCAAGGTAATTGGGTATTTTTGCATTTTGATTTGCCTTTTCCCTTCATTTATGCTATCTATCCAATGAGATAGAGTGGGAAAATACCATAATATATATGGCAGAAAAAGAAAAAATAAGACCTATTTATCATGAATTGCAGGGCTATTTATCCCAGGCTCCTGATGAAAAAGGTGCGCGCGATGTAATCTATGATTCTGCTTATTGGGAACAATATAACTCTACTATCGATGAGCTAAATAATATCTCTGGCAATAACTATGACCGCTTCAAAATTTCCCCTGTACAAGGTCAGGCAGGTCTTCGCGTAGTGATATGCACTTATCGGAGTAAGCTCAGCGGTTTAATCTCAAGGCTTCATGGCGAGTTTTTTTCAGATGAACCCGCTCCCTTCAGCGAAATGCCTACGACAGTGATTAGTCAAAGCCAACAGCAATCTCAGTCTTTTCAGATACAAATGTTGCTTGAAATCCAGAGCAAAATAGATGAAAAACTTCCAAAATTTGACGAAGGCACAAAGGAACGAAAGTTCTTGGAAAAAGTCAAAAGCTCTTTAGCATCTATCAGAAATATTGCTGGACTAATATCGCTTTTGCTAAAAGTGGCCAAGGAATGTGGGCTTTCTATTGAGGACCTAAGAAACCTTTTCAATTAAGACAAAAGGTAACTATTTACGGTGGCAGAAAAGAGTGACTGCATCCAACAAAGCACAACAAATAACGTAAAGCCTAGCAAAAGAAATCTTGCAACTTTCGGCAAGATACGAGATACCAGCCAAGAGCGACGAAAAATGCCCTTATTCCTTGTTTTTTGCGAGCAATGAACAACGCCTGCCCCGAGCGGAGTCGAGGGGAGCGACGAAATTTTCTTGCCTTTTCCTTTCCTTTGTATTATTTTGAATTATCCAGAAGAGCATCGCAATAAAAAGCAGAAAGAACATCATATCTTCCTGACTTTTTTGCTCGGTATTCTTCTACTATACCCATCTGAGCTTGATCGCCTCCTTTCCATAAGACGTCACAATATTCAAGAAAGAAGCCGCCGGCATAGCTCTGTGCTAAATTCCAGTGTCCTTCTGCCTGATCTATTTTGTGCCCATATTCTCCAAG
>MHYD01000059.1:21315-23073 GCA_001824645.1 Planctomycetes bacterium RBG_13_46_10
TTTAGATTTCTAAAATTCGTATCTTCACCGATATATTTAGAATACATGACCGGTCTTTTTTGAGGATCTATACTTTTAACATAGTCAAATAAAGCGTTAAGGTATTCATTAATATCAACTGCCCAGGTAAAATACTGGTTCCAAGAGCCATGAACTTCGTTTCCAATCCCCCAGGCGATAATTGCAGAAGAATTAACATATTTGTTCACAACTCTGCTTAAAGTATCTTTTGCTACCTCTAAATCCTCCCAATTGCACACCAACTGCCTGCCTTCCCTTTTGGAATCTGCATCTTTGAAGTCTTCTTCCTGTACCCAGTAACCTAAAATAATTTTTATATCATTCTTCTCACAAAAATCTACTATTCTATCTAAAAGCCAGTATGGTAGATCACCTTGAACAATTTCATCTTCTTCTATTATGCTACTTCTGTCCAAAATACCATTTAGGTTCTTATCATGCCATTCTCCTGCTGCGTATGTTCTTATTGAATTCACACAGGCCCTTTTTATCATCTCCATATCATGTTGAATTACTTCCCACATCTGCACTATTCCATCACCCGAATAATCCGGTACATGAGTTATTCCATTGTATGTGACTTTTGCAGTCACATCATCAAATTCTCCTGGTAGTGGCTGGTACTTCTTGCCGTCCGGGCCCGTTCCTATTAACCATGGAGTATAGCAAATACCTTTAATGAGAAACGGTTCACCATTAACAATCATACTACCATTAAAGATTTTATAGTCTGAGCCTCTTACATAAACGCTCCATTCTTCTTCTGCGGAGAAAACACCATCACTTACAACTACTCTTATTGCATAAGCGCCATCATTTGGTACAAGATAATTGTATTCACTTCCAGTACCTACGTAAGCATTATTTACAAACCATTTAATCTCTACCTGGTCATTGCCTGGATCAATAGCACCTACAGAAAAGCAAAGAAGAGCATTTGGATCTACAATCCAAACCTTCTCTTCTGGTGAAATCCACAAAAAATATGGTGCATTATCTTCTATTGTCTGTTTATATGTATCAGTGATTTCTTCTGTTGTCTTCGGACAATCATATATCTTGAATTCATCAATAATACTTTCGGAGTAACCATACCATCCACACCAACCTATATAAAAGACTCCGTTTGGATCAGGGAAACTATTGAGTGTCACTCCGTCATAATTATCTTTAAACTGTCCATCAAGACCTACCTTAAAGTAAGTAGTTTCATTTATTCTTTCCCATACAGCAGATGCAAAGTGCCAATCATCAGCAGGAACAAACTCGTTAGGGCTCCAAGCCTGTCTAAAAGAATTAATATTATTCTTTACTTCCATTATCAGATAATTTACGTTCTTATATATACCCCATGAATTCTGTGTTCCCAGTACGTCAATATCAAAAAATCCATAACCATTACCAGCAGGAGGTTTTATCCAAAATTCTATTGTTCCTCCTTTAATGTCAAAATTGCCAGCCATAGGGAAGGAAGCACGCTTACTCCCTGATAAATCGATAGCATTATTCTTAATACCCTTTACAAAAAGAGGATCCCCATTCATAACACCATTGTTGTCTTCGATAGAAATCAGATTGTCAAAACTTTCATAGAAGATTGGATTTCCTACACAGTTTGGTTCAACGTCTTGAGCTTTAGCATTTGTTGCATAAGCTCCGAGAGTTAAAAATATAATTAGACCAGCGTAACCTTCCAACAACAAAAATGCGGTTATTTTATTTCTCATCTTTTTATCT
>MHYD01000059.1:23083-28079 GCA_001824645.1 Planctomycetes bacterium RBG_13_46_10
TTTTAGAAAATTTTGGATTAGAGATGTTATACTTATCATGGTTATTCAATGGTCGTTTGGGGAAACAATTTTTTTCTCCCATTCTAATGTTTAAACCGGAAATAAACTCGCTATTGGCAATAATTGTATATTGATAAATGTATCCTGCAAGACAAATTTGATTTATTTCTACTATTTTCCATTAACTATTGGGGTTGCAACTACTTTGGCTTGACCATCTCGCTTCGGCTTTTAATAATGTTCATTTTGTGTCTTTTTTCCCTTCGTAGATAACTCCGGAAGATTCAGATTGGCGAATTCTCTATGATATTTATGTGCTGCTCTGTCGTATGCTGTGGCTGCCTCTATCTCATCATGGAAATAGCCGAGGTGGTAGGTTTTGTTCTTGCAGCGTATCGCAGCGGCCCATTTTTTGTTCCTTTTGTTCCAGCAGACGCCTTTATATCGTGAAGTTTTAGGCTTGTCCCGAGCGCAGTCGAGAGGCCTGATGTTGCGGAGGTTACGGCAGTTCTCGGCAAATGTGCAGACACGCAGATTTCTCTTTCGGTTATTCAGGCCATTGTGGTCAATGTGGTCAACAACAAGATGATCCGGAGCATTTGTAATCTGGCGGTGCATTTTTATACTCTTGCCTTTTTCTTTTCGCACAGCATAGAAACTGCCAGACCTGCCTTCCGCAAACCAAATATATTTGCCCAATCGCGGATAATCTTCGGCATCGACGATGGCGAATTGGCCACGAGTCAAAGGTATCAGACGTGGCTTGTTGTTATGAGTGCTGGCAGCTCGTGAAGGATAGAAGTTTTGGCATTTATCGAGCGGTGAGCAGATATACCATCTACCAACTGAGCTTTTTTTCTGTCGGCAGATAAGAGCGGCCCGGCCGGTGCCAGTGGCAAAGGTCGAGAAGCAGCAATTGTCACACCTAAGCTCAGCCAGCCTAAGGATTTTTTCGCGGGTCATAAGATATGCTCAATAGAGCAAGGCTAATTGTTACGGATCATGAAATTTACGCTGAATGTCAATATTTTAGAAGTGTATTAAGTTATCATTCCATTATTGGTAATATTATACCATAAAATGCGGAATTTGTCAAGTGTTTTTGTGGGAGTATTTTGGAAATTTAGAGCGGCAAAATCACCATGGTATTTTTGGGACGGTTTGTTCCGCCTTTGCAGCGTTTGTCTCATCATTGAAATAGCCGAGGGGTAGGTTTTATTGTTGCAGTTTATTGCGGCGCCACACTTTTTACTTCTGTTTCGCTAATGACGTTTTTAAGCATTTCGATAGCTTTTGATGCAGGCTGCTTTCGATAAGCCGTATCTATTAACCTTTTAGCTGCGTCGAGTCTGTCCAGCTCACCCCGAATGGTGCCATCCCGCAGATAGGATTGGTAGTAAACATAGCTAAGCAGGAATTGCAGCTCGGTGGCACTACTTATCCTGAAGCGGTCCTCAATATCAGCAACTCTTTGGTTAAATTTGTCCCGATCGCCGAAAATATCAACAAGGTCAACTTTAAGCCGGCTATATTCAGGAAGAACTTCTATCGCTTTGGAAAGAAACAGAGCGCTTGTCATATACTCGCCTGCTGCAAATAATGCATGGCTCTTACCGGCATACGCAAGCCCGCCGGAAGGTATATCCGGCTTATACATTGACGCCATAGTATAAGTGTCCACTGCCCGATAGTATCTGCCCTGCTTCATATAAAGCTGTGCCGCCTGTATATACCAGTTAAATTTTTCTCTGGTATTATAAGTTTGAGCTTGCGCTGCTAATTCTTCTTGTGACATCGAAGGCAGGCCAAAATCAACACTACCCGTCTTCGAATCACCAAGGCTCGTCGCTGTTTCAGCGGTTGTTAAACTTGAATCCTGAGTTTTGGTTCTGTCTTCTATTTGAGCAATTAATTTATCAATATCTTTAATGTGGGAAGGATACATTCCGACATTTGACTCGAAACCCCTTATTCCAGAAGACATCTCATCCCTCGTCAGTCGTTGTGCGTCTCTTGAACCTGTAGTTGCTCCTGAAGAAGTATTCAGCATAATACCAGTGCTGTCTGTTATGTTACTAACGGGAGAAAATTGATACGACTCAGTTGTTGTCGGTTGACCCCTTAATTGTTGCAGTTTATCTATCTGCGGCAAGTTTGAGCCAAGCTCACTATAAATAAGTTTTTCCATTTCCTGAGCCGTTCTCGACATGACCATCGAGGTCAAGCGGTTATTTATGGTATTACTTATTCTTGAATCCGCATAAAGATTTACCGGTGCCTGTCGACCTGTATCGAAAGTTGCAACCGTTCCTGAAGGCGAGAAAAACGGCCTGTACCGCCCTGGGGATGAAAAAGAAGGACCAGAGTAAGCCCCTTGATAACGACCTAAATCGGCTGAGCCCCCTATAGAGTCGGGTTCTGAATATCTTAAAAAAGAATCGAGCGATGATGAGCCAAGCTGCGCTCTAAAATTTGTCGGTGAACTATACGGCACCTGCCCTCGAAAATGCTTGCCGCCTGTGACGTTACCGGTAATTACTAAATTACTGCTGTTATCTATCGGATTAGGAGTAGAAACCAGGCCGCCGGAAACACTGCTTTGCGGAACCGTGCTGGAAATAACAGGACTGCGAACCGAGGGATTTTCTAAAGCCCTGCTGTATTCCGATAATACACAAAATATCAATACTAATATTATTAATACATGCTTTTTCATAAATCTATTGTTTACATCGTATTTTCTGTGCCGGTTCTTTTGTAATACGTTTGTCTTTTAATTAAAATTTTTCGTATTTCGGCGTTTCAGCCCACCCCAACTTAGCGGCCAATGTATCCCAGCGTGTCCGAAGTGGATTATTTACTACAAGAAAATCGCTGTCTGACCTTTCCAGCCTGATTATATCACCAACCGACAAAACAATAGAATCCTGCCCGTCGATGGAAATGGTTGTGCCATCACCGAGCCGTTCACAATATACCTCAACCTTATTATCAGTACTGATAACGATAGGGCGAAAGCTCAGCGAATGAGGACAAATCGGAGTAATAACCAATGCCTGCATCGAGCTGTCTAATATCGGCCCGCCAGCCGATAGATTATATGCTGTAGAACCGGTCGGCGTTGAAACTATTAGTCCATCACCAACACAGGAGGCAACAAACTGGCCATCCACTGCTATCTTCAATTCAATCATTCGGTGAAGCTGGCCGGCAGTGATAAAAATATCATTAACTGCAGAAGAGTTAAACTTTTCTCTGCCGTTTATGGAGTTTTCAAATACCTTGCATTTGAGCATCATCCGTTTTTCAACAGTTGCTTTGCCACTTATTATGTCATTAAAATACTTTTTTAGCTCGTTTAGACTAAATTCTGCCAAAAAACCCAGTTTGCCCAAATTAACACCTATCATAGGCACTCTGGCTTTGCTTAAATTCCTCGCAGCCGAAATAATGCTGCCATCGCCGCCAAATACAACTGCAAAATCGCATTTTCCAGGTGTATTAATCGCATCCGCTACAAATGGAATATCACAATCAGCTACTATCTCAGCCTTGCCTTCGGCAAATTCTTCGAAAGCCTTGATAGCCTCAGCGACCTTTTGCCTTTGTAAATGGCCAAATATTGCTAATCTGGGTAATTTCTTACTTTGCATATCTAATTACAAACCTGAATACTCAATGTTCGAAGAACTATAAGTATTGTGTAACGAGTGCTGTATTTCCTTAGCTGTTTCAGCTATTTTTTCGGCATTAATCCCTGCCTCCTTAAGCTGTAAACTGCGGTAATTATGTCCGATAAATTTCCTCGGTACACCAAGAACTCGTATGTCAGCTAATCTATTACCTGTCCTGAGTGAAGTCTGCGGTGAGCGTAGTCGAACCGTCGAAGGATTGGAAGCTCCAGCTGCTGATTCGAGTACTGCAGAGCCGAAGCCACAGGCTAAATGATGGTCCTCTACCGTAATTATACTTTTTCCGGTTCCCAGCAAAGCTAATATGGCCTCGTCAACAGGGGCAGCGAATCGGGCATTAATAACATCAGCTGCAATTCCATCTTTATCTAATAAGTAAGCAGCTTTTAGTGCCTCTGTTAAAACACTGCCGTAACTAATAATAACAATAGGCGAATCTTTTGTTTTTTTTACAATAATGCTTTTACCCAACTTAAATGGGCTTGCACAAGCGGTTTTAACATCCTCTTGTGGTGGAACAAGGTCTTTTGGATACCTTATGACAACCGGCTTATTTGCACCCAGCGCAAATTCCAAAGCCAGCTTCATTTCAATTTCGTTTGCAGGTGCAGTCAGAACCATGTTGGGCATCATCCGCAGAAAACCGATATCCATCAAACCATGATGCGTTGGGCCGTCCAAGCCGACAAAACCGGCCCTATCAATACAGAAAACAACGGGTAGGTTCTGCAAAGCCACTTCCTGAAATATCTGGTCGAAAGCCCGCTGCAAAAAGGTTGAATAGATACAAACCACCGGCTTTAGACCTGTTTTGGCCAGACCTGCTGCGATATCAACAGCGGCACTTTCCGCGATACCAACGTCATAGAACCTGTCTTTGAATTTATCACGGAACTCCACTAATCCCGTCCCATCGCACATTGCAGAAGTTATAGCAACAATCTTCTGATCTTTTTCCGCTAATTCCGTTAAATACTTGCCAAAGACATTGGTAAAGCTGGTTGTTGCAGTGCCGGTTGTTTGCTCGACCTCGTCGCCATTAATCTTGAAAGGTCCGGTTGAGTGATATTTGCTTGGCTGAGTATCGGCCGGCTTAAAACCCTTGCCTTTCTGTGTATAAATATGCAGAACAGCCGGATGATTCAATCCAGACATTGCCTTGAACAACTTTATGAGAGAATCCACATCATGGCCGTCAACTGGGCCAAAATAGGGGATATTAAGACTCTCAAACATCTGACTGGCAGGCAGAACCATACGGATACTTTTCTTTATCCTCTCGATAGCTTCCTCGACACTTTTAC
>MHYD01000059.1:28130-28864 GCA_001824645.1 Planctomycetes bacterium RBG_13_46_10
CGTATGTTTGGCTCAGCCGAACCTTCAAGAGGTATTTCGCCACTGCTCCGACGGTTGCATCGATTGCCATAGAGTTGTCATTTAGCACAATAAGCAACTGCCTTTTGACTAAGCCGAGATTATTTAGCGCCTCGAAGGAAACGCCGTTTACAATACTGGCATCGCCGATAACCGCCACTATTTTCGCCTCTCGCAGCTCATCGCTCGTCCCTTGTCCTTCGTTCTTCGTTTTTCGTATCTGCTCACCTAAAGCCATTCCTATAGCTGTAGCAATTGAGGTTCCCGCGTGCCCTACTGCGAACTGGTCATAGCTGCTCTCCGCCGGGTTTGGAAAACCGCTTATACCGTCAGACTGCCTTAAACGTTTGAATTTCTCTTTCCTGCCGGTAAGGATTTTATGTGCATAGCATTGGTGACCGACATCCCAGAGCAGTTTATCATTCTTGAAATCAAAAACATAGTGCAGAGCAACGGTCAGCTCCACTACGCCAAGATTGCTTGCCAAATGCCCCCCCGTTTTGCTGACTGAGTCGAGTATATACTGTCGAACCTCGCCGGCTAAAAACTTTAGCTGCGCAGGCGTTAGCTTTTTCAAATCAGCGGGACTATTAATCTGCTCTAAGAATTCACTCATCAAAAATCACCAAAATCTCAATTAAATACGCAGATAATCCGGAATAAGGTCGGAATCTTGATAAAGTTTTACTGCTTTTATTACAATAAGTTATCTAAAA
>MHYD01000059.1:28927-29043 GCA_001824645.1 Planctomycetes bacterium RBG_13_46_10
GACAGGTACGGAAGCTTTTTTATTCCCATCCACTGCCTCGATAAATTCAGGACAGGCAGCAGCAGGGCTACTGTCTCTTATTTTTTCCCTTGTTTTTAAAAAGATTTCGATAATAA
>MHYD01000059.1:29127-37402 GCA_001824645.1 Planctomycetes bacterium RBG_13_46_10
TACTCGTTTCGATTGTAGGCGGCCTGCTCGTTTTCTTCGCTGCAAACAAAATAGCACCTCGATGGGACTGCGTTATGATTGCCGATGCGGTCGGCCTGAGTGTTTTCGCCGCTATCGGAGCAGCCAAGGCCCAGATTTACGGACTCGGAGCCATCGGTATTATTATGATGTCTGCTATTACCGCAACCGGCGGCGGCGTTATTAGGGACATTCTCGTGATAGAAATCCCGGCAGTATTACGAACAGATTTCTACGCTACGGCAGCCATTCTCGGCGGCGTCTCTTTTGTAGTAGCGAAGTTTTTTTTTATCGGCCAAAACCTTCAGTTGTTTTTCGCAGCGGCGGCGACATTTATCCTGCGTATTATCGCGATGAAATACAGAGTTAGCTTACCGAAGGTGCACAGCCTGCCGGCGTCACCATCTCAATTGACACAAATCCGTAAAATTCAGGAAAGGAAAAAACGAAACAACAGTAGTTAGCCCTGCGGTGAGAGGTTTTATTTTTTCTGCATAATCGTTGTTTTCTTTTTTCTAAATCTTTTCCAAAAAATCAGGCAGATTGGGACAGCGCCCAAACCGGCAAGGCCGACCTTTGCTTTTACTGGAATGAAAGGAAGAATATCGCTGATCTTAAATTCCGTGTAACCTTCGGGTACATTAGTGTCAAAGATATCTTCATCAAGCTCGATATTATAATCCCCGAAAGTATTGACTTCGTGCAGGTTCAGTTCGTGGAACATTGTCGTAAAACTCTTGCCGATGGACAGATCGCCTTCGACCCGGACCGGCATTTGCTCTTTAACTGCAATCCAGACTTTGCCTTTGAAGTTCTGAATGTCAAAAACGGCCTTAGGCAAAAGCTCCTTGATAGGCTCGAAAGGCTCCGTGTCCCGGAATTCAAAGGCCTCAACCTCGACGCCGTCGATCTTGTCTCGTCCAAGTTTCTTGCAGTCACCCGCAAAAAGCAGATTAAGGATACCATTGGGGCTTGCAAAGTGCTCCATGACCTTCGCTATGGCATCCGTAGAAGCGAATTTCAAGTACTTCTTATATTTCGGAAACAGAATAAGAGTCTGCTCCTCCGGGATATTGAGGGTGATTCGATAGAACAGTTTACCCTCGGCGTATCCCTCCTCAACCAGGCCGAACTGAGTCGAATGATATTTCACTAGGTCGAATTTGCATTTTATCCCGTCGAATTCGAAAATACGGTCGGGCTCGCCCGGATATGCAAATGTTTTTGTTCCTCGTAATATCATTGTCTCGATACCGGCAACTTTTTTCTGGACATCCGCGAGGACAACGCCGCCTTTTCCCGGCTTTCCAAAGGGACTAAGCAGAACCAATACTGTTGCCAATAAGATAACGGCCGCTGCTGAATATCTTGTAATCTTACTTTCCATGATTAGTCTCCAAATATGATACGTTTTTGTTTCGTGATTCTGGCTGGTATCCTCAAAACCTCGCTCCAACAACTGCGTTTCTCTCGGATACCTCTTTGCCCACTGTTGAAAATCGAACACCACTGGCTCACGATATATATGCCGTGCTAACAGAGGTTCCAGCCATTGATTTTCATTTTTTTGCTTCATTTGATTCATTACCTCCTGAAGCCCTTTTTTATCAAGTATGCTGCAATTTTCTTTTTCGCCCTGCGAAGCCTGCCGTCAATTGATTGTTGTGTTGCTTCAAGCACCTTTGCCATTTGCTCGTAGCTCATCTCGTTGTAGAACCGCAGGAAGACTGCTTCTCTGAGATGTTGCGGCAATTGCTGCACCGCATTTGTTATAATCGCCATTTGGTCACAATCAGCACAGTTTTGCTGCTGACCTGTGTATTGCTCAGTAGCCTTTCGCTGTCTTGGCAGCTCTCGGAGCACGTCTTTCGCAACATTTCGGCAAATGGTTCCCACCCATGCACCGAAAGACTCCGGCCTTTTCAATGTCTTCAGATTTCGACAAGCTTCGGCCAATGCTTCCTGGGCAGCATCTTCAGCCAGATGATGGTCCAGCAGTATCGAATCGGCGATTGCTATCAATGAAGGATAATATCTCCGACACAGTTCGCTGAAACTTTTTGGCTCGCCTCTTAAAGCCTGCTGAACGAGTATCTGATCCTCAACTTCTGCCATGCGCATCATATCATGTAAAATAGCCGCTCTATGCTTTCATTAATAAGTCTCCATTGGAACGAAAAATCGGCGCAAAATCCACAATAAATGTTAGATTAGCCCAGCACCTGTGGCTGGAGTCTGTTTTGTTTTTCACCTTTGGACAGGGCATAAATTTGACTTTACTTTTTTAATATGCAAGTTAGGATATCTTGTTGGTTGCTGAACAGAGATGATAATCAAATCTAAAAAAGGAGCATGGATTATGAAGGCACAGTCAAGATTCTTTTTAATTCCGATTGCAATTGTACTCATTGCCCCTGTCTGTTTTGCACAGGATGATATTGCGGCGAAGCTGACGCCATCTGCAATAGAAGCCCGGATATCAGAAATCAGAATGGGTGATATAGTAGTGAAGACCGCCCCAGGCGCTGAGGTTAAGGTTCAGCAGGTGCGTCACGAATTTCTATTCGGCACAGCAATTGGAAATCACCTCGCTGAAAATAGCTCTGACGCTATGTCACCAGAAGACAGAAAGATGTATCTGAAAATTTTTGCCGAGAATTTTAACTATGCAGTGCACGAAAATTCCCTGAAGTGGTATGACTGTGAAAAACAGCCCAACGTCGTCGATTACTCTATAGCAGACAGAATATGGGAAATCTGCAAAGATTGTAACATACCGATGCGAGGCCATTGCATATTCTGGGAGAAAGACAAATACATTATGCCTTGGCTAAAACCATTGAATAACGATGACCTTCGTACAGCAGTTAAACGTCGTGCGATTGGTGTCACAGAACATTTTAAGGGCCGCATTGAAGAGTTTGACCTGAACAATGAGATGATTAACGGCGATTTTTTCCGCCGCCGGCTCGGCTACGGTATCGTCAATGAAATGGCCTACATGGCCAAAGCCGGCAATCCGAATGTCACTCTTTATGTAAACGATTATGGCATCCTTGTGGAGAAAGGTTTCAACGCCGACACTTATATAACTCAAATTGAAAACTTTCTTGCAATGGGTGTTCCCATCGGCGGCATCGGCTGCCAGGGACACATGGTATCTACCGACAATACCGACTCTACCGGCAGGGCTGCAACGACGCCCGAACATGTTCAGAAGACCCTCGACAAGCTCGCAAAGTTCAATTTGCCGATTAAAATCACCGAATGTCTTTTTGCTGCCGACGACGAGCAGGGTAAGGTCGAAGCACTTCGAATGTTTTTCCCCATTTGCTTTGCGCACCCGAATGTCGAAGCTATTTTAATGTGGGGCTTTTGGGAAGTAGGTCACTGGCAGCCGCAGACAGCTATGTGGAAAAAAGACTGGACGCCCACGCCCCAGGCGGAGGCTTATCGCGACCTTGTTTTCAATAAGTGGTGGACTCAAACCTCCGGCAAGGCCGACAACAATGGGACATTCAAGACACGTGCATTTTACGGAGATTATATAATCACCTCGAATGGAAGGACCCAAAAAGTAATTCTCAGTAAGAAAGGAAAAGCATTGAAAGTAAGCCTTGAATAACGTTTATGCGTATAGATTCTTAATACTCAATTTTCAATTCCGGGGCCAACATTGTGTGGAGAACTATTTTACAGATAGGATAAAAACCCCCAGTGAAACTGGGGGCTAATATTTAGCCCCGCAATTCATTGCGGGGTTATTATAATATCGCCGGTGAAGCGAGGCGCACCGTGAAAGGCCAGTGCGAATGCTCCAACCACAATGTACTCAACTTTTTGGGCGTTGAATAACTCGAGCAATTCTTTGAAGTCTTTCTGTATCTCCATAGATTTGGCGTCTTAAAGAATCTACTGCGGCAAGGCGTTCCCACGGCGGTCGGCCGAGCCAGAATAATAAATTCTGTTTGATTTCAAGCGAAGGACTTAACCGATATTTGGTCACTGTTTTGCGAATCATAGATTATATTATACTTAACTATGCTTAATTAAAGAAAATAAAAAATGCCGGCAATATCAGTCTCATTTTTGATTGGCCCCGGCACCTGTGCCCTGCTCCGGCACGCTCTCAAGCTCGGTGCCGGCCCCTTGCATCATATAGTTAAAACATCAAAATCTTGGGAGCACTGCTCGTTTATAGATACGGATGTCGTCGATATAACCTGCCCAGAAGCTGCTGGCCTTCAATACTGGCCCGGCCCCAAAGTAAAATCCTGTGCGAGAGGACAGTAAATTATTAATCGGATATAAGTCAACGGCCACTTCAATGTCGTCCAAGCAAAGGTGTCTTCGTGAGCCGTCCCAGGCAAGGCGTATAAAGTGCCACTGGTCGTCTGCTGTGATAGATGTGTAACTGATAAGGGCCGTTGCGTTTCGTCTGCCTTCCAGTAAATTGGTGCGTAAGCCTCCGGTGACATTATCTATGCCGAGCCAAATCTGACCCAATGCCTGAGACATCAGGACTTGGCCTGGTCGGCCTCCCTTGACCCAGATTAAGACAGTAAAGGGTCCATCGGCCGGGTCTAATATAAAACCGGTCTCAAAAAAACCATCCAAACCATCCAGCGCAAGGGCACCATCCTTGTGCCCCACGGCAGGCTGCCACCGGGCACCGCCGTGGACAAGACCCTGCACACCACCAATACTGTCGGATGCTATATTCCCTTCGGTTTCGTCCAGCTTCCAGTAGGCCACGAATTGCGGGCTTTTCAGCCAGTACTGGAGCATCCCTGCCAGGTCGCGCAAATCAATCCTGCCGTCACCGTTAGGAGCAGGGGTCACATCAAAAAGGTTATCAGGACTTCCATTTGCATCATAGTGTCGAATAAGCATTGCATAATCTATAAAATTGATAAAACCATCGCCGTTAAAATCCGGCATATATTTTACGCCCGGCAGAATCGGTGCGATGACCTGTACCATACGGCCAGCACCAGCCGTATTCGGATGGATGCCATCCGGAAATAAGGCATCCGCACCCAGCAGGGGCGTGTACAGGTCAATCACCTCGACGTGCTTCTGTCTGGCAATTTCATCAATCAATGGGATAATTTCAAATCGAATGACATTATTAGTAATGCCGAATGAATCTTTGAATGCCGGAACTGGTTTGCATATCCATATTCGTGGGTGGCTTGAAAGGCCGGCAAAGCTATCAATCAAGGCACAATAATCTGAAACAAACTCTGTACCATAGATCCAGTTCTGAGGCTTGGAATCATTTGTGCCCAGCATGATAACAACCATATCCGGCTGCCAGGCGAGGGCCTGCTGGTATGCGGGCTGTTTTATGTAAGGTTTATCGCCCTTTTGCAGAAGCGTGGTGCCGCCGACGCCGAAGTTTTGCGTCTCCCAATCGCGGGTATCATCGAGTTTCCGGAGCAGACTTGCCAGTTGAGCCGGATAAGAATTGTTCTGCGGATTCGCAATATTGGCCCCCTCGGTGATGCTGTCTCCGATACAGGCCACCTTGACCGCCTGCGCATTATGGGCTGCCCAAAACAACAGCACATATCCGAGGACAAATATCCGCATCTTTATTGAGCTAACTCCTGCCATTAACTATTATCATAACCGTTTAGGGGGATAAAAGTCAAGAATTTAGCACGCTTTAGAACCGAGGCCGTATGAAAACAAATTTTCCCAGAAAAACAAAAACATAATTTAAGATACCACTGCAACCAGAATATTTAAATGGGTTTAAAAATAGAAATCTTGGAAAAAATAACAAACTGGTAACAAAACTGTAACCTTTTGTTTTTAGCTTATTAACAAATGCAAATTTTTGAAAAGGTTATTAACTGACTGTAAAAGGAGAAAAACATGAAAACTTTATTAAATAAACCTGGGAAAACAGCCGTTTTATTGCTTTTCCTTACATGCAACGCAGTTTCATCTTTTGCTCAAAATAACGAAGGTAAAACATATTGTTCAAATGAAATTGACATAAACGGGCTTATTTTCAAAATAGACCCACGTATTGAATTGTAAACGTTTTCGCATAGGTGCATTTACGGTGGTAGCCTAGTCCGTTGGTTCAAAAATTATCCTGCGATAACCGGTAAGGTTATGCGTACCGTCATCCATAACCTCGCATATCACATGAAAGCTCTTTCCCGCTGAATCGGACGGTACATCTACCGTGGCACTACTCGAGTTGCTGTTTGAGATATTGACATCATTAGAATAGGTACCCGCTTCGGATAGAATCCACCACTTGAACGTCAGTTTATCACCATCCGGGTCGTATGTTTTAGAAGCGTCGAGCGTGACTTTCGTGCCTTGCAGGGGCTTCTTCGTCAACATATCAATGCTTTTGTCATCATTAATGACGACAACCGGATTTCGGTTTCCTGTGCCGTCCTTTGCCCAGTCCATTCGGGCTGCAAAATTGTTGAAGGTCGCAGGGTAGAAATATTTTTGATATTTCGTGGAAATCTTATTTGCCGAACCTTGATGGTTTACATACGCAAAGGTTTCGTTGTCCGGGCCCTTGCCCCACTCAAAATATCCACCCCAGCCGACTTGATTTGGAACGTCCGGGTCATTGAGTCCGGTAGGCATGAGATGAAGAAATGCGGGAGTATCGCCTTCAACTCCATACTTATATTTAGGATACCTGTTGCCCAGGTTGCCATGGTTCTGGATATGGGTTTCATACTCATTCCAATTGTTCTTGCCCGTGCCATTCTGAAACTTCCAGGCACATTCATCCCATAAAAACATAAGGTCCTTTTCAAACTCTCTCCGCATCCATTGATGAGAGCTTTCAGGCCAATTAATTACATTGCCGGATTTTTGGGCTCCGTCCTGATCCGTTATCGTATAGGTGCGGAGTTTTTGTAGAAAGGCTTTGAGCTCCTCTGCGATTCGCTCTTGCTGTACCTGCCAGCATGCCTGGGCGAGCGTGTTACCTCCGCCCCATACAGTTACCCATATGGGTCGATCATCATCTTCATCGGCCAGTGCAATAATCTTGTTGCTTCCGTCAGAAACATTACTTGCACCAATGTACCGGTAACCCCTTCTTGTGCTGCCATACATGGCACGGTCTCTTAAATATTTCGCACTTGGCCAGTATCCGATTTCCTGATGCTCATCATCGTGTAAATGTCCAGTCTGGTTGGAGCGTTTCATCAGATTGGGTAAATCCTTTTCGTATAAATCAATCGTTTCGTGAATCAATTTATAATAAGTCTCACTCGTGTTACTCGCACTCCAGCCGGTTGAGTGAGCCAGACACTCGATTTCGTACATGTCGGCATGGGCAAAGAGCCGAATAATGGATTGCATGTCATCGGGTTCCACATGGTTGGGTGCAATGTCTGTAAGCACAACAAGACGCGGTTTGAGCGGAGCTGCATGGGAAGTTGTTGAAATAGTAATGGAAAGAAATAACATGAATGTTGGTGAAAAAATAGTTTTCATATTACTTATGCTCCTAAGTTCTGAATTAGTTAATTATTGAATTCACCTGTTTTCAAGAAAGCAGGGAAAGCCACCTATCAAAATCCCAAAATATTTATTTCTGTTTGAAAAATTTATATCTTTTGTCGCTTTTTCAAAGCTGTTGGTTCGTATTATAATTTCGATCTTCTATGAATTTATAAAAATATTCGCATCTTTATTGAGCCGACTCCGGCCATTAGCTATAGCATAAACTTTTAGGGTGATAAAAGTCAAGAAATTGGCCTGCTTTAGACTCGAGTCTGCATATAAATAAAATTCTCTAAAAAACAAAAAACCCTGTGGGTCACACAGGGCATTAACCCACCGCAGGCGGATAAATATCAAGGACAGTTTTTAAACCCTCTGTAAAAGAGCAACAACAAAAGTATATTTGATATAGCACTTATAGACATAACATAGATCATAGGGTTCCCGAACTTCGCAAATGTAACGGCGCCAATCCCACCAAGTGCGACAAACAGTGCGGAACTTATGGCTATTACCCAAGCCCATTTCTCTGATTTTTTCAAACCCAACGAAGAGTATATTGTTAGAAGACCTGCAAAAAGAACCGCAAATCCACCAAAAACAAAAAAGTAAACAAATCCTGGCACTTTATCTTTGAATGTTCCCTCTTTCATCATTTGCTTATACATTATTGGAGCGAAACTGCAATGTATTATACCTATA
This sequence comes from Planctomycetes bacterium RBG_13_46_10, assembly GCA_001824645.1. GTDB lineage: Bacteria > Planctomycetota > Phycisphaerae > Sedimentisphaerales > Anaerobacaceae > RBG-13-46-10. The sequence continues at coordinate 37,345 of MHYD01000059.1, forward strand.
ATTGCAATTATTATCCCCACAACGAGAATCCAACGGCTTATAAATTTTACTTTGTCCA
>MHYD01000060.1:0-410 GCA_001824645.1 Planctomycetes bacterium RBG_13_46_10
GCAATGGCCTGCGGATTGGTTTGCATCGGTACAGATGTAGATGGAATAAATGAGATTATAGAAGACGGAGTCAATGGTTACCTCGCAGGAGGAACCGACGCAAAGGCACTCGCTGAAGCGATAAATAGAGTTGCACATCTCCCTGGTGACCAAATAGCGCAAATGGCTGCTCGAAAGATTCGTGACGAATTTTCCCTTCAGATTATCGCGCAGCAGGAAAGCAGAATTATTGCAGGGCTTATTAAATAAACAGTTACCGCAAGTTGAATACGATAAAAGAAACTTTTTCTGATAACGAAGGTTCATTCGAGGTCATAAAGCCGGAGGATTTTATTCATTCGCCTGTGATTTCTGTTGTAATGTCTGTTTATAACGGCGAAAAATATCTGCGCGGGGCGGTTGATTCTATT
>MHYD01000060.1:680-2505 GCA_001824645.1 Planctomycetes bacterium RBG_13_46_10
TGAGCGTTTTGACCTTGCTATTTTGCCTGAGTCTCTCTACCTGTACAGGATTAGTGCCGATGCTATAAGTGTTTCAAAATTTCTGATTCAAAAGCAATATGCCGATATTGCCCGCCGCCTCTATAAGGAGCGCCTTGCCTCAGGCAAAGATTCCTACGATGAGTTATTCAAATCCTATCCTAACGGCCTGCCTGTCGCCGATAATGAAGCGGCTGAATGCGAGTATCATCTTTTTTTGGCCAAAGGTTTCATCTGCGGCAACAACTTTGGGCAGGCACGTCAGCATCTGCGTCTAGCCAGGAAACATGGATGTCGTCGGCCGGAAGTTTTTGTCCTGTTCCTAAAGACCTTGCTTGGCGTCAGATTATTAAGTATACTTCGGAAGCTCAAAAATTTCAGATTCGGAAATTGACGCACAGCTAATATGTGAGATTTTTTTGGTAATTATTGTATAAGTATGTCTGAAGCGAAAAATAGGCCTCCTATCAGTGTTATCATTCCGACTTATAATCGCAGTCAGTTAATAGGCCGTTCTATTAAGAGCGTCTTGAATCAAACCTACCGGAATTTCGAACTTATTATTGTTGATGATGGTTCAACCGATAACACCGAAGAGGTTGTCGCCAGTTTTAAGGATGAGAGGGTTCGCTATGTTCGGCGCGAAGAAAACGGGGGCGAAGCGGCCGCGCGGAACACCGGTATAAAGGCTGCCAGATATGACTACATCGCCTATCAGGATAGCGATGACGAGTGGCTCCCTGAAAAACTGGCACTCCAGGTAGAGCTTTTGGAGAAAGCGCCGCCTCAGGTAGGTGTCATATACACCGGCTTCTGGAAGGTTGATAAACAAAAGAAGACCTATATACCTTTTGCGTGGGTAAATCAAAAGGACGGCGACATACATAAAGAGCTTTTGAAGGGCAATTTCGTGGGAAGCCCCGTTGTTCTTGTTAAAAAAGAATGTTTCGACAGGGCTGGGTTGTTTGACGAAAGATTCCGAAATGCCGTGGACTGGGAAATGTGGCTCAGAATATCTAAACTTTATCACTTCAGATGTGTTGATGAGCCGCTGGCAATCGCTCACTATGACTCGGACAATATCTCTTTTAATCCCGATACTCTTATCAAAGCGTTGGAGCTTGTTCTCGAAACATACCGCGATGAATTCGCAGCAGAGAAAAAAATCCTGGCCAGGCACTGGATGAACCTCGGCAATTTACTGGTTGCAAAGGGCGATGTAAAAAAAGGACGCCGGTATATTATTGATGCCCTTAAGTTATATCCGTTCAGAATCCGATTGTTGTCGATGGCTCCTCTGGCGTTCTTTGGTCTTTATGATAAACTTGTTTCTAAACTTCGGCGACTCTTCTAAAAATGAAAATCACGCTTATTTATCCCGGTATTACCGACTCCGGCTTCAACTCGCTCAAAGGCAACGAAGGCTCGTGGATGAATCACGGTTTGGCAATCCTTTCGTCCGCGCTTAAAAACCAGGACCATCAGGTGGATCTTATAGACCTGCGGCGTCTGAAGGGGTGGAAACACTTTCGTCAGGTGGTTACGGACAAAACCAGCGATGTCTTTGGAATTACAATGATGAGCGTCGATTACGACCCTGCTGTCAAAAGCGCTGAGATTATCAGAGAGCTTAAACCCTCAGCCAAAATTTTCGTAGGCGGACCTCACCCGTCAATTTGTCCCGAGGAGCTTGAAAATCTGACCTGCATCGACCATATAGTCAAAGGTGAGGGAGAAATTACCTTTCCGAAACTGGTTCAGGATATACTCAATGGGGTGAAGGTTCCAAAAATAATACAAGGCGAGC
>MHYD01000060.1:2519-3589 GCA_001824645.1 Planctomycetes bacterium RBG_13_46_10
GATGACTCGCCCTGGGCGGACCGCGATTTGTTTAACAATCCGGAAGAGCCGTTCGTACCCTTTCTGAAGCCTCCATTCGTAACGCTTATTGCCGGCAGGGGGTGCAGATATAATTGCAATTATTGCCAGCCGGCTGAAAGGATAATGTTCGGCCACAAAGTGCGGCGCCGTTCAGCAGATAATGTCATAAAGGAACTTAAGTATTTATACGAGCGTTATCGTTTCAATTCTTTTATGATTCACGATGATTGTCTTACGGAAGACCGGCAGTGGGTAATGGATTTTTGCGGCCGGCTTAAGGCCGAGGGCTTCAATCAGCCATTTGTCGCTCAATCAAGAGCGGACATAATCTGTAAGAACAGGGATATGGTTGAAGCGCTTCGTGATGTAGGCTTGAAACTATTCATTATCGGTTTTGAGAGCGGCTCGGACCGCGTCCTGAAGTTTCTACGCAAGGGCTGCACGCGCCAGCAGAATCTCGAGGCGGCCCATATTTGCAAGGAGCTTGGCATTAAGATTTGGGCGAACTATATGCTCGGCCTGCCGACAGAAACGAAAGAAGAGGTCCTCGAAACGCTGTCTATGCTCAAGCAGATACGGCCTTTTCATTGCTCGCCGGCTTTTTATACTCCGCACCCCGGCAGTGACCTTTTCGAAATGGGCAAAAAGATGGGAGTGCATCTGGTTACTTCCCACGACTCTTACAGACGCAATACCTACGAGCCGAAGATTAAGGGGCCTGACTACAAGTTTCTTGCAGACGCTCTTTCTGAATCTATCGCCTTGGAGGACCCGACATACCCCGGTATTACTTTTGCTTTAAGGATAAAAAGTAAATGTAAAGCGGCGGTCGCCCGGTATCCGAAATTGTATCGCTTTCTTAAAAATTCCAGGAAAATCCACCTGCTCAGAGCAAAATCGTAATGCATAAACCATGCGTTGATATCTTATTAGCTGCTTATAATGGGCAAAAATATCTCGCAGCGCAGATAGATTCTATACTTGCCCAGTCATACCAGGATTGGCGGCTTTTAATACGCGACGATGGATCAAACGATGACACCGTAAAA
>MHYD01000060.1:3636-3770 GCA_001824645.1 Planctomycetes bacterium RBG_13_46_10
TATTACGGATTCCCGGTTGAATATTATTGCAGAATCGATGTGGCGTTACCAAAAACTTGACCCCGAGATAGGTGATGATTTAAATAAAATTATGGCTCAGAACGTGGTTACCGGCTGCACGGTTATGATAAACA
>MHYD01000060.1:3867-4348 GCA_001824645.1 Planctomycetes bacterium RBG_13_46_10
TCTGTCAACCCCGTCTATTTTATACCGGCAGCACTCCGATAACGAGGTAGGCGCTCAAAAGATGAACATAGTTCATTTCCTGAAGAAATTACGCTGCACAAGAGAGCTGATGTCGGCGCGATATCGGATGATGAAGAAATTCGACCCCACCGTAAGCCTGTGGAGACTCATGTGGAACAAAACCTGGGTCAAGGCGCCTCAATTATTCAGATAAAGGGCGTTTGTCCGTCCATCTTTAAAAATGATTTCCATAATTATCCCCACCTATAATGCGTCGAAATTGCTGCCTTCTTTGCTCAAAAGACTTCAAATGCAGACGGTCAGAGATTATGAACTTATAGTAATAGATTCATCCTCAAGTGATGATACTGTGAATATCGCCAAGTCTCACCGGGCTAACGTTATAACTATTCCTCAGATGGAGTTCGACCACGGCGGAACAAGGACTTTAGCGGCTATGAAAGCAAAAGGTGATATATTG
>MHYD01000060.1:4429-4644 GCA_001824645.1 Planctomycetes bacterium RBG_13_46_10
ATCGGCGCTGCTTTCGGCAGACAGCTTCCGTGTCCTGGCGCCTCCGTCTTCGCAGAACATTTAAGACTGTTTAATTACCCACAAACCTCTTATACAAGGACCCTCGAGGATAAAAACAAATTCGGCATAAAAACAGCTTTTCTGTCTAATTCCTTCGCTGCTTACAGAAAATCTGTTCTTGAAGAAATCGGATATTTCAAGAAAGGCCTGTCTTT
>MHYD01000061.1:0-17237 GCA_001824645.1 Planctomycetes bacterium RBG_13_46_10
CTGCAAGGGGGCGGGCTCGCTGGCGGTGGCCGAAACCACGGTGGTGTATTCCATGGCCCCATACTGTTTCAACTTGTCAACCACCTGGGCCACCGTGGACTGCTTCTGCCCGATGGCCACATAGAAGCAGTAGACATCCTTCCCCTGCTGGTTGACGATGGTATCAATGGCCAGGGCGGTCTTGCCTGTCTGGCGGTCACCGATGATAAGCTCCCGCTGCCCCCTGCCGATGGGGATCATGGAGTCGATCGCCTTGACGCCGGTCTGGAGGGGTTCCTTCACCGGAAGGCGCCATACGACCCCCGGTGCCTTCTCCTCGATGTTACGATATTCCTTGGCCTCGATAGGCCCTTTGCCGTCGAGGGGCTGTCCGAGGGGATCCACGACCCTCCCGATCAGGGGTTCACCCACGGGGACCTGGACGATCCGGCCGGTCCTCTTCACGACGTCCCCCTCTTTTACATGGCGGTCTTCTCCCAGCAGTGCCGCCCCCACATTATCTTCTTCTAAGTTGAGGACCATCCCCATAATCCCGTTGGGGAACTCGAGGAGTTCTCCTGCCATGGCCTTTTCGAGACCGTAGAGTCTGGCGATACCGTCTCCCACCGAGAGGACAACCCCGGTTTCGTTTACCTCAACCTTCTTGTCGTAGTCCTTGATCTGCTTCTCAATAATCCCGCTTATCTCTTCCGACCTAATCTGCATCTCTTATCACCCCTTTGCTAAGATTTCCTTCAAGCGCTCCAACTGCGTCCTGACACTTCCATCATATACCGTGTCCCCAATCCGCGCCACCACCCCGCCGATGAGCAAGGGGTCTGTTTCCACCTCCATGATCACCTGTTTCCCCACCAATCCCTCCAATCCTTGCGTCAACTCCTTGAGCTTTTTCTTGGAGAGGTCATGGGCGGTGACCAGATGCACGCGTGCCCGGCCGGCGGCCTCATCGACGAGCTCCCGGTACAGAGCGGTGATGTCCGGCAGGTACCTTATCCGATCTTTGTCCACCAGGAGGTGGAGAAAATTGATGGTGAGGGGACTCAGGCGCAGACGTTTACCTATCTCCTCGATGATGCCCTGGCGTTGGGGGATATCAAAAGTGGGATTGATCAAAACCCCCCTCAACTTCCCTTCCCGCCGGAACAGGGAGGTGAAGGCATCGAGCTCCTCACAATACGTTTCGTAATTGCCGTCCTCCTGCCCGATATTCATCAGGGCCTTGGCATACCTGCGGGCGATCTTTCTCTGGATCACTGCAACTTCCTCACCTGTTCGATATAGTCATCAACCAGCCGCTCATGGTCTTTCGGTTTCAGGTGCTTTTTCACCAGGTCTTCAGCCAGCTGCACTGTCATAGCGGCCGCCTCCTCCTTCACCCGTACCGTCGCCACCTTCAATTCCTGTTGGGCGGTGAGTTTGGCCTGCCCCTTGATCTTTTCAGCCATCTGCTGGGCCTCTTTGATGATCCGCTCCTTTTCCCGCTCCCCCTCCTTAATCAAGGTCTGACGGATCTGCTCGATCTCGTGATCCAATTTTTGGAGCTTCTCCTCATATTCCCGATATTTCTGCTCCCCCTCCTCTTTGGCCTTCTCGGCCTCCTCGATGGCGGTCTTGATCGACTCCTGTCTCCTTTTCAGAAAGGCCCCCAGGGGTTTTTTGGCGAATAGATAGAGGGCAGTAACTAAGACCGCAAAATTGACTATCTTAAACACCAGGTCCCACCACATGGTCTATTGCCCTCCTCCCTCTCTTACTGAAGACTCCTGCCGAGGATCTTCTCGGCGATCTCCTTTGCCATCGCCCCCTGCCCACGCTCCAGTTCAATCAGGGCCTGCTGGCTCTCATGGGCAATCTGGTCCTTGGTCTTGGCAATTTCCTCGTCAACCTGCTGTCGGACCGTATCGACCACTTGTTTGCCTACGTGCGCCCCTGCATCCTGGATACGCCCCTTCTCTTCCCGGGCCTGGAGATAACCCTTATTCAACCCCTCGTCGACCTGGAGGCGCCGGCGTTCCGCCTCCTCCTGGAGCCTGGAGGCCTCCTTTTCGTCACCGCTGATTTTGTTGTGGCGCTCATCGAAGAACCTGAGAAAGGGCTGAAAAAGGATCTTGTTTAAGACGAGCATCAGGAAGATGAAGAGGCCGGCCTGGATGAACAGGGTGTAATTGAGTTCGATCACGCCTTTCTCCTCTCCCGGTTTATTGCGCTATATTCGAACGTGGGATACCCCTTTCTTCCTCGCCTTCATGGGAAGATTGTGAAATTATTTGTTTACCAGAAACGGAAGTTTTATTCAAGCCCTAATTTGCTATTGGGCTATCAGCAATCAGCTGCCAGCGATCAGAAAGTCCTTCAAGAGCACTTTTTGCTGAACGCTGACTACTGACAACTGAAGGCTCATAATTCCCTCACGCCCCCTATGTTCCTCACGTCCCTTACGTTCCTCACGGGAGGTTCACGGGGAGCGAGACTTCCCCCAGGGGAAAATCGCTCCCCACCCGTCGATACTCCTTCCGCACCTCCTCCACGGTGATATGCTCGCCATCTTTCCGACTCAAAAGGAGCTGAAGGAGGTGGCAGTGACACAGCTCCAGTTGAAAGGGGTGGGTCTCGGCAATCCGCAGGGCCTCCTTGAATATCCCCTCGGCCTCAGCAGTCTTTCTCCGCAAGAGGGCGAGTTCCCCCCTGCCCAAGAGGGTGTAGATCCTCCCCCGCTGATCCCTTGTTGCTTGGAATATGGTCTCGGCGGACTGAAAAGCCTCCAACGCCTCCTCTTCTTTTCCCACCATTTTAAGGGTCGTCCCCTCTCCCCAGAGGGTGTAGGCATAGCTGATACGGTCACCGATCTCCTGGTAGAGGGAGGTTGCTCGGTCGAAGTAAACCAAGGCCCGCTCGAAGTCATCGATCATACGGTGGGCATTCGCTATCCCGCAGAAGGAATAGGCGGTCCCGAAGACGTCCTCAATCTCCTTCAGAACAGCATGGGCCCGGGTGTAATAGGAGAGGGAGTCCCGATAATGGCCCATGACGCGGGTAACCCCTCCCAGGCCGCACAAGGAATAGCCCATCCCCGTCGGGTCTGCCATCCCCTCAGAGAGGGAGAGGGCCTCTTCGAATGAGGTCTTGGCCCTGCGGAGCTCCCCGGCGATCCGCCAGAGCCCTCCCATGGCCCACAGGGTGTAGGCCTCCCCCTCGGGGTCCTCCCATTCCTCGTAGATGCCTCGGGCCTGTTCCAGGTGTTTTTGGGCCTCCTCCACCTCGCCAAGCCCCCGCATGCTGAGGCCCAACCCCACCAGGGCATCAGCCGCCTCCACCTCATTCTCTCCTGCCTGGGCCTCCTGCACCAGGGAGAGGGCACGCAGGAAGCTTTCCTTGGCGGCGCTGAAGTCTCCCCTCATACGCAGACAGTCTCCTATCTTCTGGTGACACAGCTGGCGCTGCGGAATCGCCTCCGCTGGATAGTGGGTCAGGGCAGCTTGATAGGCCTCCAGGGCCTCGGCGAAGTGGCTCTCCATCCTCGTCTGCTCCCCTAATTGAAAGTATCGATCTCCCTCCTCTGCGCTCATCAGCTCTCCTCTCTCAGAAAATTACCCTCTTCCTTTTCAGCGGGCTGTTTTATTGATCTGGATGGAAGTTCTTGAGCCACGCCCGGGCCTGTTGGTGCTGGGGGTAGAGGGCCTCAACCTTTGCCCAGAAGGCCTCCGTATGCCTCAAGATCTTGGTATGGACCAATTCGTGCAGCACGATGTAATCAATGATATCGAGCGGAGATTGAATGAGCCGCCAGTTAAAGGACAGATTCCGCTCGCCCGAACAGCTCCCCCATAGGGTTTTTTGATCCCGTATAAAAACCCGGTTATAGGTGAAGTGATTCGTCTCGGCGAAGTGCGCCAACCGTTCCATAATAACCCGCTTGGCCTCTTTCCGATACCATCGGTCAAGGGCTCCATCCTCCAATAAATTAATCCCTGAGAAGATGGTCTTCCCTGTCGCGTTGATCGCAAAATTCCTGCGCAACCCTGGCAGCAGCCGAAAGGTGTAGACCTCCCCTAAGTACAGGATCGCATCTGGGCGCAATTGGATGCGGGCGTCTCGCCTCCCCCTGAAAAAGGCCAGCCGCTTCTGAATCAACACCGCCTTTCGCTCGATCAGTACATCGATATCCGCCTGCGAGAAGTCGAGGGGGAGCACTACGCGTACCCGCATATCTTCATCCACCGTGATGCGGGCGCGCTTGACCAGGCGCCGTTCTACGGTTATTTCCCTCGCCCCGACTATCTTTATATTATCGCGTTCCACCGTCCCAAAAGCTCACGAGCACGAAGTGATGGACAGTCTCTGTCTACCAGATAGCAACGAATATGTCAAAACGAAAACGAGGAATCAACGCTCACCCCATCAGTTCCCACCCTTTTCATTCATTGACAATGCCGGGGGTGAGGGTTTATCGTGAGTTGTGTCAATGTAACGTCCTCCTGCATTGAAACGTGCATTTTCCGCAGGAGGGAGAAAGGAGGAGGAAGCATGGAATCCAGGCAGGTAAGTCTCTTAGCCAATGACGCGCCCATCGAGCTCAACAACTTCGTCGAGGGGTATATCGACCACGTGGTGAGCGGCATCCTCGCCTCGCTGAGGGGTACAGGAGAGATAAAGAGTATTGATCTCACCGTCGAAGGGGATCAGGTATCCATCATTCTCAACAATGCGGCCGTCCCCATTAACCCCTTCACCACCCGGATCATCCGCAGCACCATAGTGGGCATGGTCTCATCGCTGAAGGAAGTACGTACGATCGAGAGGATCAAGGTCAGCATCAGGAGGTAAGGAATTGTAACAGCTTATTACCCTTTGAACGATGAAGATTTGATATACCCCCTCTCCCGCTGGCGGGAGAGGGAATAGTCAGTTTTCCTAAAGAATTTTCGATAGGCAGGTTTGAAACCCATAAATCATGAAAACCGGATTTTCCCTCTCCTGCTTACGGGAAGGGGAGATCCGTAATGACCGTCATTCGCTGACCATGATACCGCTTGTCACCACCCTGGTTAAACTATCTCCTTCACATAAAAGAATATCACGACCCCGGAGAAGGCCAGCTTAAAGCCGATGCCCACCATGTTGCCGATAAAGACGCCCCAACCGGCCTGCAAGGCCCGCACCCCCCTTTTCCCGACGAGGAGCTCACCGCTCAGCGCCCCAGCAAAGGCGCCGAGGAACATCCCCCAGGGGGGGATGAAGAAGAGCCCGATGAGCATGCCGATGATGGAAAACCACACCCCTGCCTTGGATGCCCCGTATCGCTTTGCCCCAACAACAGGGAATACATAGTCCACCAGGGTCACCGCGACCATCAAGGCCCCCATGATGATCAAAAAGGTTATGCTGAAAGGTTCCCACTTTTTGGCGATAGAGAGAATAAACAAAGAGGCATAACTGAGGGGAGGACCGGGAATGACGGGCAAAATACAGCCAATGAGACCCACCAGCGCGACTATCAATCCGAGAATGATGAAGGCAATTGTCATTGTTGGGCCCGCGGTGATGAGTGAAGGTTACCGGGCGGGGGATGGGATATAAGAGGCACGGGGCATCTCAGCTTCAGTATTTGCCGAAGAAGTCCTGTACCTCTTTGATGAGGGCGATTTTGGTGTCCGTGAAGACGCCGCTCGCGAAGACAAACTCCAGCGTAAATACCAGGTTGTATTCCACCGCCGAGGTCTTGTACTCCTGGGTCGCGGTCACTATGATGTCCTTCACCTTTTTCCCTTCGGCACCCTTAAAGAGCTGCGACTTTTTCAAGATGAGATCAAGGGCCTCTTTAGCGTCGTCCACATTCTCTACCGCGACCTCGAGCCCCTCGACCTCTTTGAGCGCCTTGACGATCTTTTCTCGTTCTACCTTTATTTTCATAGCATCCTCACTAGGAATAGTATCAACATCCTATTACTATAGAGAATGCGTAATCCCCAGTCAAGCCCTGAATCGGGGTGGGTAGCGTATCATATCTTGTGTCAGGCAAGGAAAAGGGGTGCCACCTAACTGAGGCAAAATTAACGGCAAAGGAGGTACTCCAACTGTGTGAGACCACATCAAGAGCTGGGATACAAGACGCCATTGCAATTTCTTAAAGACAATGGCAGTGTTTAGGTAGTGAACGAGTACACTTCCTTGATTTCATGATGGTCGAATGATAAGATCATGAGGATAGCAAAAATCAGCTCATTATCTTCTTTTCACGTTTAGTTGCTTTCCTGAGGCATATCGTGTACTGGGTAATCGCCATGAATAGTTGCGAGAGGAGTGAGCGGGAACGGCCGATAGCACGTACGGAAGATCAGAAAAAGTGGTGATGAGTAATTGCTGAAACCATCGACACCAGAAGGCCGTGAAGGACACGCACCGTGGTCTACCCTCGTCTTCGTCCTCCTTGCCGGCCTCGCGGGGACCTTGAACTATTACAAGGTTCCGCCTATCATGCCCCTCCTCATCAGCGCCTTCCAGGTGAGCCGCAGCACGGCAGGCTTGCTCATGTCCGTCTTTGCCGTGGCAGGCATCGCCCTCGCCATCCCTGCTGGTCTGATCCTCGACAAACTCCGCGGCAGGACGACGGGGACCATCGCCGTCTGCTTTATCGCCCTTGGCTCCGGGATAGGGGCGCTCAGCACGCATATCGGGCTGATGCTGGTGAGCCGCCTCGTGGAGGGTATTGGCCTGACCCTCATGGCAATCGTTGCCCCCATGATGATCGCCTACCGGTTTGACCTCCAAAACCGCTCCGTAGCCCTCGGCATACTGAATGTCTGGTTTCCTCTCGCTTCCACCATCGCCTTGATCAGTGTGCCTTTTTTGGCGACGCGGTGGGGGTGGCAGTCGGTGTGGTGGTGCGGCACCCTCTATGCCGTGATTGCCGGCCTCCTGTACTTTCTTTTTATAAAGCCCTTTCAGCGAGACCAAGGGGGAACAATGGCTGTTGAAAAACGGGAAGACGCAGACGCTCGGAGCGCCTTCTTGAACCTGGATGCCTGGCTCATGGGCCTTGTGTTCTGCTGTTTCAGCGTTCAGTACGCGGCATTCCTCACCTGGACGCCGACGTTTCTCCATACTGTACGAGGCACCTCGTTGGCCTACTCGTCCGTGGTCATGTGCTTCGTCCCGCTCCTCGGCCTTATCTCCTCGCCTCTTGCCGGCTGGATGATCGGCAGGATTCTCCACCGCCGGCTCATGTGCGCTATCGCCATAGCGCTTTTCTCCGCCCTCCTGCCGTGGGCATCCGTGCTTGACGTGCCGCACCTCATACCGCTGATGGCGGCAATCGGATTCGTCGGCAGCGCTATCCCTGGGGTCATCATGTCTCTCGTAGCCGATCTCGCGCTTCAAGGTAAGGTTACCAGCGTGCCGCAGGCAGTCGTCTTTATCGGCCAAAGCACGGGCATACTCATCGGGCCAACGCTCTTCGGCGGCATCGTCGACCTCATGGGTGGATGGTCAATCGCCTATTGGCTCCTGCTTCCGGTAGGCCTCGTGGGGGTCGGTGCCGCCTTGCTGCTGCGCCAGCGTCTGATTGCGCGGATACAGGCGGGCATCATACCCCCCGGCTCCCGTTACTGACCAGCTTGCCTAAAGAGGGATTGACGCAATTTCACATGGTGGTAGAATGCGGACGAGAGGTAATCCTCAAAATACAGAAGGGAGTAACTATTATGCCAGAAGTGATGATTTGTCCGTTTTTAAGCATTCCTACACCCGGAGTGAAAGAGTTGATGGCTGAAAATTGCGCTAAAAATAAATGTGCCCTTTGGGTAGAGGCAGCAAGCCGTGACAAAACACAAGGGGGATGCTCATTCCGTGTTATAGCCACCATGCTCAGCGCTATTGATAATCGGTTGATTGTAGTGGCAGGGAAGATCAAATAATAAAAAAGGCCCCTTTGCTGGGGCCTGGTTTGATCATCCATTATCATTCAGGGCATAATGTTTATGAATAATCTATGCACCACAACATTTTTTATACTTCTTACCACTCCCACAGGGGCAAGGATCATTTCGACCGACCTTCGGAGCGGGTGTTGCTGATATTGGTACGGATTGCTTTTTAATATCTTTAACATTAATAATTTTATCCATGGGCATTCTAAATGCGAAGTTAGTTTTCCCATTTATTTGAGTTATAGAAAGATCTCCCTTACTAATGATATCCATTCCTAACAATAAATCAGCTCCACAAATGTCGCCTTGAGATACCCTTAGCAATGGAACCCCAACACCATTGGGCAAACCGATATTTATAAGATAAGTATTGCTTTTGGCGGCACCACCTGCATGACGTACTTCGACCATGCCAATGGGTTTTAGTTTACACTCGTCAATTACTTTTTTGGTAATAACAGAATGGGTTGCACCGGTATCCCAAATAGCATTATATTGTTTAGGTGTTGGGTGTGGAGTGATTTGTGTGGGATCAAATCCTTTAAAAACATGTACTGGGGTTATTAAAACTCTAGCTATTCCATCATACTCTACTTTAAAAGACTTATACTGGGGGGGCATCTACCCTTTAACGAAAGGCTACCCTTGAGTGATAAGTTTGGGTATAGCTATCACTTCCAGGCTCACATTTTTGAACTAGAAAAGTACCCAATTCATGTTCCTTCGTCGTTTCTTGTATAGCCTCTAATTCTGTATTATATGCGCCAATTACTTTAAAATTTTTAATAACAATAAATTTCCCATTGTACTGCTTAACAAGGTCTTCTTGATTGTCCAGATAATACTGGAACTCTTTTTCAAGCCCTTTGGCCATGGCCCCTCCTTTTGATCTCAACATGACCAAGCATCTTTTGATGTATTCTTTTGCCCATATTGGTAAAGGATTCTTTATAAATTTAAGCATTGTTTTTAGCTCCTGTCAACCCTTGTTTGATCAAGAAAAGACTTGGGGTCAGCCGTGGACCGGGGTCGGACCAAGCTAACTGCTTGAGATTATGAAGTTATGTTTAAGAATTCCCCTCTTTTTTGGGCTTAAAAGCATATTTTTGCCATGGAAATGAACCTTCTAAGAAACAGTCTGGCACTGAGTTAGAAGCGAATTTTGCAGCACACAAAGCTCGTGATCAGGTCAAGCCTCTGATTTGAGCATTTTTTCATAATCGAAAATCTTTTAAAAAACGGCATAGCAACTCTAAGGCGTGCCTCGGTGGAGACGTGCGAGGATAAGGGCCAGGTCTTTAATTTTTGCATTTTCGAAATCTCTTTCGGGACCGTGTCTTGCCTCAGGCTGGAAAACTTGCTACTATGAGATCGCCTTTTCTGGAAGGCGCAAGGGGGGATCATCCATGTTGGCCAAGGTACTGAGCAGTGCCGTGCTGGGGATCGACGGTTACATCGTGGAGGTGGAGGTGGACATCGCCGGGGGGCTCCCCTCCTTCTCTACCGTGGGCCTCCCGGAGGGCGCGGTGAGGGAGAGCAAGGATCGGGTCAAGGCGGCCATCAAGAATTCCGGCTATGAATTCCCCCCGCGCCGGATCACCGTCAACCTAGCCCCTGCCGATGTAAAAAAGGAAGGGTCGGCCTTCGACCTCCCCATCGCCCTGGGGATCCTGTCGGCCCAGGGGATCATCCCCCCCAATCCCCTGAAGCAATATCTCTTTTTAGGTGAGCTCTCCCTCGATGGGGGGGTAAAGCCCATCCGGGGTGGACTCCCCATGGCCATAGCAGCCAAGGCAGCGGGCCTGCGGGGGATTGTCCTGCCCGGTGCCAATGCGCAGGAGGCGGCGGTGGTGGATGGCATTGAGGTCTTGCCTGTGCAGGGGCTCGGACAGGTGGTGGGCCTGTTACGGGGGGAGCAAGAGATAGCGCCGATCCAAGTCGATATGGAAAAGGTCTTTCAAGAGGGGGGGGAATACCCCGAGGACTTCCGGGATGTAAAGGGACAAGAGCATGCCAAGAGGGCCTTGGAGATAGCCGCGGCTGGAGGACACAACCTCCTCATGATCGGCCCACCGGGGGCGGGGAAGACTATGTTGGCGCGCCGCCTCCCCACCATCCTCCCCCCCATGACCATCGAGGAGAGCCTGGAGACCACCAAGGTCCACAGCGTGGTGGGGCTCATCCCCCAGGACAGTGCCCTCACCGTCATCCGCCCTTTCCGCACGCCCCATCACACCATCTCCGATGCCGGGCTCATCGGCGGGGGGCAGATACCGCGTCCCGGAGAGGTAAGCCTCGCCCACAACGGGGTCCTCTTCCTCGATGAGCTGCCGGAGTTCAAGAAGAACGTCCTGGAGGTCCTGCGCCAGCCCCTGGAGGATGGGAGGGTCACCATCGCCCGGGCCATCACCTCCCTCACCTATCCCGCACGCATCATGCTGGTGGCGGCCATGAACCCCTGTCCGTGCGGCTTTTACAGCGACCCCCAGCATGAGTGCACCTGCACCATCCCCCAGATCCAGCGGTATCGCTCCCGGGTCTCCGGTCCCCTGCTCGATCGGATCGACATCCACATAGAGGTCCCGGCAGTGCGGTATCAAGACCTGACGCAGTGGCAGGAGGGGGAATCGTCCCTCCAGATCAGGGAGCGGGTTAAAAGGGCGCGGGTGATCCAACATGAGCGGTTCCAGGGGAAGCGGGTCTTTTGCAACGCCCAGATGACCTCGCGATACCTGAAGCGACACTGTCAGATCGACGAGGAGGGAAATCGGCTCCTGGAGATGGCCATGACAAAATTCGGCCTGAGCGCCCGGGGCTACACGCGGATCTTGAAGGTGGCCCGCACCATCGCCGATTTGGAGGGCCAAGAGGCCATCGTCCCCCACCACCTCTCCGAGGCCATCCAGTACCGGACCCTGGACAGGGGGGTCTTATAATATAATAAAAAGAACAGTTTTATTCGTAAAGCTCCAAATCCAAAAGCGAAGCGCACCGGAATTGGCAAGTTGAACAATCTCGCGCAGCGGAGGGTATAATACACCGCAGCTTGCTTTGCGGTTCCCGTGATTTATAAATTCGCATGCTAGCTGTTTTTCGGCAGCATATTATTGATAAGCTCCATGATTCTTTTATTCTGCTCTTGAGCATTCATATGCTTATAACGATTAGAAAATTCCTGAGCAGCTTTGGTATATGAATCAGATTCCATCAACATACCCAGCTTCTTAGCCATTTCATCCGGCTTCAATGTCGGTTCATTAATACCTGCTCCCATGTTTTCAACATTATGCCCGGTTAGCCATTGTTCTAAATAAAGCGGCAGATGCAAGGCAGGCTTGCCTGAAAGCAGTAGAATTATTGTTGTGTTGAGTGTTGCATTCAATATGGCGAAATCGCATTGCGCGGCTATTTTACTCATATCTTGCAGTTTATCGGCAAATCTGATTGTGGGTGAAGCAAATTGTTTTTTTAGTTTATCGCCCAATTTATCAATATAAATAATAGAAGGTGACTTCAATTTAATCAGAGTAGTCAGTAGTGAGGGCAAAGTGGGAAATGGTTTGAGATAAGCAAATATCTTTTTTCCTTTTCCCTCAGGCCAAAGTGGTTTTTCTCCTACGGGGTCAATCCACGCTCCGTAATAATTTCCGTTTTTTCTTTCTTTATAAGGATCGAGTTCTTTCAATGTGTGTAAGACTTGCGGATCACCAGCAAAAAGATCGGTAATTTGATTCAATGGTGCTAGCCTTAATTTATGCAGCAACTTATTTATTGTGGCTAAGATGTCGTCTTCGTCATGCTGTAATATTTCAGTATCGGTCTTCAGCCAGAGCCTTAAATTAGGCAGGGGATAGACATGTGCAGGAATAGTGAAACCACCTCCCATGTGTATTTTTTTAAAGGCATATCCGCGGGCTGCCAAAAGCGCTGTGGGGCTGTGATCGAAAATTACAAGATCGGGTTTTATTGTATTGAAAAGGGCACGCCATCCTTCCACCATGCCGTTGAGAACTCCAAGATCATTAAAACCATTATTATGTAAAACATGCACATAGGTTAAAGGTTCTTTAATAGGATTGATGATGGGGGATATTTTAACTGGCGCTTGGAAGAAAGTAGCGCGATACATTTCTGATATTAATTTTGATTGGCCCAAGTCTCTTAAGATAAATATAATTTCATGGCCTTTTGTATGCAGGGCTTTCACAATTGACAGATAAGGCATTACATGCCCCATGCCGCTGCCAAGCTCCCAGGTAAAAACAATTTTCGCCATAAATAACTCTTTCGATTATTTGTCAGTTCTGAACGTGACGAAGATAGCTAAGGAACATAAAGTTATTCTTAGCCCTTCTCTCATGAAGGGCATAAAACATGGATAGAAAACATGTCAAGATATTTGTTAGAGCATAACAAAGAGGAAAACAAATAGCAAATTGCTTATTGCGACACTTCTATTGACTCTTAAAATGTTACTGTCTCAATAAAACACGATTTTTGTTTCATCTAAAATTCATCACTTTGCTCAAATGTAGGCTGTTGTAAATCGTGTTATATTTTTATTACAAATACATAATTTTTTTATTGACAATGCAGGCCGCTATACCCAGACTCATGGTTTTTGCGAACACGCCGGAGCAAAAAGGGAGCTTTTTACAAAGCTGAGAGAAATGACCTATCACAACCAGCAGATTTTTTTCACAAGCTCATTTTTTCGTTGACAAGAGTTTTGATTCCTAATTAATATAAAGCCCACGAACCTGACAGGACTTTCTCTTTCCAAAGGGGGTTGTGGATGGGGAAGCTCGGTTTCTGCTCGAAAGTATCCTCTTTAATTAATCCGTTTCACAGTCGAAAAAAGCGTTGCATTTGTCATTATGACGTGTGCCCTTTAGCCGAGGAGTCCGCCGCAGGGGATAACGAGAAACCTTGCGGGCGCTACTATTCTCATTGCTTTGGCAAAAACTATTTATTACGGTAAACGACGAAACTTAACACCGGTGGATTTTGAAACCCTCAGGAGGGCAGCATGAAAAACGAGCTATTTCCAAATTATAAGACAATCCATAGATTAATTTTGGTGATGGTGGCACTGGTGTTGGGGCTGACAACAGGGCTTGCCTCAGTGCCGGTATTCGCGGCAGATGAGAAAAATATCAATAAAGAGAAGGGCAATCCTGTTCCGGAGAATATCGGGTTTATGGAAAACCCGCCTAGAGAACTGAAAGAAAAATTTCCCATGTGCGATGCATTCTTAAATGTCGAATGGATCAACAAGGAAAAGAAGATCGGCTACAGCAATTATGAGGTCATAATAAAAGGCAAAAAAACGATGATGTGGGCCTTAGTTACCTTGAATAATGAAGTTCCATCTTATGACTGGGATGTTTATCAGTACAAAAGGGAAGGCCGATTGAAGGAAATATTCGAGATGCTTAAGTATGGCGAAGATAAGGGAAATATATTCGTTATGACTCCAACGTACAATGGTAAGTCTGTCAAAATACATCAGAGATCTCCAAACGACGATGATTCTTTCGCCGACCACAGATGTACCGTATGTATCCCATACCCGGATAAAAAAAGGGTCTGGATTGCGGAAGGTAAAAGCGTTAAGCAATTTTACAGCGCGGCGCAGCGGAAAGAATTATCTGACAGAATTAAGGACACTCTCGGGAGATCCGTAAAGAACGAATGGCTTGAGTCACTTTGGATATTAGATGTTAATTTCGATGGGAAAGAAGATTTTGTCCGTAGGGATTCATTTGTGGTCACTTGGTCAAATAGACTCTATTTAGGAAATCGCGTTTACAAAGATGAAAATGTAGGGTTTCAATATACATTTCCGCCAAATGGTCGGACTTGTTACGTCAAATCCCTTAAATACCCATTAACTACTGACGGGAGAAATTATTACATTGCCAATCAGTGCAATCTTACTGAATTAACATCACAATAAAGGAGTAAAAAAATGGCAACCGTAGACTGGGAACAAAACATTGACTTCATAAATATATCAGCGCCTAAGGTTCAAGCGGCGCACCAGAATCGCCCCATTGATGATTGGATTACTTTCTTGGATGCGCTCGGCAAAGTGGAAGGAAAAGATAAATACGACACTGGAGAAGACTAGGGGTCAGACTTGTTTATTGACATAGACGGGACGAACTGATAATCTTAGAGTATGGCAAGGAAGCCGAGGCTCGAATATGAGGGAGCCCTTTACCATGTGATTACCCGTGGGGACCAAAGGCAACGAGTATTCAAAGATGTAGAAGATCATCAGCGTTATCTCAAGATACTTGCTGATTACAAGGTCAGATATGAGTATGCCTTGTATGCTTATGTTTTAATGAGCAATCATGTTCATCTGCTCATAGAGACGAGAGAGACTCCTCTTTCTAAGATTCTTCAGGGAAGGAACTTTGGGGACGTTGGTTCTTAAGATGCATAATTCATAATTAAAGCACGTGCGGGTATGGTGATTTGCTACTCCATGTTTTCTTCTCGGCGTATTATAGCTCGATTGATACTTGATGTATTCACTCCCAAATGACGCGCAATCTCAGCACCCGAAAAACCGAGTTCCTCCTTCGCACGATAGGCAATAACTGCGCGGGCTTCGCTCACCTTGCTCCGTCTACCACCTTTTCGTAGCTCTTCGGCACTTACCATGTTCCTCCTGCATTCTTCCTGAATAATGTCAGCAATACCCCGACCTTTTTGGCGAAGCTTCAATTGTCTTAATTGATCTGCTTTTGCCTCTTTAAGGATAGTCTGAACAAAATCCCCGCTTCCCAGGATCCGTTCATCCGATTCTTCTCTTTCGCCCTTTGTCCGCATGGAAAGCACCTGTGACCAACCACCCTTACTTCGAATTAATCCCCCTCCGGTCAATAGAGGGTCATGCGCCTCTCCCATACCCTCTCGCACGAACCGCCGGTATTCTCTTATCGCCTTGCCCTTTACCCTGCCAAACCGCAAAACAACGGTGCCGCTGTCCATCCATGGATAGGCCGTCTTGCCGAGAATAGCGCGGTGACCGCTCCAGCGGTACTTTTCTAACTCTCCTACCGTCTGCAGGACCTTGGCACGCACGGGATTGAGATGGATGTAACGAACAAGGGCAAGAAGATAGTTTTCTTCATCGCAGAGAATAGATTTGTATCGGTTTTCAAAGAGGTGACCGGTACGACGATGACGGCGATTAAAATATACTGCATACCAGGTAAGAAGCCTGCGCATGATGGTCGAGATGCCATCCTTACCGCTCTTAAAGAGAATATGGACGTGATTGTCCATAAGTACCCAGGCATAGACCGTGCAGTTGCCGAGGATAACCGTTTCGCCTAACTTCTCCAAAAAGCGGCTCTTATCTTCGTCATCAATGAAGATGGCAGATTTATTGATCCCTCGCACCATGATGTGGTGCAGGGCACCGGGTACATCCAATCGGGCTCGGCGTGGCATGGAGTGATTCTAGAAAAAATCATCCTCTCCTGTCAAGCAAAAAGCACTCTATGAACCAACGTCCCCCAAATCAGGGCGAATTTATAACTTCTGAAGATGTGACACCCCCCAAAAAAAGATTCTTTTCACAAGCTCTTTTTTTCGTTGACAAGAGTTTTGTTTCCTAATTAATATAAAGCCCGCAAGCCTGACAAGACTTTCTCTTTCCAAAGGGGGTTAGGGATGGGGAAGCTCGGTTTCTGCTCGGAAGTATCCTATTTAATTTTTCCGTTTTACAATCAAGAAGAAAAGCGTTGCATTTGTCATTATGACGTGTGCCCTTTAGCCGAGGAGTCCGCCGAGGGGGATAACGCGAAACCTTGTGGGCGCTACTATATTGCTTTGGCAAAAACTATTTATATAGGGTAAACGGCGAAACTTAACGCCGAAGGATTTTTAAACCCTCAGGAGGGGCAGCATGAAGAACGAGCTATTTCCCAATTATAAGACAATCCATAGATTAATTTTGGTGATGGTGGCACTGGTGGTGGGGCTGACAATAGGGCTTGCCTCGGTACCAGTATTCGCGGCAGATGAGAAAATTATCAATAAAGAGAAGGGCAATCCGGTTCCGGAGAATATCGGTTTTATGAAAAACCCGCCGAAAGAACTCACAGAAAAATTTCCCATGTGTGATGCATTCTTAAATGTCGAATGGATCAACAAGGAAAAGAAGATCGGCTACAGCAATTATGAGGTCATAATAAAAGGCAAAAAAAGGATGATGTGGGAATTAGTTACGTTGGAAGGTGATCGTTTATTTTTGGGCTGGGATGTTTATCAGTACAAGCGGCAGGGTCAACTGCAGGAAATATTTGAAATGGTCAAGAACGGAAAGGTAGAAGGAACTAGGCTCGTTATGATTCTGACATACAAGGGTAAATCTATCGAAATACATTTGAGGACGCCAAACGATGACGACTCTTTGGCTGACCACAGATGTACCGTATGTGTCCCATACCCGGATAAAAAAAGGGTCTGGATTGCGGAAGGTAAAAGTATAAAGCAAAATTACAGCGCGGCACAGCAAAAGGAATTGTTTGACAGAATTGAGAAAGCCGTCGGGAAACCTATTAATCTGAATGATCCGGTACAAAAAGAATGGTTTGAGTCACTTTATATACTGGATGTAAATTTCGATGGAAAAGAAGATATTGTTTTTAAGAAATCATTTTTTGTCACTTCGCATAATATGCTTTATAATGTAGAGCACGTTTATAAGTACGAAGATGAGTATCAATTTACGTTTCCACCAACTGGTCGTACATGCCATGTAAAATCACGTTTTTTCCCTCTAACGACCGATGGAAAAAATTATTACATTGACAATCAATGCAACCTTACTGCATTAACATCAAAGGCAGAAAAGGAGTGAAAAATGGCAACAGTAAAATGGGGTGTACCCAAAGATAATGCAGAGTTCACAAATAATGCAATCCCATTGATTAATAGCGTTAATGGTAGAGAATGGACCCATTTTTTTGAGGCACTTGGTAAAGTGGAAGGTAGGAACAGTTACAACACTGTCAACGACAGTGGTTATATTGGCATTTACCAATTTGCACCCTTTAGCAATAAATACGCCATTTTTAAAGATGTGGATTTTTCTAATAACATCGGGGGAATGTTGGATGCTACAACCGATGCCAAATATCTAACTAATCCAATAGCTCAAGAACTTTCTGCTATTATGGAATTCAGCGGAATCCCGGATATAACCAAAACTTTTTCTAGCAAATATAAATATGTTAGAGATGCTGCTCCGGGTGAAGGTTTATCTCAAAGTCAATTCGATTCGATGAT
>MHYD01000061.1:17300-20200 GCA_001824645.1 Planctomycetes bacterium RBG_13_46_10
GACATTTAAAATAACATCTGCAGGCATATCTGCCGCTGCACACCTTATCGGGCAGGCTGGTGTGGCTGAAGCGATGGCTAAGATCTATACACAAACGGAAGAAGGCAGATCGACTGTTCTTCTGAGTATAAATGGAGGTAATCATTCTTTTGCCGATGGCAGTGGAATAGCGTTTTCTACATATATTCAGTTGTATCAGGCCTTTGATGTTTCGCCCTTGATTGTTGACGCAGCAGACGGCCTGACGCAGTTCAATCAGTTTGCTCAAGAACTAATCACTTACCGGAAAGACAAAATCATTGATTACTTAATTAATAATAACCAAGAAACGGCAATGTCTGTTTCTTATGGTGGCACTGACTACAGGAAAACCGTCAGAGCGATTATGGTAGGTCTTAGTTTACCAACTGACAATCTGAATGCAGTTGATGGTCAAGTCGTTTTGGCTGGTGCTGCCAGCAATACTAAATATACCAATAAGGCAGATCTTATTTTCGGACTAGGTAATGCAAGCAATACTCTTGACGGTGGTGTTGGCGCGGATATCATGATTGGCGGCGACGGCAATGATACTTACAAAGTCGATGATTCCAATGATAAGATTGTCGAAAAAGATGGTGAAGGTAAAGACCTCGTACAATCCATAGCCGACAATTATACTTTACCGGACAATGTAGAAAACCTAACGTTGATGGGTACTGCACACATCAGCGGAACAGGAAATGGACTTGACAATGTTATCATAGGCAACGCGGGTAATAACTTGCTTGTCGGCGGTGGGGGGGATGACATTTTTCTTAGCGGCGGTGGCAATGATACGCTCGCCGGCGGCAGTGGCAATGACAGGCTCGATGGCGGCCCTGACAATGATATGCTCTTTGGCCGCGGCGGCAATGATACGTTCATCGGCGGCACAGGATTTGATTCTTATTATGTGTATAATCGTGCTGGAGGTGCGCAAACAGTTTATAATCGTAATGCAGTTGCGCTTATAGATGATGAGGATAAAAAAGGTGCCGTATTTACAGAAACAAATCAATTAAACGGTAAATGGCAAAACATAATTCCGGCGGATTTTGGAAACCTCGGGAGGACAGCATGAAGAAAAAAATATTGTCATTCATATTTTTTGTAGTAGTTCTAGCATTACCATACTCAGTGTTTGCGGGCGAGCAAAAACCGGTTAATCTTGTATTTGCCCGCGAAAAGTCGGTTTGCAACTGTCTGCTTGAAAAACTTAATTCGGATATTTCTCGATACGGAAATATTCAATACGCTAAACACCCCGAATTCATAACTGATAATTGGACGAAACTTGGCCAACCAAAAGGGGGTGATCCTATCAGTCAAGAAATTTATAGATGCAATTTCGATGAAATTATGAAAATTGATATCAACAATGATAACGCAAAGGAGTATATTCTGAGACATACAACATGTTTATCTGGTGTGCCGTCTCACAGTCTCTTTATATATAGGAACAAAGGGGATGCGATAAACTATCAAAAGACCAAACCTTTATTTAGTATTGACCATACCGGCGACTTTTTGGATTTTGAAGTATTTATCGAAGATAAGAAGGAAAATTTAAAAGTAAGCTTGGGTGGGATGTTTACGATAATTCCATTCAAATATATGGGCGTAAACTATATTTTAATTTCAGATAAGACAAAATATAAAGATACAATAGGAAAGTGGATAGTCTTAACAAAATTGTCTCAAGAGTTTGAAAATGAAGTACAATGTGTTTTTGATAACAACTACAAATAATTTCAATTTAAATATCAATAAAATAAGGAGCTTAGTATAAAATTAAGGAGGATGAAATGCCGCTAACCCCGCATACCAACTGGACTAATGGATCATATGCAAATGATTTAGAAGCTTTCATAAAAGCTAGAGAAAATCCATCCTTGGCAAATGGAAACCTTAGATACCTTCACCCATATTATGATGGAAGTATTGCAATTGGATATGGTTTTGATGTTCTTCGTCACACTACTACTTCAGTTCAAAATTATATTGCTAATGTTGGTGGCACAGTTACCCCAAGAGGGGAGAATTTATTAAATACTTACCATAATGATCGCGCGAATGGCATTGTAAACGATGCGTATATAAGAAACCTTACCACGAATTTATATGACGAAATTACGCTACCCAGCGAGCCGGCAGCAACAGCTCTCTTTTGGGCTGTGACTAATGCAGAATTCGAACCTGCAATCAGTCTCGCTGA
Source organism: Planctomycetes bacterium RBG_13_46_10 (assembly GCA_001824645.1). Lineage (GTDB taxonomy): Bacteria > Planctomycetota > Phycisphaerae > Sedimentisphaerales > Anaerobacaceae > RBG-13-46-10. The sequence continues at coordinate 19,537 of MHYD01000061.1, forward strand.
TTTACCCCAATCAAAAGAAAGGATAGCGATTATTTCCTACATGTATCAGTTTGGTGCAAGTGGAATTCCAACAACTCTAAATCTATTAAGAACCGGTCAAAATGATCCCGCTCAAAGAGTGAAAGTATGGTATGAAATTCGTTATAATTCAGGCTCAGGATACGGAGATCGGCGAAGATCGGAATCTAATCTTTTTGGCTTATTTGACACCAACACAGGTGAATTTGGCGGGAATGATACTGAAGCTAAAGTTACCCTGAATCAACTTTACCAAAGATATAACCTAATCTCGTCAAAAGGATTTTTGACTGATTTTAATGCACAAATTAATACAGCCAAAACATACTTACAAACTACTTATACTGATGGGAATGAAGTTGATAGAGTTTTTTATGATACCGACAATACAAACAATATGATCGGAACCAACTTTAGAGACCTTATCTTTGGTCATATTGGAGATGATACAATAAAAGGTGGAAGAGGAGATGATTATATTTACGGTGAAGCCGGCAATGATACTCTTGATGGCGGCACCGGTACAGATACGATGATCGGCGGTGCCAATAATGATACTTATAAAGTCGATGATACCGATGATAAGATTGTCGAAAAAGATGGTGAAGGTACAGACCTCGTAGAATCCACAGCCACTTATACTTTA
>MHYD01000061.1:20232-27515 GCA_001824645.1 Planctomycetes bacterium RBG_13_46_10
TACGGAAAACATCGATGGAACAGGAAATGATCTTGATAATGTTATCAAAGGCAACACCGGTAATAACAAGCTTGAAGGCGGCGAAGGCAATAAGGATACCTTACTAATTGCTTTGGCAAAAAGTCTTTATGATGGTAAACGTGGAATCTTAAGCCCGGTGGATATTGAAACCCTCTGGAGGACGGTATGAAGAAAAAAATATTGTCATTCATGTTTTTTGTAGTGTTTTTTGTAGTAGTTCTAGCATTACCATACTCAGTGTTCGCGGGCGAGCTTTCCTTGATAAAGGGCAAGGGAGTCCCTGTATGTGAAGCACATTATAAAAATCTAAAGGAACTGAAGTTCCTTAAATATATGGTTTGTGAGCGAGACAAATATTATCCCGAACAAAACGGTATAACAAGGCCAAAATGGAAAGAATTGGATTTGAGGAAAAATAAAGAGTTAGTGAAAAAGATAGAGAAGTTTTTCCAAACAGGCGATCAGTTGGCAAAGAGTGTAGATTTTGATGATGAAAAGCAATTCGACAAGCTGATTGAACGTTGGATTAAATCAGAGAAATTTCCGGCCAGCCGTATTTTATATGTAACAGAAATAGATATAAATAACGACCATAAAGTTGAAAAGATAGTTCTTTACAGTCAAGCATTATGTATGGAATCTCATTGGTATGCAAGGCCACTTGCTATTTTGGATAAAGATAAGAATCAAATAGACGTTGAAAAGACAATGCCACTTTTACAAAATGTAGGACTGGCAAATACTGATTTAAAAACAAAGGCTATCGAATCCATATATCGGTTATATGATGTATTTTTTTATGAAAACAAAACATATTTTGATAAATGGAATGCATATGATTTGACACTAAGCGTTTACAATCAATCAAAAGACAAAACAAAAGAAGTTTGTAAATATAAATATATAGAAAAACCTATTAAGAAGTAAGGGGGACAAAAATGAGAACTGAAACATTGCATTCAGTTACAGATTATATTTCTGAGTTATTCGATTTTATATTCCGAGAAGAGGACTTTAGAAATTTGCCCTACTTTGATACTGCCAATCCTCGTAGAGCAACAATCGGTTATGGATTCAATATCGAAGTTACAGATTATCTGTTGCTTGTTCTCAATGAACTTGGAATTGTAAACGGCGCAATGGCAGAAGCAGAAATCACTGCAAGAAGACAAGCCTTTACAACTGCAATAGATAATACGCCTGATACGGGTGACATTAATGCAATAAACACTCAGTTACGTGCAAACTTGAACCAAGTTGCTAATCAATACGGTGTTACGACATTTCAGATTAACGCAACACAAGGGTACGCCATTTTTCGGGAAATAATATTAGGCACAAATATCGGAAGCATTACCATACAGGGCAAACAGCAAAAAATTGACGTGCTTCTTCAAAATACTCTTGCGCATAACTCAAAAGAATATGTTGCAGTAATGTCGTTGTTCTATAATAGCGAAAGTCTTGTAGGCCCCAAACTTAGAAGTGCAATAATCTACGATAACCGCGCGGAAGCTTGGTATGAAATAAGATACAATTCAAACAATGGAACGCAAAGCCCTGCTACAAAACAGGCTTTAGCTGACCGCCGGTACAGGGAAGCTAATGAGTTCGGCCTTTATGATAGCGGCATTCTGACGACTGATCAAGCCAAAGAAGTAATGCGGATGTATACAATACATGAAACCAATATTGTTAATTACGAAACTCACCAATTCAGTCCTCCTGCAGGCATACCCTCTATTAACGATCTCGAGGGCATTGGTAAATCAAAAGAATACCTTATTGCCAACTTTGCCAGCGGCAATACGATCAACGGCAAAGTGATTGTTGGCGCCGGATTGGTGGACAGTTATGCTTATTTAGAAGACAATATTAATGATCAATTGACCGGCACCCAAAACAACGACCTCATTTTCGGTGGGAGAGGTAATAATACTCTTGATGGTAGGGCCGGTGCTGATGTCATGATCGGTGGCGACGGTGATGATAGATACAAAGTCGATGATCCCAATGATAAGATTGTCGAAAATTATGGTGAAGGTACAGACCTCGTAGAATCCACAGCCACTTATACTTTACCGGACAATGCGGAAGTAGAAAACCTAACGCTGATGGGTACGGATAACATCAACGGAACAGGAAATAATCTTGGCAACGTTATCAAAGGCAACACCGGTAATAACAAACTCGACGGCGGGGGTGGAAATGACATTCTTTACACCGGCGGCGGCAATGATGCGTTCTATGGTGGTAGTGGATATGATTATTACTATTTGAATAGTGGTCACACAGTTGCGCAAATATATGATACGGATGGAGATGGCGCCGTATTTAAAAGAGCACACCAATTAAAGGGCGGAAATCAGGTAGAAGGTAAGGAAGGAGTCTATTTTGATAAAAATTCGGGCGATTATTACTTTTGGAATGGCCCTGGCAGCAATCTTACTATTGTTACTGGGGATGACAAAAGTCATATTATTGTGAATAACTTTTACCAATACAAGTTAGAAATATATTTGGACCCAACTCCTTACGAAACGCCCGGCGATCTTTTCGCTAAAGCAGAAAAAACATTAAGCCCGATAATACTTGATTTGGACGGAGATGGCATAGAGACAACCAATATTAATAAAGGGACATTTTTTGATCACGATGCTAATGGCTTTGCAGAGTTGACCGGTTGGGTTTCAGCTGATGACGGTTTGTTGGTGATGGATCGGGACAAAAATGGAACAATCGACTCAGGCAGGGAACTCTTTGGTAACGCAACTCTATTAACGAACGGAACAAAGGCAGCCAATGGTTTTCAGGCATTGGCAGAACTGGATTCCAACCATGACGGCAGGATCGATGCGAATGATGCTGCCTACACGCAGCTTCGTATTTGGCAGGACATTGATGGTGACAGTTATTCCTCAGCAGATGAGCTGAAGACCCTCCCTGAACTCGGTATCGAATCCATTAAGACCGGCTACACAGAAACAATCACCAATATCACCGACGCCAACGGCAACATCATTCCCCTGTCAGCATTGGCAGGACTGGATTTCAACAATGACGGCCAGATTGATGCGAATGATACTACCTACACGCAGCTGCGCATCTGGCAAGACATCAACGGTGACGGTTATTCCTCAGCAGATGAGCTGCAGACCCTCTCTGAACTCGGCATCGACTCCATCAACACAGAAATAACCAATCATATCACCGACGCTGACGGAAAAATCATTCCCCTTAAAGCATTGGCACTACTCGATTCTAACTTCGACGGCACGATCGATACGAAGGATGCTGTTTACACGCAGCTGCGCATCTGGAATGACATTAACTGGGACGGTTATTCCTCAGTAGATGAGCTGAAGACCCTCTCTGGTCGCGTCATCGAATACGTCAACAAAGGCTCCATAGAGGACAACACCTACATCATTGACGCTCATGGCAATACCATCAAAGAGTACGGCACATTCACCCGCACTGACGGTACCACGGGCAGTGCTGCTGATGTCTGGTTCAAGGCAGACAAGATGTACACCGTTGCCAATGAATGGTTAGACGTGCCGGAAGAAATAGCCGCTCTGCCTGATCTGGCAGGCACCGGCACTGTCTATAGCTTACAGCAAGCAATGGTGCGTGACGAAAGCGGGCACCTGAAAGGCCTCGTAGAGCAATTTGCCGTAGAAACGGATGTTACTGTGCGGCAGGCACTTGTTACGCAAATCCTCTACGCCTGGACAGGGGTGGAGAACGTTGATCCCTTGAGCCGCGCCAGCGGCTACTTCTACGGCAATGCCATCGGCGACGCCCGCAAGCTTGCTACCCTTGAAGCCCTTGTGGGTGAACCCTATCTTGGCACCTGGTGCGGGATCAGTCGCGATCCCAATCCGCATGGTCCGGCTTCCCAGATCCTCCTGCAAGCGTTTAATGACCTGGAGGACAGGATCTACAGCCAGCTTATGGCACAAACCCATTTCAAAGACCTGTTGAACAGTATCACAAAGACATGGAATAGCGACACGAGCCAGTTTGATTGGGATGTCAACGCTACTCGCGATGCGCTGCAAGCGCTCTATCTTGCGAACCCGGATAACGGGCTTCTTGCCATGACCGAGGTTGCCGACATTCTCAAGCTTGACGGTGCTGGGGGGCGACAAGCGCTACAAACACTACGCGCGCAGGGTGATCTTACAGGAGATGACGATTTCTTACGGCTTTTAGCAGGGTTAGGGAGTAACACCATCGTGGGCTCTTACACAGTGTACGGAACCAACGACGATGATGTCATCTATGGCACGGGCAGTTATAACCGTCTGTACGGCTTTGCCGGATACGACAATTTGTATGGTGGTGTCGGCAATGATTACCTTTATGGCGGCACAGAAGGTGATATCCTGGATGGCGGCGCCGGTAATGACCAGCTCTACGGGGGGACAGATTATTATTATGATGATGCCAATGGCAATGACACTTATCTATTTGGTAGAGGTTCCGGTCAGGATACCATCGTTGATCATGATACAACTGCAGGAAATGTGGATACTATACTGTTGCATTCCGATATTTCTCCTGCTGATGTCACCCTTCACAAAAACGGCAATGATCTCGTGCTTTCAATCAATGACACTTCAGATACTCTGACAGTCAGCAAATGGTTTGCGGATGAATTTGGTGCTTACCAGGTCGAACATATCCAGTTTGGTGACGGCACGGTATGGGATGCTTATACAATCGATCAAATATTTCTACAGGGGACGTCCGGAGACGATATATTAACCGGTTTTTCCACAGCGGATACAATCAGTGGCTTTGATGGCAACGATGGATTACATGGTCGTGCCGGGGAGGACACGCTGGAAGGCGGTACCGGCAATGACCAGCTTTATGCTGGTACAGGTAATGACGTATTAGATGGTGGAGACGGAAATGATGGACTCTATGGTGAGGCCGGCAACGATGTTCTCCGCGGTGGAGAAGGTATCGATTCTCTTCGTGGCGGCGCAGGGGATGACACGCTGGACGGCGGCGCCGGTAATGAGTATCTCTACGGTCTCTACGGAGGGACAGGTAATGATACTTATCTTTTCGGGCGTGGTTCTGACCAGGATAGAATCTCTGATTATGATATAACTGCAGGCAACGTTGACACCATACTGCTGAATTCCGACATTTCCCCTGATGATGTCACACTTAGACGCTATTACGATAATCTGGTACTTACGATTAATGACACAACAGATAAGCTGACAGTCAGCAGCTGGTTTACTGATGAATCCGGTGCTTACCAGGTTGAGCAGATTCAGTTTGGCGACGGTACACTGTGGGATGCGGATACAATCAAGCAGATGATGCTGCAGGGGACATCCGGTGACGACTTATTAATTGGTTATTCTACAGCAGATACTATCAGTGGCTTACAGGGAAACGATCGATTATATGGTCGTGCTGGAGACGACACTCTAGAAGGTGGTCCCGGTAATGATCAACTCTTTGGTGAGGCCGACAACGATGTTCTCCGCGGTGGAGAAGGTATCGATTCTCTTAGTGGAGGCACAGGGGATGACACGCTGGATGGCGGCGCCGGTAATGACTATCTCTACGGAGGGACAGGTTATTATTATGGCGATTGGTACTACGGTGGGCAACATGATGATGCCAATGGCAATGACACATATCTATTCGGACGTGGTTCCGGTCAGGATACCATCTTTGATCATGATACAACTGCAGGCAATGTGGATACTATACTGTTGAATTCCGATATTTCCCCTGCGGATATCACACTTCGCCGCAACAGTGATAATCTGGTGCTCTCAATAAATGACACCTCAGATACTATAACGGTCAGCAATTGGTTTTTAAATGAAACGACCGATTTCCAGGTAGAGAATATTCAGTTTGCCGACGGAACTGTTTGGAATGCAGATACGATAAAACAACTCGTGCTGCAGGGAACATCCGGTGACGACGTATTAATCGGCTATTCCACGGCGGATACCATCAGTGGCTTAGAGGGCAACGATCGATTATATGGTCGTGCTGGGGACAACACTTTGGATGGTGGTGCCGGCAATGATCAACTCTATGGTGAAACCGGCAACGATGTTCTCCGCGGTGCAGAAGGTATCGATTACCTTAGTGGAGGTACAGGTAATGATACTTATCTTTTCGGGCGTGGTTCGGGCCAGGATACCATCGTTGATCATGATACAACTGCAGGAAATGTGGATACTATACTGTTAAATTCCGATATTTCCCCTGCGGATGTCACACTTCGCCGTAGCAGTGATAATCTGGTGCTCTCAATAAATGACACCTCAGATACTATAACGGTCAGCAATTGGTTTTTAAATGAAGCTGCCAATTATCAGATAGAAAATATTCAGTTTGCTGATGGTACGGTATGGGATGTAGTTACGATCAAACAAATGGTACTGCAGGGTACCCCGGGAGATGACTATATTGTTGGATACGGTTCGGATGACATTCTCGACGGCGGCGCCGGCAATGACACACTTATCGGCAACAAAGGTAATGATGTTTATGTCTTTGGCCGTGGTTACGGGCATGACACCATAATAGATACGGATAATACTCCGGGTAATACCGATACCGTTCTCCTGGCTTCAGATATACTTCCTGCCGATGTAACGTTGAAACGGGGCGGTGATGATTTGTTCGTCAGGATAAACGATACGTCCGACCGTCTGCAGATAAAAGGCTGGTTTGCGTCCGACGATAATAAAGTAGAGTATATCCGGTTTGCCGACGGGACGGTATGGGATACCTCGGAAATGCAAAATGCCGTTGACTATCCCACTGATACGGACGACTATCTGGTAGGCACGCCTTTAGATGACGTCATTGACGGTGGCGGCGGCAATGACGAGATAGACGGACTGGAAGGCAATGACACACTATACGGCGGTACGGGTAACGATACAATTGACGGCGGCATCGGCGACAACCTAATCTATGGCGGTGATGGCAATGATTATCTGTTTGCCGCCGGTTACGGAAGCGATACGATCTATGGCGGTGCAGGTAATGATTATATTGTAGGAGCATATGGTTATAACTACGACGAGTTGTATGGTGGTGATGGAATTGATACGTTGTACGGCAGATCAGGCGTCAACATTATGGATGGCGGTGCCGGTGATGATTACATAAATGGCAGATACGGTGAGAATATATATATCGTAAATCGTGGCAGCGGTTTCGATTACATCGACGTGCGCGTTACACTGGATGATGGTTATGGC
>MHYD01000061.1:27561-31435 GCA_001824645.1 Planctomycetes bacterium RBG_13_46_10
GACTCTTGATCAGGTAATAGCGCGGGCCGATAGAGGAATCATTGGCGGACAAGATGGAACTGGCGGCGATGATTCTCTCCTCGGCAGTGTGGCAAATGATGCTATCTATGGTTACAGCGGTGATGACCGGATTGACGGACGTGATAATGAAGATTTGCTTTTCGGTGATGATGGTAATGATGCAATTAGTGCCGGTCCCGGCGAGGATATAGTTTGGGGCGGTTATGAAGATGAGGACATGGGTGGCGATGATGTCATGGCCGGCTGTAAAGGAGATGACGAACTTTATGGTGGATACGGCAACGATGTTTATTGTTTCAACCGTGGTGATGGGCATGACTATATTGACAATTATCCCGGAATTTCATCAGGGGAGATCGACACGATATCATTCGGTGTGGATATTAACCCCGCAGATATTGCGGCATACGTCGATTCTGTCGGCAATCTGGTTCTGACAATAACAGGAACTCAAGATGATATAGCTATAAAATGGTTTGATCCAGCCACTCATGAAGAATATAGTCACAATGGTCTTGCCCGCGTCCAGTTCGTCGATGAGAGCGGCCACGCCCGAATCTTCGATCTCGCGGGTATTGTTCAATCATCATCAGGTGATCTCTTTGCCGCTACCCCGGAAACCCCAATTTCTTTATTTACTGAGGCAACCAGCGCCTTTGAGAGAACAGGCATGGCGACCCAAGCCGGCGGCGATTACGCAGTCGCCTATGCGCAGACAGGAGACCTCTTTGCCGTTCCGACATACTACGATGGTGGACCAGGGGATGATGTAATCAATGGCGGGGCAGGCGATGATGCCATTAACGCCGGAGAGGGAAATAACATTATCAATGGCGGAGACGGCAATAATACGGTAACTGCCGGTTCGGGAAATGACGCGGTTACCACCGGTACAGGTAATGATGCAATCAATGTTGGTGACGGGAATAATATCGTTAATGCCGGTGCTGGTAATGATGTGATCATCGCTGGTATTGGTGATGATATCATTAATGCCGGTGAAGGCAACGATACCTTAGTTGGCGGCGGGGGCAACGATACTTTAGCCGGCGGCGCAGGCGACGATACCTACTATTACGACAGCGGCTACGGCATCGTTACAATTGATGACCTGGCGGATGCGTCCGGCGGCAACCGGATTGTCTTTGGCAGTACCATTACGCCTGACGACCTGTCTCTTGCCGTAGAGGAAGGCTATCTCATCATCAATGTTGGCAATAACACCGAAGATCGCATTCGCCTGACTAATTTTAATCCTGACGATGCCTATGGCCCCCATGCAGTAGATATTTACGAGTTTGCTGACAATCAAGTTCTTACCTACAGTCAATTGATGGATAAAGGGTTTGATTTTATCGGCACGGAAGGCGAAGACATAGTGATCGGCACGGGCGTATCCGATCGGATGAACGCCCTGGGTGGAGACGATGTGCTGGTCGGAGGAAAAGGAAACGATATGCTCGATGGCGGCAGCGGCAACGACGCCTACATATTTAATCCGGGAGACGGTATCGACACAATAAATGACCAGGCATTCGTCAATGCCGGCAACGTTGTGCAATTTGGGGAAGGAATAACCCTTGCCGACCTTGTGCTTACCGCAGAGCAGAACACCCTTATTATGCAGGTGGGACAGGGTGGTGATGCCCTTCGTTTGGATGGTTTTAATCCAAACGATGTATTCGGTAACCGTGCGGTGGATGCTTTCCGGTTTGCCGACGGCACAATGGTGGACTATGATCAACTCCTCAGTATGAAGGGATTTAGTTTTACCGGCACAACGGGCGATGAAGCAATTACGGGCACCTCTATTAATGATACTTTCCAGGGCAACACGGGCAATGATACCCTCTTCGGCGGTATTGGAAGCGACACCTATGTATTCAATCCCGGTGATGGGGTGGATACGATTGATGATACGGCATCTCTTGATCAGCCGAACACCCTGATTTTTGGCGCTGGAATTACGCCGGCGGATATTCATCTAGACCATGACCTCAATAGCAGAGAGCTGATCATTAATATCGGCGCCAATGGCGATTCTGTCCATTTGAAGAATTTTGAGGCGGCTGATCCCTATGGTCCGCACGCAATTGAGTACTACCAGTTTGCCGACGGCCAGGTGCTTACCTACACTCAATTTATTGATCTTGGTTTTGATATTAACGGTACAACAGGTGATGATAATTTAATCGGGACAGCAACAGTGGATCGAATATCCGGTGATGCCGGTAATGACACCCTATCCGGCGGTGCCGGTAATGATGCATTGGTCGGCGGCCCTGGTGATGACACCTATCTGTTTAATTTAGGAGACGGAGTTGACGTAATTGACGACGTGGCCATGGCTTCCGCGGGTAATACCCTTGAGTTTGGACCAGACATTACGTTCTGCGACATAAGCCTTGCTTATTCGGGTGATACGATGATCATTCGCATTGGCGACAATGGTGATGAAGTGCTTCTGAGAGGATTTGATCCCAATGCCGCCGATACGGGTTCACGGGCCGTACAAAGCTTCCGCTTTGCTGATGGCACAACGATCAGCTATGAGGATCTTCTGCGAAAAACCTTCGTTGTTCAGGGCGATTTTAGCGATGATTATCTAACCGGAACAAATGTAGGAGATCGCCTTTCTGGTTTTGAAGGAAATGACACCTTGATCGGTGGCGCCGGTTATGATGCTTTACTCGGTGGGACGGGTGATGACATGTTAATCGGCGGTGCAGGCAGCGATCTCTATGTTTTTAATTTAGGCGATGGTGTGGATACGATCGACGATATTTTCACGCCTGCTGAAGGCAACATGATTCTCTTTGGGAACGACATCACGCCGGCTGACCTGACGTTTGTCCAAAATGACGGATCTTTGACCATATATTACGGCAATAATGGCGATGCCATTACCTTGCTTAATTTTGATCAGGACGGGATAGCCGGTTCCCCGGTCATCCAAATTTTTGAATTTGCCGACGGCACGCAGCTGCGTCCGCTCAATCGACCGCCGGTTGTTGTCAATCCTATTGCTGATCAGTCCACATTAGAAGATGCTGCATTCAGCTTCATTATTCCAGCCAATTCTTTTGAAGATCCGGATTTAGGCGACACACTGACCTATCGTGCCACTCTAGCAGATGGCAGAGCGCTTCCTTCCTGGTTGTCTTTCGATCCTAAAACGATGACCTTCAGCGGCACACCGACTAATGATGACGTCGGTACACTGTCATTGAAAGTAACGGCTACGGATACCTCCGAGGCAAGCGTATCAAATAACTTCAATGTTACCGTAGCCAATGTGAACGATACGCCTGTTGTAGCCAACCCCATAGCCGATCAGTACACCCTGGACGATGCACTGTTTACATTTACTGTACCGGTCAATACCTTTGCCGATGTGGATTTAGGCGACACCTTGACCTACAGCGCCACGTTAGCAGATGATACGGCCCTTCCTTCCTGGCTGGCCTTTGATCCGGCAACGATGACCTTCAGCGGCACGCCGACTGATGCCGATATTGGTACTTTGTCATTGAAAGTAACGGCTACCGATACCTCCGGGGCAGGCGTATCAAATAACTTTAATGTTATTGTGGTGGATGTAAATGATCCTCCCCTTGTGGCCAACCCCATAGCAGATCAGTCCACCCTGGAAGATGCGGCATTTAGCTTTACGATACCGGCCAATACCTTTGCTGATGTGGATTTAGGAGACAGCTTGACTTACGATGCCACTCTGACCGATGGAACGGCGCTTCCTGCCTGGCTGACCTTTGATCCTGAAACGATGACCTTTAGCGGCATTCCAGCCAATGACAATGTCGGGATACTGCCACTGAAAGTAACGGCGACTGAT
>MHYD01000061.1:31445-32409 GCA_001824645.1 Planctomycetes bacterium RBG_13_46_10
CTGCCTGGCTGACCTTTGATCCGGCCACGATGACCTTCAGCGGTACACCGACCAATGACCATGTGGGAATAGTGCCACTGAAGGTGACGGCTATTGATACGGCAGGAGCCGGCGTATCCGATAACTTCAATGTCACCGTAGAGAATGTGGACAATGATGGGGTTGTTACCTATGGAACAAACGGAATGGATTTTATCATCACCGGCCGCGATAACGATCTCATCTATGCTTTAGGCGGCTCCGACATTGTGTATTCCGGCGGAGGCAATGACACGGTCTACGGAGGTAACGGCTATGATGTGATCATTGGCGGCGCGGGAAATGATAAATTATACGGCGAAAATGATAATGATTTTCTTTATGGCGACAGCGGTAATGACACGCTTGACGGCGGGACCGGAGCAGACATAATGTTTGGCGGCGCCGGAAACGATACCTACATCGTGGATAACACGTATGATGTCGTCGTCGAATTTTGCCATGAAGGCACAGATACCGTCCAAAGTTCTATCACTTATACATTGGATACATTGGGCAACAATGTGGAAAACCTCACCTTAACCGGCACGGCGGCCATAAATGGCACCGGTAATGCTCTGGATAACGTCTTAATTGGTAACAGCGGCAATAATAAACTTACGGGTGGCGCCGGCAATGACACGTTGGATGGCGGCGCGGGGAATGATTCCCTCGTAGGGGGTACAGGAAATGATATCTACGCATTTATGCAAGGGTATGGACAAGATACCATTACCGACTATGATACGATTGCGGGAAATAGCGATACGGTCAAATTCGACTCTGGGATCAATCCTCTTGACGTGATTCTGGTGAACAACGGAAACAATCTCGATATTCAGATCAACGATAGTACTGATCTTCTGACGGTTCTGAATCAGAATGCGGGCAGTGCGAATCAGGTGGAGGTGTTTGAGGCAGGGGACGGCAGCAGGCTTCTTTCATC
>MHYD01000061.1:32415-33550 GCA_001824645.1 Planctomycetes bacterium RBG_13_46_10
CGATCTCTTGATTCAGGCGATGGCGGGTTTTTCCGCAGGCAATGGAGGGATGAGCTGGACGGAGCTGATTGATCAGAAACCGGCCGAGGTGCAGCAGATACTTGCGCAGTACTGGCAGCCGCCAAAATAGACGACACATGGGAAATGGAAGGTAGGAACGGGAAGATAACTTCAAAGGAGAGTGGAAACAATGGCGAAAAACGATAAAATGAAAGTTGATGAAAAAGAGCAAAGTGCGCAGCAGCAGGTTCAGAGCGGTCCTCCTCCTCAGCAAAGACAGGTGCGTTTTGTTGAAGAAGGCGTAAAAACGCAGTACTCGGGCGTTTTTAACATTGGTTTCGGTGCGGAAGAAGTTGTATTTATTTTCGGCAACCCATCGCTTAATCCAAATGTTGTGCGTATAGAATCAAAAGTTGCCGTCTCGCTAAAAACTGCCAAACGTATCGCGGTGACGCTGACCAATATGCTTCGACGCCATGAGGCAATCCATGGTGAGATTGATATATCCGCGCCTAAAACCGTGAATGATGATAAAGAGAGAATACAGTGACATCAACCCATTCGACTCCCCGGTCTGAAGCCCGGGGTATGCTCAGGGTTGATACTGAGCGGCGCATTTTACCCCGATTTAAACATCGGAGTTTGGCGCCGTCGAACGTATCAAGGGGGGCAACCTGCTATTGAGCATTTACATCATTTTGGGAAGATAGGAATATTCCCCCGCAGCGTGATGTTATTTTTGCTCAGTATTTACTCGATCAGGCGCGTTCTATTGCAGGGAAAATATTAATATAACGTTGTCAATCCGTAAACATTTATCCTTTATTTTTACCGCGGCTGTCATTTTCACCGTCATATGCACATCATTTGTCCAAGGTGCTGAACCGCCTGAGCCGCCCTTTTTCGGTCGTTCATCCACTTGAGAAAGGGTGCTGGCGCGGAATTTATCAACTCAGGAGGGGTGAGCGCACTTTGATAAATTTGGAATGTATATTTCTCATCGAATAGATACAAACTTCTTCTGGGAGCACCCCTCACCCCGCCCTCTCCCCAGTCTCGCTCCGCTTTGATACGAAATATGGAAGGCGGCCCCGCACCTCAATATGATTTTTGCGGACAACGGGGTCCCGTAAAA
>MHYD01000062.1:0-1687 GCA_001824645.1 Planctomycetes bacterium RBG_13_46_10
GATTAGATTGTAAAGAAATTTTTACTTTATTAATTTGATAATCTCATCGAGGTCGTTTGGCGCCTCTATCGGTGGATTGCTGAATTTGCCTTTTTTGTCTTTGTGATAGTTTATAGTCAGATTCGGGTCTTTTAACGGATGTCCCGTCAATACGCAGGCGACTTTCTGGTCTTTTTGGACAATTCCCTCTGCAACCAGATGTTTCAGTCCCGCAATGGTCGCCGCCGAGGCCGGCTCACAGCCCAGGCCGAATCTGCCGATAACAGCCTTTGCATCGCAAATCTCCTCATCGGTGACCGCACGCACGACGCCGTTGCATATATCAATCGCTCGCAGACATTTCTTTAAGTTGACCGGACGAGAAATTTCTATAGCTGATGCACAGGTGTGTGGCGAAAAATGACGAGCGGTCAAGTCAGCGTAGAAATTATCAATGATTGCCTGGTTAACATTGCCATTGTTCCAGATAAGTTTTCTATTGTTGACCAACTCGGTTAACGTATCGGCACCAGTGGCGTTAATGATTGCCATTCGCGGTATTCGTTCAATTAAACCGAGCTGCTTTAGCTCGGCAAAGGCCTTGCCGAATGCGCTGGAATTGCCGAGGTTGCCTCCTGGGACAATAATCCAGTCCGGCACATCCCAGCCCAGAGCTTCGATGATGCGGTACATTATGGTCTTTTGGCCTTCAAGCCTGAATGGATTTAGCGAATTGAGAAGATACAATCCCAGCTTTGTGCAGACGTCCTGAACCTGACGCATACAATCATCGAAGTCACCCTGTACCTGAATCGTTTGTGCGCCATAGTCTATGCCCTGGCTCAATTTGCCGAAGGCGATTCGGCCTGAGCCGATAAAAACGGTGCACTTTAGATTACAATGATGAGCATAAAGTGCGACCGATGCTGAGGTATTGCCGGTCGATGCGCAGGCGCTGGCGGTTGCACCGACCAATTTTGCATGGCTGAATGCCGCCGCCATGCCGTTATCTTTGAACGAGCCGGATGGATTCAGCCCTTCATATTGCAGATATAGATGCCCAGCGTTCATATCAACATAACCCGCTATGGCGTCATTTTGCTGCAGGATTGTTTGACCTTCGCCAATGGTTACTTTATATTTGTCTTCGCAGAAATCCAATAGCTCTCTGAAACGCCAGACGCCGGAGAAATCCAGTGCGTTGCCCCTATTTGCCCAGCGTTTGGCAAATTCACTTAGCTTATTGGGCACTTCGATTTTATCCCAGTTGTAGCGCACATCCAGCAGCTCGCCGCATTTCGGACACTTAAAAAGTGATTGCCCGCAGTCAAACTCTTCCCCACAGGAAGGATTTATACACTTTTGATAAGCTGCATCGGTCATATTCTCTTATCTCGTTTTTGGCGTCTCATAGTTAGATTCATAAGCGACAAATTAAATATCGGCCTTTCTTGCACGATTCTGCAATTATAAAAGACAAACGCCGTTAATGATACTAAAACTTGTCCTGAGCTTGTCGAAGGATTGGCTTTGTTTGGCTTTGTTTTTACGAATCTACAAAATTGTAGAATTTCTCTTATTCACTTGTCATAAAAGAGCTTACGATAATTTTTGCCTTGTATAAATTGGCTTTGTCCCGTCTTGAGCCGGGTCGAAAGATTTGCAAAAAGCTTGTCCCGAGCGAAGTCGAGGGAACATCGATTTGTAG
>MHYD01000062.1:1719-4481 GCA_001824645.1 Planctomycetes bacterium RBG_13_46_10
GCTATATACTCATGTACTCAATACGCGATTCATCCTTCGTAGCCCCTAAGGGGCGTAGAACGGATACGCTATTCGCGTAACGAGTCGGTATTATACCCGAAAACGGCTTAAATTCAAGTAAAATCTTTTCTCGATCCTCGAATCTCGTTCCTGGATTCTCGATTCTCAAAGTAGAACAAGCTTCCAGTGCCGTAAGTCATCCCCTAGCGGACTTGTGAAAATACAATTTTATACGCCTCCGGCGTACTCAAGCAAGGATGCTTAAGCCACTTTTCTTTTAAAAATCAAATAGCTTTCCCTAATATCCATGTAGTCTTAAGACTACATAGCTTTGCAGCACAATTGAGTTTTAAAGAATAATTGAAGAAATTATTTGAATCCGGGAAACGTTTGATTTAGCCTGATTCTCAAGACAGTCGCTACATTCTGTCACACGCCGATAAAAAGAAATTGGTATGGCGTCCACAGATTTAAAAGAGCTTGAAAAAAAAGATAGTAGATTATAGAATTGCAAAATAAGAGAAACCACGATACACTGCGATGAGAAAAATATTACTGTCCAGATTCCAGTTTAACTCAATTCAATGATAAGACTGTATAATATAGAAGCTTGGGTTCTCAGAATAGTCGACCAACAGAAACGTAATCAACCCTGTGAAGATAGCCGCGTCGAGATGAAGTCAAGGTGGCCTGACCCGCAAAAAGTGGCCCGTTTGATAGCAGCTCATGCCAATGCAGCACGAGGCGAGAACATTCTGTGGATTATTGGCATAGATGAATCAGAGGTAATTGTTGGGGCTGATAACACAGAACTGGCCAACTGGCTTCCTACAGTGAAGGCTTGCTTTGACGGAGTGTTTCCAGAAGTCATCGATTTGAATGTGCCCGTGGATGAGAAGACAGTTGTAGCATTACTTTTTTCCACCGATAGAGCACCATTTGTTGTCAAGAACAATGCCTTCGGAAAACCAGATTCTGGCCCTGTTGGATTAGAAGTCCCTTGGCGGGAAGGTCGTAGTACAAGAAGTGCACGTAGAGAGGATCTCATAAGACTACTTGTCCCGATCAGTCACCAACCGTCAGCCGAGGTTCTCAGTGCAACTATTAAAATAAATGAGCCATCACCCAATTCAAGCCCATCTTTATACAAATGGGATGTAAACCTACAGTTGTATGTTGCACCCTATGGTCAGGACCGTGTCGTGATTCCTTATCATAAATGCGAGATTGTTATTACGGTGGGCGAGGAAAGAATCAGTATAAAAAAGGGAATAAAACTCTCACCTCCAGGGCGTATCTTTATTCGCTCTAAACCTAAACCGACATTTAAGCTTGACTCTATTACGATTAACTCCACGATATATGAGGCAATAATCAATGGCCCTGGCAGGCTAGACGTAACCGCTTTTCTGCAAGGAGCAAAACCCAATTCAATTACAGACTCGGAAATTATGCTTGCATTAAGAATGCTCCCTGTGGGAGTTGAGAAACCATTCATAATAGAAACCAATCTCAGTAGAGCGGAACAAAGGGGCAATGAAAATTTCTTAGCTAAATGGGAATATGTAAAAGGTTAATTAATGATAGCAACGCTAATCTATCAACGACAATCAATAGATACTTGCAAATCATTGGGCAGGGATTACACTAACAATTATGGCAAAGAAGGCGGCAAAATCAAAGGCGGGGAAATCCTTTGACACTTCGACAATGCTCAGTACAGGCCATCGGCTCGGGTGTCAAAGGGTCTTATGAGAAAACCATATAATTAAATAAATATGCCTCAAGAAAATAAAGAAGATGGGTACTAAATGAATCTCTTCAGCTTGGATAGTATAAAAAAAATTTTGTCCTTAGCGTTTGTTATTGTAGGCTTGCTGTCCCTTCTATATTACATCTATGACCTTAAATATCCAAATCACTTTGTTGCTGATATGTATGGTATAGAAGTATTGTTCCGTGTTTCTATCCTTATTATGATAGCCTTGCCGATGTTTATTGGATTGCTGTTGATTGTAATCGGCAGGAAGAGGGGGAAAAACCGTTTAACTATGAGTGGAATCGTATTAGCTAATATTTTTTCATTAATTCTCATTTTATTGTCGATAAATGTTTATTTTTCAAGGCATAAAGATGAGATACGAAAAACATATCTCCATAAGAGTACTGATGAGCTTATTAGGATTGCATTGAACAAAAATGACCAATATGCGATTTATGCAATCATCGCCAGGAAGGATACTTCTGCTGTTCCGGCATTATGTCAAATATTACTTGATGAGAATCAAAGAGTAAAACTGCGGATTGAATCGGCACATGCGTTAGGGCAAATAGGCGGCGATATAAGTCGGGATGCTCTTGAGAAAGCAATAACTCGGTCTAAAAATTCGTATTTAACAGAAACTATTAAATATGCAATAGAAAATATTGATAAAAATAAGATTCAAGAAGTGCAATGAAAAAAACCAGGAGCCTTTTAGGGATGGGCTAAATACCATCGGATAATCCTGCATTGACCCTTCGACTTCGCTCAGGGTAAATGGTGAGCTACGTCGAACCATTAATTTTTTCTATCAGTCCCGGCAGCTCGGCGAGATGTTTTATTTTGTGGATTCCTTCCGGAATTGTTTTTCCGGCATTGGTGTAAGCATCCTTTAAAACAGCGTGCATTCCAATCTTTATGGCAGGTTCTATATCCTTATCTATGCGGTCGCCTACATACAGAATATTACCAAAAGACTCGCCAATCCTTTCTGCGGCGA
>MHYD01000062.1:4524-5686 GCA_001824645.1 Planctomycetes bacterium RBG_13_46_10
AGAGTAAAGCCTCACAGAAAAATAATCCAATATATCAAGCTGTTTTAAGTGCTTCTCCAAAGAGCTGCTGTTGACGAAGGTATTGGAAACTATGCCAAGCTTAATGCCCGAATCGGCAAGGGCAGCCAATATCTCTTTTATATCTGGCTCATACTTTGCAATTTCGCTCAAAGGCTCGTACCAGAGCCATGCTAAGTGCTGCCACTGCTGCTCATTCAGCCGTATTCCTTTTTTCGTGCCGATTTTTTTTAGAAGCTCAAGCGCATCGAAGTCTTTTCCTGTCAGACATGAAAACCAGTATCGGGCCTGAATCCGTATCAGGTTGTGCCAAAAATAAAAGGTGAAATTTCCTACCGATTGGCTTTGTTGCTTGAGAAAATCGTACGATAATCTGGCGCCTTGGCGGAAAAGCTCCATTGTATTGACTTTGCCAAAGCTCAACAAAGTCTCACCAAGGTCAAAAAGCACTGCTTTGACTTTTCCTTCCGGCAATTCCTTTTACCTCAGCCCGCCTCCGGCGGACATTTCTAATCCCTAAATTCCAGACTCTTTATTTCAGCAGTTCATGGGTGGCAGCGTCAAAACCGAAGGTTTTGGCGATGGCCGTTCTCCATCCCCAAGCTGCGCTTGAGGCTGCCACACATCGAGTATCGCAATTGCAAACGTTTAACGCAATCCTTTTTCTACTACTTCAGTGGCGGCAGATTACCCTCAAAAGCCTGGCGAACCCACTCGTACATCTCCTCGTCCGAAATAGTCGATACCCTGTCGGCTAAATACTCGGCATCAATCTTGTCTTTTATTTTTGTAATACGCTGGTCATGCTTGGGAATATCAATCTGGTATCTTGCTTCTATCCAGTGCTTGATACCGGCGGCGCCACTTTTATCAGTGATGGCTACGCTAACAGGACGGTTCAGCAGCTTCGCAGTGTCGAAACAATTATAAATTTCCTCATGTTTTAACAGGCCGTCTGCATGGATGCCGGCACGAGTGACATTGAAGTCACTGCCCACAAGCGGATAGTTGCAGGGTATTTCGATGCCAAGCTCATTCTTTGCATAATCAGACAGCTCCGTTATGGCAGTGTAGTTAACACCGGGCGTATTTCCCTTTATCTGGGCATGTTCAATAACCAATGCTTCCAATGGCGGATTGCCCG
>MHYD01000062.1:5712-9833 GCA_001824645.1 Planctomycetes bacterium RBG_13_46_10
GTATTCGCGGCACAGCAGCCGTACAGCCAGGCGGTTGCGGCATCGACCTGGACTTTATGAAGGTCGTTATGGCCGTGCCATTCCAGCCACTCGGCGGGAACTCCTATTTGACGAAGTCCGGCAACCAGCTTGGGGACAGACCTCGGCAAAGCCACGCCGGACCACGGCAGGCCGAAGCCCAGCGTATCACAAAGGCGAATCTTAACCGGTTTTTTATATTCTTCGGCCAATTTCATTAAACTGCTTGCAAAAGGCAGCACAAATCCCTCATAATCGGCCCGCGTTATATCTTCAAAGTGACATCGTGGAACAACACCGTTATCCAGAGCGGCTTTGGCTATATCAAGATAAGCACCGGCTGCCTGGGCACGCGTCTTTCGCAGCTTGAGAAATATATGATAGTCGCTGGCAGAAGTTAAAATGCCGGTCTCTTTTAGGCCCATCTGCGAGACGAGCTTAAAATCTTCTGCTACGGCCCGTATCCAGCCAGTTATTTCCGGAAACTTGTAGCCTCGCTCCATGCAAAGCTCTACAGCTTTCCTGTCGCGCTTGGAATATAAAAAGAACTCACATTGACGTATAAGCCCCGTGTCACCATCTATCTCATGCAATAAATCATATATTCGCAGGATTTGCTCCGGCGTATAGGGAGGTCTGGCCTGCTGACCGTCACGAAAAGTAGTATCGGTTAT
Organism: Planctomycetes bacterium RBG_13_46_10; assembly: GCA_001824645.1. Classification (GTDB taxonomy): domain Bacteria; phylum Planctomycetota; class Phycisphaerae; order Sedimentisphaerales; family Anaerobacaceae; genus RBG-13-46-10. Next base: position 6,405 of record MHYD01000062.1, read on the forward strand.
CCAGATTTCATCCGGCAGATTATAATCCACTGTCTGGCTGTCAAAAATTACCCGTGGAAACTCTGTATAAGGAAATACCTCTCTATACAAATTCGGCTTTTCAGTATCTACAAGCTCGTATGTTTTTTCTGCCATTACTTATCTCCAGGAATATATCCGATTCAGGTCGGATATATTCTATCACCCATCACCGTTAATGGCCGAGATGGGAGTCGAACCCATACGCCCTTTCGGACAGGGGATTTTAAGTCCCCAGCGTCTGCCATTCCGCCACTCGGCCTGAACTTTTGTATTACGTATCGCGTTGTGCGCATCACACATATAACGCACGACGCCTCACACAGGACGCGCGACGAGATATGCTAACGTATACGGGAGAATTTTGCAAATTGTTTTCTGAAAAGAAGCAAGACCCACAGTGAAACTGGGGATTAAATAAATTTTTTAGCCCCATGTTTTACATGAGGTTATGTTTTTAATATAAAGCGATGTAGTTTCACCGCATGTTTTTATCGCAGGTATAATGCCTCCGAGCGAGGAAAAATCGCGGGATTAAACGTGAAAATAAACTCCTGACCCGCTGTATCCCCTTTGCCATTCGAATAGCGCGGGCGATAGCTTTGAGTTCGTTGTCATTTTCCGCCAAGGTTCTCGCTTTGTTGATCCTTTCTGCCGCCTCATCCAACCTGCCCGTTAGTAAACAGATAAAAGCTGAGTTTCCCAAAGCCCCGATATGATTACTATTGATATCAAGAGCATGAGCAAAAAACTCCCCGGCACTTTCAAATTGCTCTTTATTGGCGCTAACAAGACCAAGATAGTAATAGGCATCCGCATTGGTACAATCACAATCGATAGCTTCCAAAAGACAACGTGTGGACAATTCAAGGTCGCCTATTGTCAAAAACATCGACGCAATAGAAACCAGTGTATTTACACTATCAGGTCTTAATTTCATCTCGGAAATCAAATAGGCTCTGGCCTTTTGCTTTTGCCCTTTTGACAATGCATATTGAGCCAGCCTGTAATATGGCCCCTTAAGGGTGTGGTCCTTCGTTACTGCCTGATTGAACAGCTCTACCGCCCGCTCATAATCAGCATTATTAAAAGCAATTTCACCGAGATAAAATAAGGCCGGTGCAAAATCGGGTTTTAACTCAAGTGTTCTGGCGAACTTCTCCTTTGCAGATTCAACATCCCCTGTCTCGAGAAGAAACAAGCCAAAATCAAGAATAACATCGATGTCCCCGGGATTATTACGAAGCTCCGCCAGGAAATACGTGCCCGCCTGTTTGACGTCACCATTATACCAGTAAGCCTGAGCAATACGGTAATTAATCTGCGGATGAGTCGGCTCAAGCTCAACTGTTTTTATCCAGCAGCGAACTGCCTTTTGATATTGGCCCTGGGCAAAAAGGCTATTGCCTATATTATAATAGCATAAAGCGCAGTATGGATTGATCTGCTGGGCAAGGTAAAACATCTGCTCGGCCAAATCATACTGGCCCATTTCGGTATAGGTAATTATTCGATTGCAATAACACGGCTCGAACTCCGGGTCAAGCTCCTGAATATGCTCAAAGACATTCAAGGCCAGGTCGTACTGACCTGTACGGGTATAATCCACCGCCAGTGAATTCAGTATCTCCAGGTCATCAGGATTAAACTGCAATGCGATTTCATATTCGGTTACAGCATCCTCGAAGCGGCTTATGGCATCAAGAGTAAGTGCTTTATTGAAATGCCACGAGCCGTTGGAGGGATTAATCTCAATGGCGGCTTCTATATGCTCAAGGGCCTGCAGCATTTCGCCATCCTCATAAAGCTCAAATGCCCTTAAGGCCGTGTGCTCGGCTTTATCATAGGAACCGAATTCCATATCATCAAAAATCATAGTCGCTTTGCACCTTACTTATCATCCGATCCCGATAATAGAAATTCAACTTGTTTGCTTACTGCGGTTATCGCCCACAAATCACCATCGCCTTAATGGTTTTTTGACGGTTTAAAGACCAAGTATCTTTAATGAAAATTTCACTTGCGGTTCGGGGTATAAGTTCTTATATTTGTTTAGCTTAGCTTAGAAGAAATAAACCAGCTTGACTATCCGAATAAAGTTAAACTCCTGTTTTTCTGGAAAGCAGTTATTAAGAGTCTTATAATATTCAGTGATTGGTAACTGGTGATTGGTGTCCGCCTACGGCGGATAAAATTGGTAATTGGTAATTACCAATTACTAATTCCCAGTTACCATTTAACTAATTTCAAGTGGAGAAGCAAAATTATGATTAAAGAAACGAAAGGTCAGGTAACAGCAGGCAAGGGTAATTATGCCATAGTAGTAAGCAGGTTTAACGAATTCATAAGTTCCAAGCTGCTTGCCGGTGCGATAGATTGCCTTATGCGTCATGGTGCCGCGGAGAAGCAAATATCGGCTGTCTGGGTTCCTGGCGCATGCGAAATCACAATAGCTGCAAAGAAACTCGCACAAACCGGTAAATACGTTGCAGTTATCTGCCTTGGCGCCGTCATACAAGGTCAAACACATCATTTCGAGTACGTCTGTCAGCAGGTGGTTCGTGGTATCGGACAAATTAACTATGATACGGGCGTACCGACGGTGTTCGGTGTTTTGACCTGTGATACATTAGAAAATGCGATTGAAAGAGCAGGCACAAAAATGGGTAATGCCGGCGCCGATGCAGCCATGACAGCTATGGAAATGACCAACGTGATGGAACAAATTTAAGACTCTCAGGCCTCAAATGCAGACAGACAAAAGAACAAAGGCCAGAGAATTAGCCTTGCAGGCTCTGTATCAGCTTGATGTACAGGGACTTCAAGCGTTTGAATATTTAGAGCAGTTTTTCAAAGAAGCAGACCGAGATGATTTTGTCCGTCGGTTCGCCGCAGAATGGACAAAAGGAACATGGGACAATTTGGCCCAATGTGATGAGCTTATAGCTGATGCTACGATAAAGTGGCAGTTCGGAAGGCTGCCGCCTGTTGACAAAAGCATTTTAAGACTTGCGGTTTATCAGTTAAAATTCTGCCATGATATTCCGCCGAAAGTAGTGATAAATGAGGCTATCGAGCTGGCGAAAAAATACAGCACCGATAAGTCCGGCCCATTCGTGAACGGTGTGCTCGATGCCGTCTTGAAGAAGCTTAAAACAAAGGAATAGGCCTGCGTAAAAAGATGATTCTCGATGCTCATCGTGTATCGAGAATCGAGAGTCGAGAATCGAGATGAGAACTATTGCAGTATTAAACCAGAAAGGAGGGGTAGGAAAAACCACCACGGTGGTCAATACTGCGGCTGCCCTTGCATCTATGGGCTATAGAGTGGTTGCCATCGACCTCGACCCTCAAGCGCATTTGACAATACATCTCGGAGTTGAACCACAAAGCATCAAATCAGGCTCGTAT
>MHYD01000062.1:9841-16390 GCA_001824645.1 Planctomycetes bacterium RBG_13_46_10
TATCAAACAGGCAAAATTTGAACAGGAAATTATGTTGGTTCGTCCGAATCTCTGGTTACTACCTGCTAATATAGACTTAGTTGGCGCCGAAAGCGAGCTTATAAACGAGGTAGGCAGGGAAACTATCATGCGAGAAGCGGTTGGAACTATCGAGAATGAATTTGATTATGTTTTTATCGACTGCCCTCCCTCGCTGAGCCTGCTGACATTAAATGCACTTGCTGCTGCCGGGGAGATTCTAATACCGCTTCAGCCGCATTTTCTCGCTCTGCAGGGTCTTGGAAAGCTGCTGCAGACCGTTGACCTTGTGAACAGGAGAATCAATCCGTCTCTGAAGGTTACTGGCATTTTACTTTGTATGTTCGACAGCCGTGCATCGCTTTCAGGCGAGGTCAAAGATGATATTGAGCGGTTTCTTGATAATGCCCGCGGCTCAAATAACGCCTGGGCAGAGGCGCGGGTTTTGCCCGTTTATATCCGCCGGAACATAAAGCTCGCCGAGGCGCCCAGCTATGGCAAGACAATCTTCGAATACGAACAAAACTGTAACGGTGCCCAGGATTACAAAAAAGTTGCCCAATACTTGCAGGATATGGACTCTGGGTCTCAAACTCATGTTCAAGAAGAGCCGCCAATTGAAATCAAAGAAATCCCACAGCCGGATTCACAGCCATCACCTCAGTTCGATGTCACATCCTCCCCTTCCCCGGAGGCGGATGGGATAAAGCAAGAATAGAGAGAAGAACTAAGAATCAGATGAAAACTCCCACATCAGCCTGTGGATTTATTTTGGTTTTAGCTGTCTTTCTTACCGAACAGCCCTCTTGCTTTCATCCAATCAACACACCTCTCCGGCCAGCTTGAGGCGGGACTATTCTTTTTACCCAGGCCAAAGCCGTGGCCGCCATTTTCATAAATGTGCATCTCAGCAGGAACCTTGGCCTTGCGCAAGGCAAGGTAAAAATTGATGCTGTTCTCCGGCGGAACAGCTTTGTCATCATTTGCGTGCACTAAAAATGTCGGCGGCGTGTCAGATGTCACCTGCTTTTCATTAGATAAGCTATTAACAAGGTCTTGACCGGGGTCTTTGCCCAGTAAATTCAATTTGGAGCCGGCGTGCGTGTACGAATCGTCTAATGTGATAACAGGATAAATCAATATCATAAAATCCGGCCTGCAGCTCACACCGTCAATCGAATCTTTAAGCTCATAATAATTTTTATTAAAGTGCGTACCCTCGCTCGAAGCCAGGTGTCCCCCGGCGGAAAATCCGAGTATGCCAATTAGGTTCGTATCGACATTCCATTCTTTTGCCCGGCTGCGAACCATTCTGACCACACGCTGAGCATCCTGTAAGGGTGCAGGATGGCCATAACCTGCACCGCTATTACGGTGACGATACTTAAGAACAAAAGCAGTAACACCGAGAGAGTTCAGCCACTGGGCCACCTGATGTCCCTCGTGGTCGACAGCCAAATGTCCATACCCACCGCCCGGGAAGATTACAACAGCTGTACCGGATGATTCTTTTTCCGGCGCCGGATAAATAGTCAATGTTGGTTTGTCGCCCTCGGTATCACCCTTAGCACCTGGAGCTCCATCAGGCCAGAGCAGCTCAACTCTAAGCGGACTCTGAACCTCTTTAGCAGCACCGATCGTACCATAAAACATCACAATAATAACACAGGCAACAATAGCTCCAAACAAGCGATTCATATACATTGCTCCTTAATCGAAAATCTGTAAATGGTAATTGGAAATTGGAAAGATGATTCAAACTTTCTCGCCCCAACTCGCGTCGGCAGACGCGGGGGCAGGTTGAAAACCGCCCGACAGGGCCGACTGTGCCCGCAGAACCGCTGCGGCGTCACCCAGTACAAGCTGCTTTACCAAACTGGCTGGTACCTGCGTTATTCCGATATTAAAGATTTTTTCTTCAACCATCGAGGCTATTGTGCGTGCTGTCTGCCGGGATATACCGTGTTTGGCTACCAGGTTATCAACAATCCTGGTTTTATCCCAGCGAGACCTGGCGGTTGTCCCATCGATACTGCCGAGCAGTTCGGCATCCGTCAAATCCTGCATGTCAACCTCGAGGACTTCGGTCCTGGAACGTTTAAGCTTGCGATCGAAATGGTACTCGCTCAGTGAAATTGCTGCTTCTTCATAGCCGGTGGCTGCAAGGACGGCTTTTATCACGGAAAAGATTTCATTACTTGTTACGCTGTGCCGGTCTTGTTGATTATAGAGGTAATATGTCACTACTTCCGCAAGCTCTTCGGCAACGTATGTATCGGCTTGTCTTGTCCTGCCGAGAGCGTTATTGACAGTCCCCATTACTTTCGTGTGCAAATATTCCTCGGCAGATCCATCTGCCTTAATAACCTTGAGTTGCATTATCAACTCCTCCAGCTCCTCTGTATCCTGGGCAACTCTAACAAAAAACCTAAAAATGTAAAGTAAAAAGACAAAATATTTCTCATATTTAATTATTTTTACTCTGCTATTAAGTGTTTCCCCTTACTCATTGAAAAGTTTCAACTGTTCCAAAGGTTCCGCTTCTTTAATAACCCTGCTGACTTCATCGATTAGCTCACCGGCATCTTTAAAGCCGCGATAGACACTCGCGAAACGAATATACGCAACCTTGTCAACGGCGCGAAGGTGTTTCATCACGCTTTCGCCGATAAAAACAGAAGATACCTCCTTATCAAAGCTCTTGAATATGTCTTCCTCTACTTTGTCGGCTATTTGCTGAATTTGTTCCACTGAAACAGGTCTCTTATAACAGGCTTTTTGCAGGCCGCCAATGACTTTTTCCCTGTCATAAGGGATACGCGACTTGTCCTTTTTTACTATGCACAGCTTAAAGCTTTCATCCGTCTTTTCGTATGTGGTAAAGCGCCTTTTGCACGCAAGGCACTGGCGGCGTCGCCTTATAACTCTGCCTGAGTCGCTTGAGCGCGAATCAATAACCTTATCCCGGTCTTCCTTGCAAAAGGGACATCTCACAAGTCAAGCCTACCTCCTGTGTCTGTCAGCATTTCACTATTCTGCCAGTTATACCCCAATTTCCAGCACAATCGATACAATACAATATTTCGAGCGCATAGATATTCTAAAGTCAACATATAGTATGTCAAAGAAATTTTAATGCGTAACATTAAAGGAGAAAGAAAACCACTGTTTAGACCCGCAGAGTGATTCATACAAGGCGAGATTATTTAAAATTGCGCAACAGCGATAAAATGCAATAAAAAAGCCCCTGCGTGATGCACGCAGAGGCCAACTCGGAAAGAAACTTACATAGCCCCCCCTAAGGATATTATATTCTCGACAAACAAATTAACGCCCAGGCGGTATGTTAGCTTTCTGTTAAATTTCCCCTAAAATAAAAGGTAAGGCTATAAAGTTTAACTATTTATACCCAAAAACAATATTATATCCCGCTTTTTTCCTTATCTGTCTTTATTAAAGTTTAATATCAAAATCACACAAAGGCAAATTAAGAAACCGATTTTTTCTGTTTTTTTATAAATCGGTTTTATCGGAATATTTAACTATAATTCTTCGATTTTGGCCTTGCCTTTAAGCTGGTCTATGAACTCGTTAACAGCCGCTTGTCGCTTCCGGCTTGTCAGCTCATTCTCTATTCGGCTTTTTATTTCTTTAAGAGGAGGAATTGCCCCCGGCTTTTTTTCATAAACCTTGGCGATATGAAATCCATAGCGAGTGCGAAAAATGTCACTTACCTCCCCAGCATCCAGGCTAAAAATCACATCCTCGAATTCCTCCACATTTTCACCTTTAGTGATGTAACACGAGCTTTCTTCATCGTAGGGATCGTCCGTATATTTTTCCAAAACTAATTCAAAGAGATTGCCATTTTTAATCTCTTCCTGGGCCTGTTTTATGGCGTTGTGGGCGGTTGCTTCATCTTTCCGCCAGTCCACATATTTGACTATATGAGCAACTCTGACCTGCTCGGCTGTTCTGAATTGCTCTTTATTTTCCTCATAGAAATTTTCTATCTCGGCTTGTGCTGGCTTGGGCAAATCCTTGTAAAGCTCGTTGAATTTTTGCTCGGTTTTTAACCTAAGGTCTAAAATCTCTATTAGTTTGTCATCATTTTCGGCATCAAATTCCTCGTAAAGCTTTTCTGGATTTTCGTATTCTCTCTTCAGCCTGCCCAAGATAGCTTCAAGATGGTTTTTCGGTATGGAAGACTCGATATTCCTGACCTCCTGTTCGAGTACAATTCTTTCGATGACATTTTCTCTCGACCAGTCGAGCAACTGGGCTTCGCGTTCTTTAGAGCCCATATTTGCGAAGACCTTTTCGTAGTCAGGCCTGAGACGTTCCACTTCCTTCCGCACTACCGAATCCTCTACTTTTTCACCATTGATAATTAATGTCATACTTCGTTCCTCGCAAATTCTAATATCGAAATCCGAAACAGTAGGTTTTGAAAATTAGAATTTCGAATTTGTTTCGGATTTCGTGCTTCGTATTTCGGATTTATATTTACCCTCTTGCTTTTGCGAACCAATCCGGGTCTTTGGCAAGTTTTTCTCTGGTTTCCTCCGTCAATGCGACAAAAGCCGGATGAGTGCTCTGCCAGGCCCGCTGAATGTACGGACTCTTACGCATCTTTTCAATCTCCGGTGCCACCTCATCAAAGTAGCTGCCGTAGATATGCAGCGAATCGCTTATATCAACATATCTGCCGACTTTCACCGGCGCATCTATATTTTCAGATATTCTCTCGGCGATTATTCTTTGAAGGTCGGTTATGGCATATACATTCATAAACCACGCCTTATAAAGGTCTCGGCTTCGCCAGTGGGTGTTCATATTAAGCGAAAAATTTCCAGCCTCATCCGCTACTAATCTGCACCAGATTCGCTGAAGGCACGGTGGGTGTTCCGTCTTTGCGTCGGCGGTCGGCATCCACGTTATCGCTTGCGCTCGTCTGCTGTGGCCTGCATGCGAAAGACAATCGATAATATATTGTATTTGATCAACTTTCTCGGTGTTTGATGATGGGCGATATGCACATAATCGTTCGTGGTAGGTATAGGTCCATTTGCCCGCAGCGGGGTCTATCCAGTGGTCGTGAATGCCGTTGACCACTTCCTGCCGATAGGATTCAAGCTCTTCCGGTCCACCGGGGAAGTTCTTGTGTATCCTCGGCTCACTAAATGGGTCGTTTATTGTGATGATGACGGTTGCGTCTTTGCTTGGTGGGTCGTTGGATTTGTCGTATTGGGTTTTGACCTCAAGTCCTTTATCCCAGACCGCAAGAACCGCCTTCTCCCACGCCTCTGGCAGACAATCCGCGGTTATCAAAATCACAGGGATATCAGTAACTGAAGTAATATTAGACATTAAAATCTTCTCCATAAAGTTTCTTTTTCCCCGTCTCATTTAAAAATTAAAGCAAATAATAGGATTATTATATTATTTGTCTATGCCTAAAATTAGGACTGGAATATCTATATTCGAGACTCCCCTCTGTTCCAGGTCCCAAACAAATTGTTCAAAATAAGATACTCCTGTGGACATTTCATCAGCAAAATTTTTTATCGGAACAATTTCTATCCCTGCATCAATGAAACCGAGTCTGTTAAAAATTGTCATTTTAGCGCAGACGTTATAAACCATAAAGGCATATTTGCCAAATTGTATCTCAACACCAAGCTTTTCTTTAACAAAATCCATTTGGCGAAATGCGCCTTTTTTCAATGGCTTGGATTCATACCCATTTGCATAGAAATCACTCGAATATTCACACTTGACTCTTGGAGATAACCACTCCTTTTCTAAAAAAAACGAGCAAAAAGCTATATTCAATCTTCTTGGGCTATAAAGTACGCGTCCAGGCATGGTTTTTTCTTTGCTCTTTTTGGTTTTGTATTTTGAAGCATCTATCTTTGCGATTATACTCTCCACTTCATCAAACAAATGTGAATATCTTTTGTTAATTGCCTCAAGACCTTTATTGAAAGAATATTTACCCGCGATAATCACTAAAATAGTGCCTCCTTACTTTTTACGGTTTCCCATTCAGGTGGAATTTGACATACTTTCTCGCGTCCATTTGGTTCATGAATAGGTTTTCCAATCGGACGAATCCGTAAAGCTCCCATATAGTATTCGTTTATCCTTTCTCGCGCGATTTTTATATACTCAGCTTCTTTTTCGCAACCTATTACCCGCCTATTGTGCATAATAGCGGCAATGAGAGCAGAACCAACGCCAGCAAAGGGATCAAGCACCCAATCATTCTCATTTGTTAATGCAAGAACGCAACGCTCCACCAATTCAATAGGAAACTGACAAGGATGTACCGTCTTTTCCGGATGATTCGACTTTACGTTCGGAATATCCCACATTTCTTTCTCCCAGTCATCTGCAACAATTTCCCAAATGTCGGATGGATTTTTCCCTTTAGGATTGCACGATGGAAGCCCCTTCTTGGGACCCTTAAAGTGCCTCTTACCAGGATACTTGGATGGTATTCTAACCGAATCAAGATTAAATAGGTAT
>MHYD01000062.1:16397-22548 GCA_001824645.1 Planctomycetes bacterium RBG_13_46_10
TTTTTGTGAACCAAAGTATAGTCTCATACCGTCCCGAGAAACGTTTCGATGCATGTAAACCATGATTGAAATGCCAGATAATACGATTTCGAAGATTTAATCCAAGCTCTTTAAAGAGAGGATAGAAATATACGTCTAAAGGAAACACCTCTCCATTTTCTACATAATTGCCAACCTGCCAGCATAGGCTTCCATGAGGCGACAGCACTCTTGTCAATTCTAAAAGAATTGGCCTAATAGTTTTTAAATATTCCTCAAGAGTTGTGCTATGCTCATAAGATTTGCCGACATTGTATGGAGGGGATGTAATTATAAGCTGGATGTAATCCGTTGGGATATCCCTTAACACGTTTAAGCAATCACCTGCATAAAGGACTATTTTAGCATCTTCCTTAAAACCATCCCTGATATCAAGCATGTTATGTTTGAACAGATTATTCATAAATATTGTCCTGTTTTATTTATAAAAGCTGCTGACATCTGTTTCTTCTTTGGTAATGTTGTACATTGTGTGTTATTTCTCCGGCAAACAATCTGCGGTTATTGAGATGACGGGGATCATTCCATTGGTTATCGTTATCATCGTCGTATTGGCTCCACAGTACGAGGCTCAGTGTCCCGCCTCGGTTTCAAAAAATGGCTGATGTTCAATTCCTGTTCCGTAATCTTGTAGTTAGCGGCGTAACGCTCCGATATCTCTTCCAACATCTGCTTGGCCCGGAAGGCGTACCAGCTATCGGGCCAGCGTTCCTCGATCTGCCGGCAGGCTTTCACCATTAAGCCATACTGCAACATTGGCAACCTGCCGATGCTTCGCCCGGCTGTGGCCCAGGGCAGCAACTCTTGCGCCTGAATGTCCTCCATTTCCTCGAGCGGCTTGAAATACAGCGTAGTTGGCTTTATGATATCGCTTGGCAAAACGACACCGGGTGTGCGACCTGCAGGTCGGACCGGAGCCTGAGCAGGCTGCTGCACTGGTTGTGTCTGCGGTTGTGGTACTGGCTCTTGTGATTGTTCAGGTTTCTGCTCGTCGATTTTTTTCGGCTCCTCGAGAAACTGCTTATCCCGTTCAGCCATGCCGTAGAATCCTTTCGGTTTCTCCTCCTGTTTGGATTGTGTTTGCTGTGCAGGAGCAGGTGTAGTCCTGCCTGAGCGAAACTTCCCGATAATTACGATTACAATCACGACAACGACCGCAAAACCGGTTATTTTTAACCAAAACGTATTCATTTTACCGCCCCCGGCTTCAAGCCCATTATTAATTGAAGATTGCTTATTGACGATTGAATACTTATAATCGATTTTAAGGCTAAACTCTGGTTTTTCAATAATAAAAAAGTTAATTTCAAATATACCAAAGGCTTTCAAGTGTTTACGGGATTAATAGAGGCAATTTGCACAGTAAAATCAAACCGCCAGACAAACAGCGGTGCATTATTGACCGTCGATTTGGGCGAATTGGACGGAGACTGCAAAATAGGTTCGACAGGCTCACTACAGGTCGGCGACAGCATCGCAATAAACGGTGTCTGCCTTACCATTGCATATTTAGCCCCGCAATTTATTGCGGGGTTTGATATAAGCACCGAAACATTGGCAAAAACAACTTTGGGCAAGATTAAGACCGGCTCGCCGGTCAATGTTGAACGAGCATTGAAAGCCACCGACCGGTTTGGCGGACATTTTGTCCAGGGTCATATCGACGGCACCGCAATTATCAAAGCGATTAAAAGAGCCAGCCAGTTCGCCGATATAGAATTCTCAGCCGAGCCGGAACTGCTTGAACAGATGATAGTTAAAAGTTCAGTGTCGGTAGATGGGATAAGCCTGACGATTGCAAGCATGAACGACCATAGTTTCAGCGTGGCTCTAATACCTGAAACGCTGAAGAGAACCACGTTAGGAACAGCAAAGGTTGGCGATGTCGTGAATATCGAGACCGACATTATCGTAAAGACAGTTAAAAAACATATAGACAAAATTATGCCGCAAAAACAACCTTTGACCGTAGAGAGATTAAAACAATTAGGTTTTTAGCTATGACAAGAGCACCGCGAAATCGCACAATAACATTAACCGACAATGAGCGGGAAAATTATCGCCGTAAGCTATTAAAGATAGATAATCCTCTCTCGCTGGAGCAAATTCTGAACAAGGTTATCAACGCAGATATTTCCGAAGTAGTGGATTTGCTGCCCTCGCGGTTCGTGGACCTTCTCTTTATCGACCCGCCTTACAACCTAACCAAGACCTTTAATAACAGCTCATTTAAGCAAACCTCAGTTACGGAATATATGGGCTGGATGCAGTCCTGGCTGGAAAAACTCATACGATTACTCAAACCCAGCGCCTCAATATATATCTGCGGAGATTGGCGTTCTTCCTCGGCGATTCATTTACTTTGTGAGAAGTATTTTATTGTCAGAAACAGGATCACTTTTGAAAGAGAAAAAGGCAGAGGAGCCAAAAAGGACTGGAAAAATAACTGCGAAGATATATGGTTCTGCACGGTTTCCAACGATTTCACTTTCAACGCAGACGCAGTAAAATTAAAAAGGAAGGTAATCGCCCCCTACCGCGAAAACAGCATACCCAAAGACTGGGTGGAGGAAGAGAGCGGAAAATATAGATTAACTTACCCCTCAAATATCTGGACGGATATTTCAATTCCGTTCTGGTCAATGCAGGAAAATACGCCGCATCCGACGCAGAAGCCGGAAAAACTGCTCGCCAAGATTATCCTTGCAAGTTCAAACGAAGCAGATGTTGTTTTTGACCCATTCGCAGGTGTTGGAACCGCTGGTGTCGTTGCAAAAAAGCTAAAAAGAAATTTTGTGATAGTAGAGGTAGATGAAGAATATTGTCTTTATGCAGAGAAAAGATTGGATATGGCAGAAAAAAATCATACCATTCAGGGATACTACGACTGTGTTTTTTGGGAAAGAAATACGCTAAGAGATATAAAAAGTAACGATACCAGAAGTAAAAAAAGCAGGTTTCTACAACCTATGCTTGTTGGTGCCCAAAGAAATGGGCGAAGATATGAATAAAAATGGCAACCACAATTCGATATCCGAGCAGCCGGTCATAGGCATAACGATGGGCGACCCTGCCGGTATCGGCCCGGAGATAATCGTAAAAGCTCTGGACGACCCTTTCATTCGCAAGGCGGCAAAGTTTATCGTCTTCGGCATGAACGAGCAGCTTTGCTATGCGGCTGATAAAGCGGAAATCGAGCCTTTCTGGGGCCGACACCAGCACGAGAAAATCAGCAGAGATTATCCATGCAAAGTCAGCGTAGCAGATTACGATGAATATTCAGTTCCGCCCTGGATTAAAGGCCCAAGCAAGGCCGCCGGTGAAGCATCAATAAGGTTTTGCCTCGATGCAATCCAGGCCGCTCAAGACGGCATTATAGACGCCGTGGTGACAGCACCTATCAGCAAAACGAGCTGGAAGCTGGCCGAGGCCGAATGGCCCGGACATACCGAGATGTTCGCCAAGCGGTGCAAATCCCCCAGAAAAGTAATGATGTTTGTTAGCGGGCCTTTGAAAATTGCCCTTGCCACCATCCACGAGGCGCTTTTCGAGGTGCGTCACAAATTTACCATCGGCTGTGTGTTCGAGCCGATTGATTTATTAAACGATGCATTGAAAGAATACTTCGGCCTTGAAAATCCCAAGATCGGTGTTGCAGCATTGAATCCCCATGCCGGCGAGAATGGCCAGTTCGGTGATGAAGAACAGCGAATAATATCTCCCGCTATTTTGCTTGCGCAGGAGCAGAAAATAAACTGCTTCGGCCCATTCCCAGCCGACACCCTATTTTTGCGGGCAAGTCACGGTGAATTTGACGGCGTCGTCGCTATGTATCACGACCAGGGCATGATACCCGTCAAACTGCTCGATTTTGAAAATGCTGTTAATATCACTATCGGCATACCTATAATAAGGACATCGCCTGCTCATGGAACAGCTTTTGATATCGTCGGCAAGAACCTTGCCAATCCAAGCGGCATGAAAGCTGCCATTTCCACCGCTATACAAATGGTAACAACGAAGAAGAATGTAGAATTGAGAATTCATAATTTAGAACCGTAGTTCTGCAAGTGCAAACAAAACAACAAATCCGGCAGCTACTTACATCGGCTGGCGTTCGGCCAAATAAGCGGCTCGGCCAACATTTTCTTATAGACTTAAATCTGATGCGCCTGCTTATAAATTCTGCGAACATCCAAGATAACGATGTTGTTCTGGAGGTTGGCTGCGCCACCGGCTCTTTAACCGAAGGTCTGGCTCAAAAAGCGGCAAAAGTTATAGCTGTTGAGCTTGATAAAACCCTTGCTGATATCGCAAAAAAACACCTGTCAAAAGCTGAAAATGTCGAGATTCTCAACGGCGACATCCTGAAAAATAAAAATACCATCAATCAAACCATTATAAAAACACTCCAGGCATCTCACAAAAAGAACGCAGGCAGAATCCTGCTGGTCGCAAATCTGCCATATAACGTTGCGGCTCCGGTGGTGCTGAATTTAGTCAAAGGCCCGGCAATAGCCGACTGGGCTACGCTGGGTTTCGCCCCAGCGAGTGCTATGTATGTCACGGTCCAAAAAGAGGTCGCCGAACGAATGAGGGCAGGACCTGGCAGCAGTGACTACGGTATATTAAGCATATTACTCGGCGCAACCGGCGAAGTAAAAGTCATAAGGATTATAAAACCAACAGCCTTTTGGCCATCCCCGCAGGTTGATTCGGCAATGGTCAGCTTTGTCCGCCAAAAAGAAAAAGTAAATAAAATTAAGGATATGTCCCTGCTCGCTGAAATTGTAAAGTTATTTATGAATCATCGCCGCAAGATGCTCAAATCCTGCATAAAATCCGTCGCCGGAAAACTCGATAAAATTAACAATTGGACCGAAATCTTTGATAATTGTTCCATCGACTCAACACTCCGTCCCGAACAGCTTTCGCCGCAGGATTATGTTGCAATCGCAAACCAATGCTGCTATAAAAATGTGTAAGAGTCTTGACAGGAGAAATATTAATGCTGAAAAAGAATCTTAGTAAACAAACACATCAATTGTCATTCGGAATTTTCTTATGCTGTTTTGTACTATTATATGTTTTGACGTTGTCTGAGCTTTCAAATGCCACTGAGCAGGAGATTCTCAAAGGCGGCTTTGCCTCTTTCCAGACCCCATTGCCGCGATCAACACAGCAATGGGACGTTCAAAAAACTGAATTACGCAAAAAACTGTGGCGGTTGCTCGGAGATATGCCGCCGTTATTTACACCCAAGCCCAAAATAGATAAGAGCGAACAACGTGACGGATATACTCTTGAGCACTTTACCTTTGATAACGGCGTCGGTGACACGGTTTATGGATATATCCTGATACCCGCCGGCCGTACGGAACCAGGCCCGGGAATTCTCTACAACCACTATCATGGCGGCCAGTATCAGCAGGGAAAAGAAGAACTTATTACAAAAGCTTTTAAGACGCTTGATTTTGCAACAGGCGAGGAATTGGCCAAAGAAGGCTATGCCGTTCTGGGTATAGACGCTTATGCTTTTGGCGAGCGTAGATTTCAGGGGCCGGCAGGCCAGAAAGAGGAAGGCCGACAAACAGAATGGTCATTATTTAAAACTTTCCTGCTGGAAGGCAAGAGTCTGTGGGGAATGATAGTTAGGGATGATTTACTCGCCTTGAATTATCTCATTTCTCGGCACGCGGTTGACCCCAACAGGATTGCGACGATGGGTATGAGCATGGGCTCGAACCGAAGCTGGTGGGCCGCGGCGATGGATGAGCGAATAAAAGTCACCGTGAGCGTGGTTTGTCTGAGCCGTTATCAGAACCTGATTGCTCATGGTTCCGTGGGTTCGCACAGTTTTTATTTCTATGTTCCGAATATGCTTGCGGAAAAGATCGATGTCGAGAGTGTCGTGGGATTAATCGCTCCCCGGCCACACCTGGCAATGACAGGTGAGACAGACCGCCTGTCACCGGTTGATGGTGTGCGAATTATTTATAACTTTCAGGAGCATCTTTACAAACTGTACGAAAAACCGGAGAATTTCAGCGGCCTGTTATACCCCGGCGTCGGCCACGAGTACACGCCGGAGATGTGGAAGGAAACAATCGAT
>MHYD01000062.1:22560-28748 GCA_001824645.1 Planctomycetes bacterium RBG_13_46_10
CACCTATAACTTTTAACAAACAATTTTTTCGAGGAGTATAACTGTGAAGCTCAGCAAGTTTTCAATCGGCATAGGTGACAGGTTCACAAAACAGGGAAAGGCCCAATTAGCTGCTTTGATAAAAGCAAAACAGCAAAGCGTTGAAATTACACCCGTATGGAACAAATCGCATAGAGAACACACCATTATAGGGACAAAGCCGGCAGATACACGCAAAGAAGCGGATGAGGCTGTCACCGCCTGCGGATGGTATGGACCCTATTTTGTGGACGCCGACCACATTGGTTTGAAAAATGTTGACATGTTCATTGATTCGAGCGACTTTTTTACGCTCGATGTGGCCGACTTTATCTGCAAACCCGCGGTAGAAGGTGACATCGAATATTTCATTAAAAAGCACAGCAGCTATATCGGGAAGGTTAAAATTGCAGGTATAGAACGACCCTTAAAAATTGAAAGACAGCAGTTACAGGCAATAGCAGCTAAGTTTTTATATGCCGTCCAGCAGGCTGGTAAAATTTATCGTCATATTGAGTCTGCAAAGGGAGCGGGTAATTTTCTAACAGAGGTTTCGATGGACGAAACGGACCAGCCCCAAACACCGGTAGAGATGTTTTTCATCCTGGCCGGTCTGGCCGATGAGGGTATTCCCGCTGCAACGATTGCACCGAAGTTCACAGGCCGATTCAATAAAGGTGTTGATTACGTCGGTGACGCAGCCAAGTTCGCAAAAGAGTTTGAAGAGGATTTGGCGGTGGTTGCTTTCGCAGTTAAAGAGTTCGGTCTGCCGAAAGACTTAAAGCTGAGTGTTCACTCCGGCAGTGACAAGTTTTCTATTTACGCGCCGATAAATAAAACGCTAAAGAAATTCAATGCAGGACTGCATCTTAAAACAGCCGGCACTACCTGGTTGGAAGAGCTTATCGGCCTTGCTATGGCCGGCGGAGAGGGGCTGAAAATCGCGAAGGAGATTTATGTAAAGTCGCTGTCACGCATTGATGAGCTTTGTCAGCCTTATGCAACTGTTATTGATATCGACCGCAGCAAGCTGCCAACTGCCGCAGATGTAGCCAAGTGGGATGAACAGAGATTCGCATCGACTTTACGGCACGACCAATCCTGTAAAAACTACAATCCCAACTTTCGACAGCTCATACACGTTGCTTATAAAATCCCCGCTGAGATAGGCAGCCGTTTCTTAGATGCCCTTGTAAAATATGAAGATGTCATCGCCCCAAACGTGACAGAGAATATCTACGAAAGACACATAAAACCTATTTTTATGATGGTAAAGTAAACCATCTTACCAAGCGATGACCAGCTTCATCAAGGCGTTCCCGTTTCTGCTGGATATTCAGTTTGGGATAAAAGGCAGAAGTTTGCAATACATGCGTCCAGCCGTCCTGCTCTACAGACGAGAATTTTCTATTGATGATCGATGTAACTCTATGAATTACTTCGGAATCACCATGGCGAGATAAAAACTTTTGACCTTGTCTGTAATCGTTGATATTGGCTAACGTTGTTATTAAGTAAACATCGTAAGCATGCACTTGGGCCTGAGTATCATTTTTTCTTTTGCCTTCGCTTCTATCATTGAATGCAAAAAGCTTCAGTATCAATTAATTTGTAATAGATGGCACAGAAATTTCAAGTCCTACAACTTTGTTATCTTCCGGCCAAATTCGTGAAAGTGGTATACCTATAAGGTCTTCCTGGATAAAACTGGCTTCCGGTGTGTGGTATCCATGTAGCTTCGACTTTACAATTATGGACCGGAAGTCTTTAATTGGGATTCCTTCAACTGTTTGTGCAAGAATATCCAGAAGCTGCTCACCTTTGTGAAACTGGAAGTGCTTACTGCCCTCGAGAGCTGTGTATTTCAATTCATTGGTGATTATATTCGCAATATTTATACGTTTAGCTTGATTATCTATATGAGTTTTGGTGAGCATTAAATCTATGTCGTTTGTCGTTCTAATTGAGACCTCGGATTCTCGTCCATGGAATGCAAAATAAATTCCCAGCCCGCCACAAATGAGCGGTTTTAATCCAATCCGGTTTAGAGCTTGTGTTAATTCGACCAACTGATTAACTACTTTGTCATCCATTAGCGTTAATCTTAAGTATGCGTTGTTTAAGTAATTGTGCGATTTTCGGCCCTCTCGGAGTTTCAGCTATCATCTCAAGATAAAGCTCTATATCATCAACTACAGGTATAAATTCTTTTTGGATTATGTTAAACCAAACTCCTGGCTCTTTTGTCTCGGTTAGGAACAGATTTCCGAACTCATCATCAGGAGTAACAAATTTGAAAATCTTTCGGACCTGCTCTATATCCTTCACATATATCTGGATTTCATCAGTAGTTGTTAGTCCTTTGAGCTTTGCGGCATAAAAGCCATAGGCCGCATACTTAACCTCCGGACCTACAAAGAAATGTGACCAAACACGCTCAAAATTATCAGCAGCAAATCTGAACGTTCGCACTTCGCTGCGCCTTATAGAGTTTTTATACGCCTCAGCTAATCTGTCTAAAAGCTTCTCAGCGTCTATCACAGATATGAGGGATTTTGTTTTGCTTACTATCAATTCTTCTTCAAGGGATTTTAATACCCGTGATACTGTTGATGCAGTTATATTTGCATTTCGACTATTTATAAAATCAACCAATTTATATAAGGAGGAAAAACCATCAGGATTCAAAAGCAGAGCTCTGCTTACAAGAGATGAAGTTCCCTGAAAGATCTTTTTTATTGGAGCCGTGTCCGGGAATCTATTAGGTTTGCCGGTTCGTTCAATATATACTTTGCCGGGAATATCGAGCTGCATATTGCCGCAGAGGTCTATCCATGATACTTTTTCAGCAATCAGAATATCTGCCTGTCGTCTGCCTATGTATGGAGCTACAATCAGAGGAACTAAGTCCGGCTTTTTTAGCTTGCAGATGTAATCAAGAAACTGCCTATATTTCTGGGTTATCACTTTGGGACTGGGAACCGGTACTATTTCTATCAAAGCTTTGAAAGAAAGTTTATCTGATACAGAGATCTCCACAATAGCATCAGGCCTAAATTCTTGAATTGTTGGTGACTCTTCCTTACGCTTATTTATGACTAAAGGCTTGTATTGGCTTATTGAGTTCCACAAACGGTCTAATATTTCTTTTTCTGTCAATCTCATTATAGTTCCCTAAGGAAATATTCCTGTAAAATATATCGTCATATTAAATAAATATCATTCATTATTTTGCAGATATTTAATTATTTTCCTATATAGGAAATAAATAGAATATGTGCAAAATAGCGCGGTACTACCATAGAATCAATCCTACAGAGTTACGCTGTCATTTTGTACAGAGAAGACAAAGTACATGCCGATATAAGTTAAGTCCCGAAAAGGACATAGGATAAAAGTGTCTTTAAAATAAGGTTTTTATAGGACTTGATTCTATTGCGACCCATTAGAGACCCTAATGGGCAGTGAACTATGAAGAAAAAAGGAAAAATTTCATCCGGCTACAGCACTCTCCGCCGTGACAAGACTCGACATAACTGCACCAACCCGTCAGAGCGAGGTAAAAAAGGAAAAGCCCTCATATTCGTCGGTATCGGCGTCCTGCTACTGCTTCTGTGCAGTTGTATCAGCTTCGATATGAGCGATTGGCCAAGCAAATTTATATACCCGCACAACAAACCGCCGGCAAACTGGTGCGGCTCGATAGGGGCTTTTAGCGCCTACTATATGCTTTATTACTTCGGGCCCGGTGTCTTCGTAATACTTGTCGCAGCAATATTATATTTGATTGCCCGTCTTTTCAACCGACCGTTAGGCCAGCCCATACTAAGAGCGATTGGGCTCGGCTTATTAACCACGGCTGCATCGACCAGTTTTTACTACCTTTGGCCACACCAGCTCTTTCCTTTTCCGACAGGTTCGGGCGGCCTGCTCGGTGTCGGTACGGCTACCTTCTTGCGGGGCCATTTTGCTACGCTGGGTACTTTTATCTTAATCACAGCCACCTGGTTTGTCGGCGCTATACTCGTAGCAGACAGTGTTTTTCTCTGGGTGCTGCTCTGTTTGGCTTTCATGGGCAGAAAATTGATTGGGATTGTTGTACCCGCCTGGTCTGTAGCCAAACATTGCGAAGCAGTCAGCGATATTTGGCGGAAACTAAGCGAAAAACAGAAATCCATAACTGCTAATGCTCGTGGTGAGCTTGTCGAATCCGTTAAAAATATGGCAGCCTCTCAATTCCGTGAAGACAAGCCCGCTCCTGCGATTGTAGTATCAGAGAAACAGCCCAATTCTATAACAACTATGAAACAGCCGAAACCGATTCCGCCGAAAAAACCTATGGACGACCCTTCCAATACAACCTTCGGCCGGCCTGTCTATGAGGACTATGTCCTGCCGCCGCTGGAGCTGCTGGCAGAGGCGGAATATAGTTTTGCATCAGTTCAGGAAAAGGTCGTTAAAGAAAAAGCCGCCGCTCTGGAAAAACTGCTCTCGGAGTTCAATATTAATGCACGAGTGGTCGAGGCGGAGACAGGTCCGGTGGTGACAATGTTCGAGCTGGAGCTTGCAGCAGGCGTCAAGGTCAGCCAGATCAGTACATTATCAAACGACATCGCCCGTGCGATGGGAGCGGGCGCTGTTCGTGTTGTGGCCCCTCTGCGAGGCAAACACACGATAGGCATTGAGGTACCGAACAACGAAAAAGAAAAAGTCCGGATGAGGAACATAATGGAGCTGGCAGGTAAACGAGCACAGAATATGGAGATCCCGCTGTTTCTGGGCAAAGACTCCTCCGGAGAAGGACTCGTGTCTGACCTGACAACCATGCCGCACCTGCTTATCGCCGGCACGACCGGCTCAGGTAAAAGCGTCTGCATCAACACCATTATTGTGGGCATTCTGCTTACCAAACGGCCGGACGAGGTTAAACTGATTCTGGTTGACCCAAAGATGGTCGAGATGACCGCTTTCAATACTATTCCGCACCTGATGTGTCCGATAGTCACCGAAACTCAAACGGCTGTTCAGATACTCGAATGGGCCACGGTAAAGATGGATGAACGCTATGCGCTGCTGGCTGAAGCAAGGGTGAAAAACATAGCTGAGTATAACCGGCTCGGTTCGGCGGAGCTTTTGCAGAGATTCAATCCGAGCAGCCCGGACGAAGAAGAGAAAATCCCCAAGAAACTGGCCTATATCGTGATAGTCATTGACGAGCTGGCTGATTTGATGATGACCGCACCGAAGGAAATAGAAGCCTATATAGTCCGTCTTGCCCAGAAGAGCCGTGCAGTCGGTATTCATATCGTCCTTGCTACCCAGCGGCCTCAGGCGACAGTTGTTACGGGCCTTATAAAATCGAATATGCCGACAAGAATCGGTTTTCGCGTGGCAGCCAGACTTGACAGCCGCATTGTCCTCGACCAGAACGGCGCAGAAACGCTTCTCGGTGAAGGTGACATGCTGTTTCTTAAGCCCGGCACCAGCGATTTGATTCGCGCTCAGGGCACATTTGTTGATGAGGCGGAGGTAAAGCGAATTGTCAGGTATCTAAAAGATATAGCAGAGCCGCAGTTCCATCCGGAGCTGACGGGTCTGAAAAAGATCGACACATCAGATATGATAAAAGACGAGCTTTTTGATGACGCGGTGCGTATTGTTTTGGAAACGAAGCGCGGCAGCGTGTCGCTGCTTCAGCGAAGACTCAATGTCGGCTATGCACGCGCCTCGCGGATGATTGAAATGATGGCGGCAGCAGGAATACTCGGCGAATACAAGGGCAGCCAGGCGCGCGAGGTGTTGATGACGATGGAGGATTACGAAAAGCTGCGACAGTCCGCCCTAAATGAAGAAAAAGAAAGCCAGGAAACAGCAGATGAGGCCGAATCGTCAGAGCCTGCCTATGGATTCGACCCTTCGGCCACGCTGGGGGCAGGCAAGCTCACTACAAGCTTAAACGAGGGCCAGCAGGGCTACGTCTCAGTTGACAACGAAGAAGATTGAGATACTATTGTGTAAAATCCCGCATTAAATAGTTAGATGAAAAATTTTAGCCCCACGTTAAACGTGGGGTTTTTGATTTCTATTATGAACAAAAACCTTAAAGACAAAACGCTCGATGAGCTTGAGCAGATAGTGGCCTGCCCCGAGCTGGGTCGAGGGGTCGAGAT
>MHYD01000062.1:28845-32955 GCA_001824645.1 Planctomycetes bacterium RBG_13_46_10
TGTCTCCACACAGGCCGGCTGCGCTATGGGTTGCAAATTTTGCGCTACCGCAAGGGTAAAGCTGCGTCGGAACCTCACCGCAGCTGAGATTGTTGACCAGGTCAATATCGTCCAGAGCGATACCGGCAGAATCTCGAATGTGGTTTATATGGGAATGGGTGAGCCGCTGCTGAATTACAATAACGTACTCAAATCGGTTAGGATACTTAACCACCCGGCAGGTAAAAATATCGGCATAAGACATCTAACTATCAGCACCTGCGGCATAGTGCCAGGTATTAAAAAATTGGCTAATGAGGATATTCAACCTCGGTTGGCGGTGTCACTGAACGCCCCAACAGACAGCCTGCGGACAAAACTGATGCCGATAAACGCTAAGTACCCAATAGCTGAACTGCTCAAAGCTGTCCGTTTCTATCAGGAAAAGACCGACCAGCGGGTCACCTTCGAGTATGTCTTAATAAAAGAGCTAAACGATTCGGCTGAACATGCTCGAATGTTGATTAAGCTCTTGAGCGGAATTATGCGGAATGTGAACCTTATCGAACATAATCCGCATCCGGGCTGCGGTTTTGTGGGCAGCGATAATAAACGAATAAAACAGTTTGCCTCGATTCTGGAGCGAGCCGGCATTGAAACAACGATTCGATTCAGGATGGGCCGAGGGATAAAAGCCGCCTGCGGCCAGCTCGGAGCCGACACGCTGGAT
This sequence comes from Planctomycetes bacterium RBG_13_46_10, assembly GCA_001824645.1. Taxonomy (GTDB): domain Bacteria; phylum Planctomycetota; class Phycisphaerae; order Sedimentisphaerales; family Anaerobacaceae; genus RBG-13-46-10. The sequence goes on from MHYD01000062.1 coordinate 29,555, forward strand.
GATTAAATGAGATAAAACAGAAAGGCAATGAGCCAAAATTCTGCTATTATTACTTTGGGTCTCTCATAAGCGTGGAACATAACCTGCTATTCATGATTTGGTACACATTTTACAAGGTCGCCGAAGTCTGCAAGAAGCTCATATTTGTTTCTCCAGGTTGTGTACATTATCCCACATGCTCCTTGTGTATGCTCTAAAGCCTCAAGCCATCCTCTGGGATTATCAAGCGTATCATCATCGTAGTAAGCGCCTGCCAAAGTCCTAAAACCATGATTGGAAAAGAAATTTAGGCTTTCGCTGCGTTTCTCGTAGTCCCAGCAAACAACTACAAGGTCGGCAGGCACATATTTCCAGGAACCGGTAAAATCGCCTTCAACAAGGTAGTAATTGTCATGAGCATTGTGGTTCGGGTCAAGCATGTCGGACCAGATGAAGACTTCGGCATTCGGATTGTTCTCCCGGATTAGCTGGACCTGCCTGGTTATGCAGTCACCAAGTATTTTAGCCATAATCAATCCACGTTTTTTGCAGGCTTCACACGAACCTCCCGCCCTTATCTCATCCATGCTGAGGAAATACTTATTTGGCGCGAGGTAATCATGGACAAGCTTAAACTGTTTTTTCCATATATCATAGACCTTCGGCTCCGACATACAAATAGTAACTTGTGCGTCCCCTATCGCTGTTCCATGATAGTAGCTGACTCTAAGACGCTCACCATTGTGAATTTTGCCGGTCCCTTCCTGTAAAATCCTTATTGATGGAGGGTCACGATCGAACTTAAAATCCAGAACCGGGTCTTCTATATATGCGAAATCCTGCCCTTCTTCATATATCGTTCCGGTATCCTCGCCTCTTACAGTAACAGGTGTGCCGGGACGTCTGAGAACATTTAACAGGCCAACCTCATCAATTGATAAATCATCAATCCAGAGCTTTCCCGCCTCGCCAGTCCATGTACCCAGATACACTCTAACAAGATTGTAGTTTAAGCTGTTAAAACCCATGGTGAGCTTGCGCCAGTCGGCGGTTGAAGGGACAGAGAATTTCCATGAAGCGAGCACACCCTCATCAGAGGCCAAAACAATCATGTTAAAACCCTTTTCAGGCCTGAATCCATCGGTTTTAATCCAACAGCTTAGTTTATAACAGCGATACGGTTGAACATGAACCTGCTGCATCACCCTTGCTGAACTGCCGTTGAAATTCTCGAACCTAATGGAGGCTTTGCCATTCCTAAAAACCGTGGTATCAACGAATGAAATTTCACCCGGCTTATCGTGGAATTCATATCCTGAGAAACGATTACCTTCATATTCCTCGAAACCGCCGTTGATTATCTGGACAGGCGGGTCGGGAACCAGATGCGCCTCGTAATTCTCCACAACGAACAATGCATCTTTAACGGGGATTCCAGTAGCAAGGTTTTTGTCATAAGCAAGGACATCACCCCCGTATCCAACCCCGAAACCTATCGGAATTATCTCCATATCATATTGCCTGCATGTTTGCTTTACTTTCTCAAACCTTCTCATATATGTTGGAATGTAATCCACCGGCCGGAGGTCAAGCTTATCAATGCCACAGTCAAGAACTATACCATTTAAACCGTGTTTAGATGCGGTTTCGATTATATTAATAAGCTGCTCTAAATGGTTCGCCGACCCAAGCATGTTTGAAACAAAAACCCAGCGATATGGATAAACTTTGCCATGTTTCAACCAGTTTTTTGCCAATATAGCGTATTCAACCATATCTACACTGTTCCCATGATTTAAATCGACATTTTTGTAATACATTGAATTGGTATTCAACCAACAATTGGAAAGTAACTGCAGGTCTCTATAATCCACTTTGCAGTCGAGATTAAAATCGCCCAAAAGATAGGCCTGAGCGATAGCCGGTTGAAACAGCCCGGCTGTTTCAACTATCAGGATTAGCAATGGGATTTTCACAAATTTAGGCACTTCTTTTTAGCGTTTTCGGTTTTCTCGGCATTAAATTGAAATGCTGATTATACTACCGCCTTTTTCAATCGTAGCTCATTAGATACAAAACACTTAGAACCTATCCCAAAACCTATGTTATTGGCGTTTTCAATACTATAAACGCCGTTTTTTAAGGTTTTGGGATAACTTGTACATAAAATAATTTATTTTATGATTTAAAGAGATCCAAGTCAATAGTCTTAGGAAAGAACGTGCCAGCATTGAGACTACGGTACGTTTCAGGATGGGCCGAGAGATAAAAGCCGCCTGCGGCCAGCTCGGAGCAGATTGGCTTGGAGATTAGAGAAGAACGGAGGCGACGAATTTTAATTTCCCATCGTCAATTGCCAGTTCCTTGGATTGGCTATATGCAGATACCAAGAACTATGTACCAGCAGCTCCAGTCGAAAGTCCTAACGGGATGATTTTGTCTGTGTGAACATTATTCCGCATTCTTTTGGCATCTTCTTCGATGACTTCAGAAATCTTTTCTGGGCTGGGGATTCGTTTCTGGTTTTCTATGCGGATAATATGGTTGCAGCTATTATAGTAACACATAAGCACTTTCGCTCTTCCGTCCCATTCCATTCCGTAGCGATTACATTTTGGGCAGTAAAAAGTCATTTTGTTTTCTCCTTATCACATATAGTTCATTAGTCAATTTGCCGGAAAACTTGATTGAATATACGCGGAGTGAAACCTTCAAAGGATTCAATTTCTATATTGTTATCTTTCAAAAACTGAACAGCCTCTTCAATGGGGTAGGCTTCAATATAAACGACTTTTATTATTCCGGCGTCTTTAATATGCCTTGCACATTGAAAACAAGGAAATGTATTTACATATATTGTACATCCTTCGGCACTTCTTTGGCCTAAGCTGCGTATGGCTCGTTCCTCAGCATGAATGGCAGTGCATAATTCCATGTTTCGACTGGGAAAGAATTTGAGCTTGAAGTTGCATCTGCATGTCTGGTTATCATCTTTTTTGCCATTGCATATCCATGGAGGTTCTATTTTGTCCTGCTTCTTTCCACATTCAGGACAAAAAAATGTAGGCATTTTTTCAAGTTTACTTTCCATCATCATGTCTTTGTAGCATAGTCCGTTGTATTTGGAAAAGCAGGTTCCCATTCCTATCGGATTATCGTTATAACCAACACTGAGCGGAATTTTACTTTCTTCATCGACAATAAGTGCTCCGACCTTTCTTTTTAAGCAGTTAGAAGCATGTGACTGTGATACTGCTGTTGCCATAAAGACCTCAGGTTGTAGTGGTCTGCGAAAGTCCTTTTTGTCTTTCATACCATCGAGTTCTTGCATGAACTTTCTTGCAAGTGTTGTTTTGATCCGGCTTGGAGGTTCTATTCGTATGCTGTTTTTCAAAATGTAGTCTGCCTCATAGACACAACGC
>MHYD01000062.1:33039-37844 GCA_001824645.1 Planctomycetes bacterium RBG_13_46_10
GAATTTTCAATGCGCATCCAACGTGTCTCATAATCAGCATGCACCGCTACAAGCCAGAATTGGCTGAAGTGCTGTCGCAAAGCTTTGACTTCACCGATATTTCTGATACCAACGATAACAATTTGATCTGCGGTGCCTGCCTCTTTTAGTGCTTGTTTAATCCAATAATCTGGTTGAGGTTTTTTGCTCTTAGTAAATTCTCCTCTTCTTCCTCTATTACCTATTTCCTGAAGTTCTGCACGCCAATCTGGATCAGATCCCTTTAGCGTGGGTTCTTTTTTATATAGCTTCCTGAATTTCTCTTTGATAAAATTCGAGATTGAGATTCTTTTAAATCCATTCTCTTCAAGGGCATAGCTCAAAGTTGTACAACCACTTCCTATAGAACCTGTTAAACCTATAACAAATTTGTCAGACGGTTTGGACATCATTATCTTCTTATTTATTCGTTAATCTATTAAGACTTGATATGGGCGATGCTTGATTTTATTAGTTGTCCGGTCTAATAACAAGTAAAAACGAGAACTATCTTATTTTTTATAAACCGCTACGAAATAAGAAATATTCTTTGTAAAAAAGAAAAAATTGTTGATTTGACTGTATAAATCGGCTATATTTCCTTTTTTGTTAAAAGCTCTGTCGCACGGGGTAGCTTCCCCCGCCGTTTTGCTTCGCAAAAACGAAGCAGCGGGGGTGGGGTCAGCAGTATCACGGCGTGGTTGACTCAAGCCTCCGGCAGGGCCTATCCGGGTCCGGCTTCAGAAGGATCACCGTGACAGATTAGTTGAAAACTTAAAGCGTAAAGTTTTAAATTTAAGTTTGACATTTAATTCTTACACTTTTAGCTTTAAGCTTTTAGCTTTTCAATTACCCGGTGGTGTAATCGGCAACACAGGAGGTTTTGGTCCTCCTATTCCAGGTTCGAGTCCTGGCCGGGTAGATTTAAAATATAAAAATTAAAATTTAAAATTAAGGAAAAATGACCGAGAGAGCAGCAATAATATTAGCAGCAGGTGTCAGCAGCAGGATGAACACGCAACTACCAAAGGTGCTCCATGAAGTATGTGGACGCCCCATGCTGGCATACGTGCTGGATGCCTGCCGGGAAGTCGGCGTAGCAAAGATATATGTTATCGTCGGCTTCGGAGCAGAGCAGGTCGAGCAGCAATTTGACGACACAAAAAATATCACCTGGGTCAAGCAGAACGAGCAACTGGGAACTGCCCACGCTGTTATGTGCTGCAAGGAATATCTAAAGGATTTTAAGGGCGAAACACTTGTTCTCTGCGGCGATGGACCCTTGGTCAGAGCCGAAACACTAAGCACCCTCATCGGCAAGCACCAGATGGAGCAGGCAGCAGCAACATTAGCTACTGCAGTCCTGGAAGATCCAACCGGCTACGGACGAATAGTCCGGGATAAATACGGCAATATTCAGGGCATTGTAGAAGACGCAGACTGCTCAAGAGAGCAACTGGCAATAACCGAGATTAATCCGAGTTATTATTTATTCAATAACCGGATTCTCTTCGAGGCCGTCGAGCAGGTTAAGCCCGACAACGTCAAGAAAGAGTATTACCTGACGGATGCAGTATCATATATCATCTCGACCGGTCATAAAGTGGTAGCAGTTACAGCGGTTCGACCGGAAGAAGCTATGGGCGTCAACAGCAGAACGCAACTGAGCGTTGCAAGCAAGATTATGCAAAAACGAATCCAACAGGAATTGATGGACCATGGCGTGACCATAGTTGACCCTGACAATACATGGATAGACGCACGAGCAAAAATTGGACAGGATACGGTAATAGAGCCGTTCACCTATATACATGGTGATGTTAAAATCGGAAAGGCCTGCCGAATTGGGCCTTTCGCATATCTAAGACCCGGTACTATTCTTGAAAATGATGTTGTGCTGGGTGTATTTACGGAAGTTAAAAATTCACTAATGGCCGACGGAGTGCGAGTCCGGCATCACAGCTTCATCGGCGATGCTACAGTAGGACGGAATGTCAACGTCGGGGCCGGTTCGATAACGGCGAATTATGACGGCCACAATGTAAACAGGACTGAAATCGGCGATAACTGTTACATCGGCTCAGGTGCGGTGCTTGTTGCGCCGCTGGTACTGAAAGAAGGTACACATGTGAACGCCGGAGCGGTAGTAACACATGAAAATGCAACGCAGTTACCAGGGAAGGGTAAATAATGTTTTCTACTGATGACAGCATGAAGGTTTTCGCAGGCAGCAGTAATCCGGATTTAGCCAAAAAAGTCTGTACGTACTTGAAGATTCCGCTGGGTAATGCTGAAATCAGCGTCTTCCCGGACGGAGAGAAACACATTAGAGTGGAAGATGACGTGCGCGGCACGGATTGTTTCGTCCTGCAATCAACATGCAGACCCGTCGATGAACACTTAGTAGAGCTTTTAATCTATTTGGACTGCTTGAGAAGAGCCAGTGCCAGACGTATAACCGCAGTCATCCCATATTTCGGCTATGCCCGCCAGGACAGAAAAGATGAAGGTCGAGTACCCATTACCGCAAAGCTGGTAGCCAATCTCATCGCTACCGCCGGCGCTGATAGAGTCCTGGCAATAGACCTGCACGCTCACCAGCTACAGGGCTTTTTCGATATTCCGGTCGATCATTTAACCGGTGAGCTGGTATTAAGCAAGTATTTCAAAGAAAAAAGTATCGGAAACCTAACCGTGGTCTCACCGGACGTAGGCAATATAAAGACGGCGTCAAAATACACCTCACATCTGGGTGGTGACCTTGCGATTATACACAAAAGACGCATGAGCGGCAGTGAAATCAAAGCCTACGAGATAATAGGCAAGGTAAAGGGCAGAAATGTTCTGATGTGCGATGACATTATTGCCACGGCCGGGACAGTGTGCGGTGCTGCAGAGCTGGTGAAAGAGCGTGGGGCTGAAAAGATATATGTCGGAGCCACGCACGGCGTATTTGCGGCACAGGCTCTGGAAAAACTGAAAAAGGCGCCGATTGATGAAGTAGTTGTCACCGATACTATACCTCTTACCGAAGAAACCCAAAAAACCGGACTAATAAAAGTACTAAGCGTAGCGGATATGCTGGGTGAAGCGATACGGAGAATTCACAAAAATGAATCTGTTAGCGAAATGTTTAAGGAATCAGACAACAAAATGTAGATTTTAGAAATACGCCTCTGGCGTACAAGTTTGAAGTGAGATTACTATGGAAAAAACAGTACAATTAAAAGCAGAAACCCGTCAACAGACCGGCTCAAAAGCCTCGGCCAAATTACGCAAACAAGGTCTAATACCGGCTATCCTGTACGGCCATAAGCAGGAGCCGGCCGCCATCACATTAGATGCGCATGACTTCATGCTGCAATTGCACCATGGACAAAGACTCATGGACGTAAAAATTGATAAAAAGTCTCAAAAGGTGCTCGTTAAAGACCTGCAATATGACCCTCTTGGCAAAGAAATTATTCATGCAGACCTGATGAGAGTTGATATAACCGAGAAGGTTACTGTAACGGTTCCTATTGAACTTAAGGGTACCCCCAAAGGGGCTGAAGAAGGCGGTATTATAATTCAGCATACGGACCATCTCGAAGTCGAGTGCCAGGTAGCCAGCATTCCGGAATCCATAGCGGTTTCAGTGAAAAATATGATAGTGGGTGATACTTTACACGCCAGCAATATACAGCTTCCGGAAGATGTCAGGTTAATAAGCGATCCTGCAATGCTGATGGTCTCCTGCAGCGTGGTAATAGCAGCCAAGACTACCGAGGATATCGAAGCAGAAACGCCTGTCGCTCCGGAAGTTATAGGCGAAGCTGAGAGAGCAAAGAAAGAAACAACAGAAGAAGAACCATCACCATAGCAACGAGCAAAAATTGCTTACAAGCTCATGCAAAACGTGGTGCTAATTAAAAATGGAAATATATTAGGTTGTAGTCCGCGATAGCAAATGCGAAAGGATATTTAATATTTCCAATGGAATTAAAATGGTGGTTGGACTGGGTAATCCAGGCCGTGAGTACACAAACACAAGGCATAATATCGGCTTTAAAGTTATAGACTCGCTGGCCGACAAACTCGGAGTAAAGGTGAACAAAAGAAAATTCGGCGCTCATCTTGGCGAGGCTGAATTTGCGGAAAAAAAGTTGATATTGCTGAAGCCCTGGCAGTTCATGAACTGCAGCGGCCAGGCGGTTGCCACCGCAGTGGGCTTCTATAAGCTGCTGTTAAGAAATCTGCTGGTGGTAACTGATGATATGGCCATTGAGCCGGGAAGGATTCGTATCAGAGCAAAAGGTTCAGCAGGCGGGCATAACGGGCTTACAGATATTATAGAAAAGCTCGGAACAAACGAATTCGCACGATGTCGGATTGGCATTGGCCATTGCGGCAGGAAGATTGCTGTCGATTACGTTCTTGATAAACCGACAGAAGCAGAGAAACTGCTGCTCGATGAGGCGATTAACAAAGCGAAGGACGCTGTTCTTTGCTGGACTGAATACGACGTGGAAAAAGCCATGAATGAGTTTAATAGTGTGTAATCGGTAAATGGTAACCGGTAATTAGTAATAGATAGTGGAATTAACCATATAACCAGTTACCATTGAACAAGAAAATATGGAGGTAATTAACCTTGAAAACTGTGACTAAAAAGTTGTACGAAGCGATGTTCCTTGTTGATTCAAACCTGGCAGCATCAGATTGGGACGGAGTTCTTGCGACCATCAAAAACACTCTCGCAAAAGCTCAGGTTGACATTATCGCGATGAGAAAATGGGGCGAAAAAA
>MHYD01000062.1:37853-38208 GCA_001824645.1 Planctomycetes bacterium RBG_13_46_10
ACGAGATTAATCACAAAAGCAAGGGAACATATATTATATGTTATTTCAGGGCCGAAGGTCCAAAGATACAGGAAATCGAAAGAAGCGTTCGACTTTCCGAAAACATTATGCGTGCTCTGATACTAAATGCCGAAGATCGACCAATCGAAGACATTGAAAAAGAACCTCCTGCTGTCCAGATGGAACAAAAAAGCAACGAGGTGGAAAGCACGCCGGAGCAGCAAAATACTGCCGACGATGAATCAGAGCAGGACCAAACAGAGCAGATAGATACAGACGAAAATGCAGATGATTCACAGGAAGAGGAAACCATATAAGAACCGGGATTGAATAATCAAATCCGCCAAAAAGACGG
>MHYD01000062.1:38289-44145 GCA_001824645.1 Planctomycetes bacterium RBG_13_46_10
GACATTTGATAGCTGGACAGCACAGGACGGCACCAAACGCAGCAAACACAGAGTAACAGTTGATAACGTTCAGTTTCTACAGGGTACCGGGGAAGCTGCAGCCGGTCAGGCTGAACAAGGCTCCGGCAGACATCCTGAATCAAATGAACCCGACATGGATTCCACCGGTCGGCGGAATAATACCAATGATGCGCCGGCGGATGATATACCGTTTTAATTTCAGTATTAAGTATTACATGAAAAAAAGAAATCTCATTTAAGTGCAAGGAATTATGGAAACAAACAAAAGAACAACATCAAAATTTCAAAGAAAAAACGATAACAAAAGAAAACCGGGCTTTCCCGGCACACGCGAGCAGACACAATGTCGCTTTTGCCGCAACGGGGTGAGCTACATCGACTATAAAGATGTGGACACCCTGGCCAAGCTCCTGACCAATCGCGGCAAAATATACTCACGGAAACGCAGCGGTAACTGCGCAGGTTGCCAAAGAAAGGCCCAAAAGGCAATCAAACGGGCCAGATATATGGCCCTGCTTCCGTTTACCGCATAGGTTTTAGTAATTGGAGATTGGTTATTGGTAATTATTAGTTACCGGTTACCATTTAACATTTAATCAGAAAGGATACCGGGATAAAACCCGTTAGAAAGCCAATAAATCCATGTTTAGTGTAATATAAGGAGGCATAATGCGAAAACGTGTACTTTCCGACAAGCTAAAAACATCTAACATGGTGAAGGTTTTGCTGTGTAATGATGTTAGAAAACTCGGCTGGTTTGGAGATATCGTAGAAGTTAACCAAGGCTATGCGCGGAATTACCTGCTGCCGCAGGGTTTGGCAAAAATTGCCACAAAAGACAACATAAAATCTCTTGCCAAAGAAAAAGCTGTGCGTGCCGAGCAGCGAATAAAAGAGGTCAACAGGCTGGCCGAAATAGCCAAAAAGGTCGAAGGTGCCGAAGCTGTCCTGGCCGCGAAGGCCAACGAGCAGGGAGTACTCTTCGGTTCGATTACCGCAGGCAATATAGCTGCCAATCTGCGCGAGCAGGGCTTTGAGGTCGCCGATGAAATCGTGGAGCTGCCTCACCATATAAAACAAATCGGAACTCACACCGTGATTCTCAGCTTTACCGATGACGTGACAGCCACTGTCAAAGTCACTATTGTGCCCGAAGGTGCGCCGATTGCATCAGAGCAAAAAGAAGCGCCACAGGAAATAAAGGAAAGTGAATAAACATTTCGCTCCATAGCTTTGGAAATAGGGATATTCTATGGAACTGAACATCTTCGATGTCGGAGTATTCCTCGGATTCATCAGCTTAGTTGTCATCTTCAGCATGGTCAAAAGCCGAAGGGAAAAGACCAGCGAAGATTATTTTTTAGCAAGCCGCGGCTTGAAATGGTGGTTAATCGGCTTCTCCATCGTCGCAGCCAACATCTCCACCGAACAGTTTGTCGGCATGGCCGGTGCCGGTGCGGGAAATGTCGGCTTAGCTGTGTCGGGTTATCAACTCCTCGGTGCGATTACAATTGTCTTCGTGGCAATTTTCTTCCTGCCCAAGTTTCTCAGAGCTGGCATCTATACTATGCCGGAATACCTTGAATATCGCTATAATCCGGTTGCACGCAGTATTATGGCATTTTATACGATGATTATATATGTCTTTGTAACCATAACTGCAGTGCTGTATTCCGGCGGACTCACCCTGCATAAGATATTCGATATGGATTTAACAAAAGCGGTTTGGCTCATCGGCATCGCTGCTGCAATCTATACGACATGGGGCGGACTCAAGGCGGTCGCCTGGGCAGACCTTTTCCTCGGCTCAGCCCTGCTTGCGGGTGGACTTGTAACTATGGTTCTCGGCTTCAAAGCAATTGGAGGGATAGGAACATTTCTCCAAGGCAGCGCCGACAAGCTTCACATGGTTCTTCCAGCCGACCATCCGGCTCTGCCATGGACGGCCTTAGTGGTCGGGCTTTGGATACCGAACTTCTACTACTGTGGTCTGAATCAGTTCATCGTGCAGAGAACGCTCGCCGCAAAAAGCCTCAGGCAGGGCCAGCTCGGTATTATCTTCGCCGCTGCCTTATGGCTTATTGTTCCTTTCGCTATCGTCCTTCCGGGGATAATGGCCTGGCAATTGTATCCGGACCATTTAACCAAACCTGATGAAGCGTATCCGATGCTGATCAGGAATCTTATACCGGTGGGGCTGAGAGGATTTATGTTCGCGGCGATATGCGGAGCAGTGATAAGCTCATTAGCTTCAATGCTGAACTCGGCATGCACCATTTTTACGATGGATTTATATAAACAACACATTAAACCGGATGCAGCACAAAGCTCGCTGATAACAATGGGCAGAATTATGACGGTTGCTTTCGTCATCGTCGGATGTCTGATAGCACCTCTGATTAGATTAATACCTGAAGGGGTGTTCAGTTATATACAGGAATTTCAGGGCTTTATCTCGCCTGGTATTCTGGCAGCGTTTGTGTTCGGCATGATTTTCAAGCGTGCTCCTGCATCGGCAGGTGTCACTGCCCTTGTTCTTAATCCTATTATTTATAGCCTGCTATTTATCCTTTTTGGCAATCTCCCATTTTTTGAGAAGATTGGAATTTCCATCGGCCATATTGCATTTCTAAATCGAATGGCAATTACATTTATTATACTGATATTCATAATGGCGGTTATAACAATTCGCAAACCCTTACCCGAGCCGAAGCAGATGCCTGTTAGAGAGGGAATTGATATGAGACCGGCTCCTTCTGTTTTATGGCTCGGCGGCGCGGTGATAGCAGTGGTTGTAGCCTTCTTTATTATCTTTCGATGATTAGACAAAGAACCCCCGGTAAAACCGGGGGCTAAATATTTAGCCCCGCAATCCTTCGACCCGGCTCAGGACAGGTTTATTGCGGGGTTATGTTTTTACCGGTTCCTTCCACCATGCGGGATTTCTGTAATATTCCTTGAGCATCATAGCAGCAAGGACGCCGTCGCCGACGGCTGTGGCTAATTGCATGGCTGCCCCTGCTCTGCAGTCACCAGCAACGAAGACGCCCGGCACGCTTGTCCTAAGATACGCACAATCGCACTTGATAAACCCTCTTTTGGTCAGCTCCACAAAGCCTTTTAAAAAATCTGTGTTCGGCTCCATGCCGACAAATATAAACACGCCGTCACAAGAGTAATCTTCTTCTTTGTTGCTTTTGACGTTCTTTAACCTGACTGATTGCACCTTGTCTTTGCCCTGGATAGCGGTTGCGATGGTGTTATATTTAATAATTAAATTTGACTTCGGCTCGTTTGCCTTTGCCAGAAGTTCCTCGACCAGAACTTTCGATGCCCTGAATTCGTCTCTGCGGTGAATCATGGTGACCTTACCGGCGTATTTTGCTATGTGTAGTGTTTCTTCGACTGCGGTGTTACCGCCGCCAATGGAGACAACATGCTTTCCTTTAAAAAATGGCGCATCGCAGGTTCCGCAGTAGCTTACACCGGCTCCCGCGTTGCGAAATTCCTCCTCGCCCGGCACGCCGAGCTTGCGATAGCTGCTGCCGGGTGCAAGGATTACTGCTCTTGCTGTGCATTTATCCTTATCGCAGTAAACAGTGATATTCCCGTTTTTTAATTTCTCTAATTTGGTAACTTCAGAGCCGCTTTTAATTTCTGCGCCGAAATTTACAACCTGCTTTTGCATTTGTTCAATCAGGGTTGGCCCGTCGATTCGTTCGATGCCGGGGTAGTTTTCAATTCTGTCTGTGGTATTGATTTGCCCGCCGGGGGCGAGTTTTTCGAGCATCAGCGTTTTTAGCCTGTCGCGTGATGTATAAAGAGCCGCCGCAAGCCCTGCCGGCCCCGCACCAACAATAATAACGTCATATACAATTTCGTTCATAACAACAAATTCACAAGAACCAAGAAGAACCCCCAGTGAAACTGGAACCCCACGTGAAACGTGGGGCTAAATATTTAGCCCCCGGTTTTACCGGGGGTTTTTTAACGTATTTTATATGGGGTTTTGTCGTTGTACATATCGAATCCTTCGTTCCAACAATGCCCTGTCAAAACAAAATCTTTTATCGTATCCTTTCGTCCAGATTTTACCTTCGTGTCCAATAGACTTTAATGCAAGTCGTGCTGCCTTTTTGTAATAAGCGACAATATTGCTTATTGGTTTTGAATTATTTTCGGCAACAATATGGATGTGCGTTGCATTTACAGATAACGCCAATATACGCTGACCGAGTAAATGTGCTTCTTTGATAATAGCATCTCGAACAACTTTTTGTTGAGCTCTCGATAATCTAATTTCATCTTGCAGTTGCAATTGTTTGTTAGTTTGTTTCAAGGATTCATTTTCGGGATAGATTGTACCGTTTTTTACGTAGCCGCGTTCATCACCTTGTAGCCAGGTACCATAAGTCGTAAAAGTAATCATATATCCGAGCATTTTTGCCACAATACAATCCCATTTAGCCCCCAGTTTTACTGTGGGTTATATTTATTCCCACGTTTTACGTGGGGTTTTCAGTTTTATTCCAAATGCGGCTCGATTTTCTTTTTGAGGTCGGATTCGAAATTCGGCGTAACGCCTGTGATTCGACTTACTACTTGTCCGTTTTTAAAGATATTCATTGTCGGCACACTCATTATTCCGTATTTCATAGCAGTATCACGCTGGTCGTCCACGTTGAGCTTACAGACCTTTAGTTTCCCTTTATAATCGCCGGCCACCTTTTCAAGCACCGGGGCGGCTGCTTTGCACGGCCCGCACCAGGGCGCCCAGAAATCCACCAAAACAGGGACTTTAGATTTGAGAACCTCGCTTTCAAACGTTTCGTCTTTGATGTGAATAGGCCTGTTCGCATCCATGCTGATTCTCCTTCTAACTGTAAAAATATCAAAGTATAATCCTGAAAGTCAGATACTAAAATGCAAAATGATTTATGTCAATGGTGTTTGTTTTTCTGCAAATCGAAATGTCAAAAAACCCCCAGTGGAACTGGGGGCTAACTATTTAGCCCCACGTTTCACGTGGGGTTCCAGTTTCACTGGGGGTTCTCCTCCGGGGTTTCCCCCTGAATTTGCTCTAATTGCATTCCGAAGCGGTCGAGCTTCTTTTGGCCCTCATCATACTGGCCGTAAGCATTTCGCAGGTGCTTGCCGAGTATGTCCCAGCCGCCGATAAAATCGGCAAACGAGGCGTTCAACCTTTTTAAGTTCTGGCGGATTTCGGCTGCCTGCTTTTCTATCTGCAGGCCGTGCAGGCCCATCGCCACCGTCATAAGATATGCGTACAAAAGGTTCGGCGAGACCGGTATCACCTTTTTATCGAGTGCATATTGCACTATATCCTGCGTATCGTCGGCGTATTTGACAATCGTTTCGTAATAAACATTCTCGGCTGGTATATAGCAGAACGCAAAATCCACCGTGCCTTCTGCGGGCCTGATATAGTCAGCGGCAATTTTATCAATATGATTAATAACATCCTTTAGAAACTGTTTGCGTAGCTTTAACCTCTCATCGTCGGCCTCGACCTTAACAAGCCGTTCAAAACCCGGCAGCGGAAACTTCGCATCGACAGGCACCGAGAAATCAGGCATCTGAATCAGCGCATCGACGATTTTGCCATCTTTAAATGCGTACTGAAGCTCGTAACCACTTTTGGGTAATACCTGTGCCAACAGGTTCTCCAATGACCATTCGCCCATCTGGCCCCGCAGTTTCGGAGAGCTTAGGATATCCTGTAAACGCCTGACATCAGTTCCAAGCTGGAGCATTTGCTTATTTGTGCCCTGCAATTCGCCGATCTGGGTATTTAGCTGTCCAAGCACCTGCTGG
>MHYD01000062.1:44171-52309 GCA_001824645.1 Planctomycetes bacterium RBG_13_46_10
GGCTTGCCCATCCTGTAGCGATTTGTTAAGCTCGGAGCGAACGTTGTCCTGTGCCGTCTTGAGCGATTCGAGCTGCTGCTGGAGCAGACTGATGCCGGCTGCTTGGCCGGCAATCTCTTTTCGACCGGCAAAGCTGGTTGTAATAAGCCAGATTAAAAGGCCCAGGACGAATACAATTAAAATTATAACTATAGTTATCAGGAATGGTTCCATATTGAGTATCCTTAAAAATCGCCTTGATTATATCTTCTGTTGAATCCCACGTAAAGCCCGCCAAAAGGATAACGGGCAAATCCCTGTCCTCTGCCCCGAATTGCTCTTTGCATATCATTTTTCTGATTAAGACCTTTACCAAACTAGCCGAAAATAAGCATTAGAATACAATTCTGGGGGTATAATTGTAAATCAGATATATAATGTCGAATATATATATATATATACCCAAATAATGAAATGGAGAAATAAAATGATTGGAAAGTGCCCATATTGTCAACAATTGATAGGAACAGTAAATGTTCAGCCAATTGATGCTTACGAAGGAACTAAAACATGGAAGGCTGGAGTCTTCACGTGTCCCAACTGCAGTAGTATACTCAATGTTTCTATCGATGAGGGCCATCGCGCCCAGTGGATCGTTGATCAAATCAAAGATGCCCTTAGTTCCTGACCAGCAGGACGTGCTAAGAAGAAAAAGCAGGCCGAAGCTGAAAATAAACAAAACTAGAAGAACTGGATGAGTCAATGTGAATTAATAAATATTCTCATTAAAACGCCGAAAGCAAAATGTTATGACTAAGATCGAAAGATATCGCAAGAAACTGCAAAGCGAGATTGCCTACTGCGTTATGTGTCAACCGTTCGAAAGTGGTGACTACATCTGGATACTTGGTGATAAAATCGAACTCACAGTTCTTTTGCAGGAACTTGACATACCCGAAGAAGCATGGGACGAAGTACTGGAGGGAATAGTATGCCAGAATTGCGGTCACTCAGTTGAGCTTTCAGACACCGTTGGGACAAAGCCAGAGGAAGAGCAAAAGTTGGAGCAACTCTATGATCGCCTAAAGAGAGTGCTAAGTCCTAAGCTTGATGAGTTTCAATCTCACTTGGAAAAATGGCCATACCTTGGATTGAAGCATCCTATCGGCAAGAAGATTCTGAAGCAAATAACGGACTTCCCTATAGTGACAATTAAAAACAGCGTGTGGTATCGAGCACGTGCCCCCAAAAGTGGATTCAATATGAACATTGCCGAACTTCTACCACCAGATCCAGCTAAGGTTGTCATTCCAGAAGGTCGCTATAATCACTTTGGCCAACAAGTTTTCTACCTTGCAGCGTCAGCAGAGGCGGCAGCTCTTGAGACGTCAATAGATGGACAGGCAGGGATCGCTTGGACGCTGGGTTTTCGAATAAAACTTGCCGAACGAATCCTAGACCTGGAGCCTGAAGCTGGTTTTCCTAATACTAGCCTTGGCCTCTTGCCCTTCGGTTTAACATATGGTGGGCACCTAGAACTCAAAGTGATTCGTGACCAAGGTTGGAAACCCGAATACTTTATCCCCCGATTCATTGCGGACTGTGCGCGTATGTCTGGTCTCAACGGTATTAAGTTTAAGGGCACAAGGTCCTGGCATAGCAATCTTGTATTATTCTCTTTGAATGACTCATCGGTAGAGGCGGTTGGGGAGCCGCGCATACTGCAGGTGAACACAGATAAAGATACTGAGTTCTGACCAATGAAGGCTGTTTGCTACCTTAGACTTCATTGAGGGGAATTAAAGGGATCCGCCTGCACTTTTTTCATTTGTAATGGGCAATCAGGGCAGGCGAGAAAAGATTTTGCTTGTTTTTTTGCCGTTTTTGGGTATAATACCTGCTAAAAAAAGAAGACAGAAAACAGTAGACAGAAGACAGAATCAAATCAAAGGCATCAAATCAACTATTTTATTCAAGCCTCATAATAAAAAGGACTTATGAAAGATGACAGATTTTTTAGAATTGACCAAAAAAGAGGGTAAAGTAAGTCAGCAACAGCACTTAAAGCACTCTACAACTGTAGAGAATGTTCTACAAATCGGACTTTTTTTGCAAAACAAAGCCAATTTTCGGAAGGCTAAAATTAACGTAAGCTCTTTTGTAACAAGTGAATAAAAGTAATTCTACAATTTTGTAGATTGGCAAAAACAAAGCCAAACAAAGCCAATCCTTCGACAAGCTCAGGACAGGTTTTAGATAACAGATGACAGAAATGGAAAAAATAAAGGCCATTATATTCGATTGGGGCGGAGTGTTGATTGACGACCCAAAGCCTGCGCTGATGAAATACTGCGCTAAGGCCCTTGATGTACCGGAAAACGTTTTTACAGAAGTATTTGATAAATGCCTTGAAGACTTCCAGAAAGGATTTATTGGGGAACCAATATTTTGGGAAAGAATCTGCAAAAAGCTAAACAAACCGAAGCCTATACAAAATTCCTTATGGGGCGATGCTTTTCAAGCTGCTTATGCACCAAGGCCTGAGGTTTTTTCTTTCGCCGCCGAGCTGCATAACAAAGGCCATAAGACCGCACTTCTATCCAATACCGAAGTCCCAGCTATGCAGCTTATTCAACAACTTGATTATGATATGTTCGACGAACTGGTTTTTTCCTGTGCAGAAGGTGTAGCCAAGCCGGAGAAAAAAATCTATGATATCGTCGTCGGCAAATTCGATTTGAAGCCTGAACAAGTTGTACTCATAGATGATAAAGTTGAATTCGTAAATGGTGCAAAGCAGGCGGGCTTAAAAGGAATTGTTTACAAAAATCTCAATCAGGTCAAAGAAGAATTAGAAGAACTTTTAGCCCCCGGTATCGCCGGGGGTTTTGTTCGGTGATTAATGAATCTATCGAAAGCATTACAAAACCTTGTCCTGAGCGGAGTCGAAGGAGGGAAAATTATTTTACTTGATGGGGCAATAGGTACGGAGCTGGATAAGCGCGGCCTGATGGGTCGGGCAAGCAATAATCTCGATTCTCCGGAAATAGTGCTCCAAATACAGAGAGAATACGCCCAGTGCGGGTGTGATGCCCTGACGACTAATACACTGACAATGAACCGTATTTTTATTGAGACGCACAATGTTAATGTGTTCGTGCGGGATGTAAATAAAGCAGGGGTCAAGTTGGCAAGACAGGCAGCAGGTGTTGGGCAATATGTGCTTGGAGATATAAGCTCAACGGGCCAGATGCTCGAGCCTTACGGCACCTACAAAGAGCAGCAATTCTATGATACGTTCAAGGAGCAGGCTGAAATCCTGGCTGAAGCCGGAGTGGACGGATTTATCATCGAGACGGTTTTCGACCTTCACGAGGCACTGTGTGCATTGAGGGCGTGCAAAGACATTTTCTCTCTGCCTGTCATTGTTTCGATCGCTTTTGCAACAGAGACAAAAGGAGCAAGAACTATAATGGGCAACACGGCAAGCGAGTGTGCCAAACAGCTAACAGATGCAGGTGCAGATGCTCTCGGTGCCAATTGCGGCGACCTTGACCCGGCGCAGATGGCGGTGGTCGTATCTTTGCTTAAAAAGGAAACTAATGTTCCTATCTTGGCGCAGCCCAACGCAGGCAGACCCAGGCTGGTTGAAGACAAAACTACGTTTGATATGGGACCAGAGGCTTTTGCCGCAGGTATCAACAAGTGTTTGCAGGCCGGCGCTCGCCTTGTCGGCGGCTGCTGCGGCACAACACCGGCACACATACGTGCCGTAGCTGATTTATTAAATAGAAAGAAACGATGACAAATTATCATCTTGTGATATTAAAAAAGCCGTATTTCGATGCCATTATGGCCGGTCGAAAACAAATCGAATCGCGTTTTACCAAAACGAGGCGCGAGCCGTTCGGGCAAATACAGCCCGGCGATAAACTGCTCTTAAAAATAAGCTCCGGGCCTGTATGTGCGACAGCTACAGTATCAGCGGTTAAATCCTTTGAAAATCTAACACCGCAGAAAATTAAACAAATTAAAGAGGAATATAACCACGATATTAAAGGCAGCGACCAAATTTGGCAAAGCAGGCATGACTGCAAATTCGGCCTTTTAATCTGGCTGAAAGACATAGAGCCTATTGAACCCGTGCGGATACACAAAAAAGATTGGCGGGCATGGGTGGTTCTAACAGATAAAGAGGACTTCGGATTATTAAGACGCGGCGTAATTAAAAAAATAGCCCCCGCTTCTTCTTTCGCAGAAAGCTGCGGGGGCTAAATATTTGAGGTTTTCAGTTTTTTATCGCCAGTCACCGGGGTAATAGACTGAATCCGGCTTAATCCGGAACTTTCTGCATAATCCCTCAACCAGCGTCTCAATTCTCTTAATTTGACAGTCTGTCGGACCGGCTGAGCCGCCAACAGCTACAGCGCAGATACGGATGGTCTGGCTGCTGCCGAACCATGTTCTTCCCGGCTCTATCGACCATTGTCTCTGCCATCTTTCGGCGGTCTGTATCTGGCCGTCGGTTCCACCGAGGTCGTTACAAACCACAAAATGGCAATTAAGGTCTTCGGGACTTGCCAAGCCGTTCATCGAAGCCAGCTGCTCTATGTTGCCCGCTTTGGTGCCGCTGAAGTAAATTTCAATTCGACTCCAGCGGTCGGGTGACTGGCAGGCCCGAGAGGCAATAGCTGTTTCCACAGGGTCGAGTCGATAATAGCTCCACAAACAAAACGGCCCCTCCGCAGGTGGATTATTACCAAGAGTAATCAGTACAGTTGCTCCAGTTGTCATTGATACCAATAATGCCGCTAAAACCTTTACCATTCTCGTCTGCCCTGACACAACCGCATTCATAAAAACTCATATCCTTTATGCAACCGGGTAAAAAATTTATAATAGATTATCTAAAGATGTCATATTTCTTTGCATTAAATATACATCGGCAGCCTTTGTTAAAAAACTCCATACTATTTTTCAAAAAAATGTTTCCCCATCTTCCCGCACTAAAGAGCATAAAGAAGAGTATTTGACCGCAGACTTTTGAATATATTCCGGCAATTTAAATATCTTTATTTATAGGACTACGATATGATACAAAATTTGCTTGATGCAGGCTTCGTATCGAGTATCATATTTTTTAAGTGGCAGCCGAATAAATGAGCTAAAGGATGGTTCCGGATTCATCGGGATTAGCTTAATTCGGACACTTTACATTTTTAGAAGGCCAATATTTTTGAATCCAAGAGGGAAGTAAAATATGGCAGCACAATATCGTCTTTTATCCTCAGAAGAAATCGCAAAGTTAAACAGTCAAGGCTGTAGCTGTGCTGACTGGTCAAAGGTACAAGTTGCCGAGGGCTTCAATGCCGGAAGAGTACGCGCAACTGTTTTTTGCGGTGATGTAAAGCTGGGAGCATTGGAAAAGGATGTATCTTTTTTCGGCGGAGTTACTAAGCCTGCTGGTATAAGTAATGCCACCATTCATAACTGCATCATAGGCAATAATGTATATATAAATCAGGTAAGGAATTACATCGCAAACTATATCATCGAAGATAACGTGGTGATAGACAACATCGATTTGCTCGCAACCGAAGGACAAAGCTCCTTTGGCAATGGGATGGAAGTTGTCGCCGTTAATGAAGCCGGCGGCAGAGAAATCCCTATCTATGACCACCTTTCGGCACATACCGCATATATAATAGCTTTTTATCGTCATCGGCCAAAGGTAATAGAAAAGCTGCAGAAGATGATAGCCGATTACACAGCTTCTGTTACCTCAAATATGGGTCTCGTGGCGACCGATGCCAAACTCATGAACTGCCGAATTATAAAAAATGTAAAAATCGGACCGGCAAGTGTTATCGAAGGTGTCAACAGATTAGAGAATGGCTCAATCAACAGCTGTCCGGAAGACCCTGTTTATTTGGGGCACGGCGTTTTTGCAGAAAATTTTATCATCTGCAGCGGCTCTCAAATAACGGATGGGGTCATAATAACCAAATGTTTCGTCGGACAAGGCACAGTTTTATCCAAGCAATATTCGGCGGAGAACTCGGTCTTTTTCGCCAACTGCGGGGGCTTCCACGGTGAGGCTTGTGCAATATTTGCCGGTCCATATACGGTGACACATCATAAATCCACGCTGCTTATCGCGGGGCTGTTCTCATTCCTAAACGCCGGCAGCGGAACCAACCAGAGCAACCACATGTACAAATTAGGGCCGGTTCATCAGGGAGTAGTAGAACGCGGCTCAAAAACCGCCAGCGATTCATATATACTCTGGCCGGCAAAGGTCGGTGCATTTACCATTGTAATGGGAAGACATTATAGAAACTCGGACACTTCAGATTTGCCTTTTTCATATCTGATTGAGCATGAAGACGAAAGTATTTTGGCGCCAGGTGTGAATTTGCGGAGCGTCGGGACGGTACGAGACGCCCGTAAATGGCCGAAACGGGATAGAAGAAAAGACCCCCGTAAACTGGACCTGATAAACTTTAAGCTACTAAGCCCATACACAATACAGAAGATGATTAACGGCCGAGATCTCCTGTGCAGACTAAAAACAACTTCCGGCGGAACATCCGAATACTTTACCTATCATAGTGTTAAAATCAGTAATCCATCACTGGAACGCGGCATTAAATTATACCAAATCGGCATCGACAAATTTATAGGCAACTGCTTAATTAGCCGGCTCCAGGGTAAACAGCCCAAAAATATCGGGGAGCTTAGAGCGGCTCTGCAGCCTCAGACCAATGAGGGCCCGGGCAAATGGATTGACTTGGCGGGTCTATTGGCGCCTGAGCAGGCAGTGCAAAAAATGCTTTCGGATATCGAAAACGGCACCATCAGCACACTGGAGCAGGTTGATAAAAGATTTCTGTTGATACACGAGAATTATCCGCAGTACGAATGGGCCTGGGCGGCGGATGCACTGCGGAAAAATCTGGGTAAATCCATAGATGAAGTAACACCTGAAGACATTATTATGCTTACGACAAAATGGAAGGAGGCTGTTGTGGAGCTTGACCATTTGCTTTGCTCCGATGCCAAGAAGGAATTTGCCGCTATTGCCCAAATAGGTTTCGGTATAGACGGCGACGAAGAAACAAAACATAGTGATTTCGCCGCTGTCAGAGGATTGGTCGAAAAAGACAGCTTTGTTCCTGAGATCGAAAAACACATAGCCGCTAAAACGCAGTTCGGCAATGAGCTTATAAGCAGGATGGAAAAATTGCGTGAGGCCGGTTAAGCGGTTGCGGTTGCGCTTCTCGTTTCGTAAAACGTCCAGCGTCAGGCGTACCTTACGGGAACACGTAAAACGCAACCGTGACGAGCTTCGCAACCGAAGCCGATTGACGAAATTGTTGTCTGTTTAATTCACTGATTTAAGGAGCGGTTTAAATGAGAGTAATCATGCAACCCAATTACGAATTAGCCTCAAAATGGGCCGCCAACTACGTGGCCGGTAAAATAAACGGCTTTAGGACAAACGAGTCAAGGCCTTTTGTCCTCGGGCTTCCTACCGGCTCATCGCCTCTGGGAATGTACAGAGAGCTGATAAATCTCAACAAAGCAGGTAAAGTGACATTTAGAAATGTTGTCACCTTCAATATGGATGAATACGTAAACATCCCGCAGGACCATCCTGAAAGCTACCATTCATTCATGTGGAACAATTTCTTCGGCCACATAGATATCCCGAAAGAAAATGTCAATATCCTCAACGGAAATGCGCCTGACCTCGAAGCCGAGTGTGCTGCATACGAAGAAAAAATGAAAACGGCTGGGGGCGTGACACTATTTGTTGGTGGGATAGGGCCGGATGGCCATATTGCATTTAATGAGCCAGGCTCATCGCTATCGTCAAGGACTCGTGTCAAAACTCTCACTTATGACACTATCGTGGCCAACTCACGATTCTTCGGCGGTGACGTCAATAAAGTCCCTAAAACAGCTCTGACAGTGGGTGTGGGCACTGTTATGGATGCCAAAGAAGTACTGATTATCGTCAACGGCCATAATAAAGCACGTGCCCTGAAGCACGCCATCGAAGGCAGCGTAAATCATTTATGGACAATCAGCGCCCTGCAGATGCACCCCAAAGGAATTATTGTCTGCGATGAAGAGGCAATAGTCGAGCTGAAATA
>MHYD01000062.1:52462-52577 GCA_001824645.1 Planctomycetes bacterium RBG_13_46_10
GTCATCCTCTGCTGTGTCAGCTTGTTTATTATGCTCTCTTTGACCTGATCAAATGGAACGACGCTGCCTTCTTTGCGGCCGGTGACTTTTATTATGTGATAGCCGAACTGTGTTT
>MHYD01000062.1:52600-57176 GCA_001824645.1 Planctomycetes bacterium RBG_13_46_10
ACTTATCGGGTGATATCAGGATATGGCTCGCTCCAATCTGTTCAGGAATTTCAAACTCCCTCGCGTAAGTGGAATAATACTCATTGGCGTCTGCTTCCTTGATATTAATTTTACCGGCCCATTGCGGCTCTAAAAGTTTCTGATAAAGCATATTCTTGTGAAATTCCTTCTTGTAAGCCTCAAAATTCTGGCCGTATTCCTCCAATTTCTTTCCATATTCCTCCAGCGAAAGGGGTGGTTCCTGTAAGGCTGCCACTTCTTTAATCTGGTTGTTAAGCTCTTCCTCGGTAACAATTATCTTGGCCTCTTTTACCTTTTCGTTCAGCAGATACTCCCTGATAAGCTTGTCGATGGCCCACTGCCTTAGCTGCTTTTCATATTGCTGGATAAATTCTGATTTCAATTTCGGAGCTTTAGCCGCCATTCTCTCAAGCTCCGGCTCGACCAGAGCTTTGATGTCGCTTTCTGTAATATTGTAATTGTCAACCGTCACAACAGCTTTAACATCACTGGTTTTTACTTCCTTGGCTTTTTTAGAGCAGGAGCTTAGCCCTAAACAAGCGCCTATGAGGAAGATACCCAGAATTACACATATAATGCTTTGCCTTATAGTTTTACCATTCCACCAGACTAAAGGTGTGCAAGAATTACTATTTTGTTTTTTGGGCTTGCCAATCATTAATTTACCCCTTATTGCTTAAAAGTGTTAAAAATCCTTTGCGTAACAACTAATAATCATTATTACCATTATCTCGACAAAAAACAGCTTTGTCAAAAGTAATTTTGGCCTAAAAGTTGTTAATATATTCAGGACAAGACTTTAAAGCCGCTGCCATAACCGGGTATAACTTTAATATAAGAAAGGAAAAAATCAATTTTTACTTAAGATGCAAAACAGAGGTAGTCCCCCATGGTGTGTGTGCTGATTACCGCCGATTATGTAAAAATATGATATAACGACCCATTAAATATTATCGGTACGAGGAACGAATTAAGCCTTAAGGCCGTTTCTCTGAGGAAATGACCCTTGATTTTCTTGCAAACAATTCGATTTTACTGTAAAGTGCTAAAAAATATAAAATGGCAAATACGCCAGATGGCGGACAAGTGTTATGCCAACGTAGCTCAATGGTAGAGCTCCGGTTTTGTAAACCGGTGGTTGTCGGTTCGAATCCGACCGTTGGCTTTTTGAACGTTTCACAGATATATAACGTATAATACAAACTCGGTATAGTCTCTACGGGTCAATCCAAACTGCTTCAATATTCGGTTTTACGGTTAAAATCACGTTGGCGATATGTTTCTTCTTGCCAAAATCGACCTCAAACAATTTGGGCTTCTCGAGTTTCACCCAGACTTTCCTCTTTTCTGTAGTAAGACTAAGAGTTTTGGCAACTGCTTCTTTCTTGACTTCGCAGGCTGCATCTCTTACTTCGACGGTCCACCTGGTGTTCTCGCTGTCATGAAAAGCTTCGCCAAGAGCTGTGCGCTCAATTGTGGCGCTTAAAATCATATCAAAATTGGTCTGGATGTTCATAGCCATGCTGCATCCTGTATATACGGACACTGACTCCTGCTTAATCGCAATGCCGGTATTTACGATGTCTTTATTGTTATTGATTTCGAAATATAGTCCGAAATTCATATAGACCGGGATTTTGAAGTCAAGTTCCGTCGGCTTCTCTCCCGGCCAATCATGAGCTTTCAGGTCAAATATATCACCTGTACTTTGCTCCGCTGCTAATGCCGGCATACTGAATAATACAGACAAGACAGCTAATCCAAATAAAGTCTTCTTTAGCATTTTAATACTCCTTTTTCTTACCCCTCATAAGCCAATATATCCTTTATAATTTTAGCTCAGCTCTTTTGGCTACACACACGTGCCCGTGCCATACATAACGGCGGATATGTCCGTTTTTGCCATAATGCATTACTTTGGGGACTTTCTCCGCTTATGTTAGGCCATGCTTTCTAATATTTCGAATATCAATCCTCCTTTCTTTTTCATCTTTGGCAGGGTTATTAGGCGTACATCCATAGAACCCTGGCCCTATATATGGTTGTCCAACTTGCAAAATTGTACGCAAATACCGGTTTACCTATCCGTAGGACTTGTACGCCTTGGGCGTATTTGAAGCGTTCCGTGCGCTTATCGTGAATTTCCCCTCCTTGAGTGCCGACAAAACCAGATGACTGCTTACATGCCAATTTTGCACGTCATCGTCAGCAGAGTTGAAAGCAGAGAAAGGAAAGATACAAATGATAACCCTTCCCCTCGCCCCCGACTTTCACCATCCTTATATATAAGATTCACTAAACCTAATACCTCATATAAATTTAGCGCTCTTATAAAGCAATTTTATTTACCCAACTTCTCCATTAAGCCTGCTATTAAATAGCTTTTTATGACTTATGTCAATAGGCACATTCACGTATTTTACATCTTTTTTAGAACTGACCGGCAATTATTTTCTTCAATAACATAAATGCCGTCTAATGCTGCATACAAAGATTTGATTTGAATTCTAATGAATTCCAGAAATGGTGACGAACCTCCGCACGTTCTCCGGCGGAAGCAATATCATACACGCTGATTTGATTGTACAAAAATAGGGAGGGAAGGACTTCTTATATTTACCTTCTCTCCCTATTAATTTCTATATTGGTATAGTCTATGTTACGGATCGACCCAAACTGCTTCCCAGTTCGGCTTTACGGTCAAAATCACATTTGCAATGTGTTTATTCTTGCCGAAATCGAGCTCATATATTTTGGGCTTCTCAAGTTTCACCCAGATTTTTCTCTTCTCTACAACGTTACTCAGAGTTTTGCAGACTTGCTCTTTCTTGACTTCGCATTTGTCATCTCTTATCTCAACGGTCCATGTAGTATTGCTGCCATGAAGTGCATTGCCCATAGCTGTACGCTCAATTCTTGCACCTAACATCATATCGAAGTTGGTCTGGATATTGATAACTTTGCTGCAACCTGCATATATCTGAATAGATTGCTGTTTAAGCACAATACCCTCGTTCACAACATCCTTCTTGTTGTTGATCTCGAAATACAGACCGACATCCATATAGACCGGGATTTTGAAGCCAAGCTCTATTGGCTTGAAATCCACCGGCCATTCATGAGCTTTCAGACGGAATATATCGTCTGATTCCTGCTCTGTTGCCAAAGCCGGCATACTTACAAATACAAACAGAGCAAACAATCCAAATAAAGTTTTCTTTAACATTTTTAACCTCCCCTTTTAACTATAACCCCTTTAAGGCCGATATTGTCTTTATAGACACATGCCAGTTCTTTGGCTAGGCACACCCGTGCCTGAGCCACACACAATAGCGGGCAAGCACTACATTAACCGACTCCTGTGGATATGCCCGCTTTTTTACCGGAATCTCGTAAGGGATTCCTATAGTAAGGCATATCTTACAGGACTTTCCTGCTTAAACCGGACTCCCCTCGTAGCTGTAATATCTAAATTAAAAGACCCGGCCATTGGGCCCTGGCTATACACATGATTATCTAATTTACATTACGAAACGTAATGTAACTGCGATGTAATTCTCACCACCCCTCTTGTATTAAGGTCTTGTAGTTTAGTTATTACAGCTTTACACACCCATAGGACTTGTACACCTTCGACGTATTAAAAAATTACGTTTTCTCAATGCTAATTTTACCCCGTTGATTTTGCCGTCTTAAAGTGCCTAAAGTTGTAAGCTTTAATTTTAGACATTTTTAGACAATTAAAAATTTAGGCATTGATTCTGTAATTAGTTTTTTTATTTTAAAGCTTTACAAAACCACTAATTTTACACAAATAATTACGCTTATGCAGTATACTACTGCCCCCATCTTTGATATCGCCTATTTTATCATTTCTTAGAACTAATGTCAATATATTAATGGAAATTTAATTGTTTAAAAGACTTCTGAGGTTATATGGATGAAGGTATTAACGGCTGAACAGCTCTTTTCTACCGAATTTCAATGATTTAAGAGAAATGAAAAATCTGCGGTAAAACCGGCACTCTTAAGCTTGGAAAAAATAATCGCGCAATAAAAAACCCCGCGTTAAATCCGCTAAAAAGACGGCTGGCAAGCGCGGGGCTAAATATTTCTTTTAGCCGTCACCGACACGGCGACGGGCAACTTTTATTTATCTGTCGCTTCAAACTCGGCGTCGATTACATCATCATCACCCTTTCTTTTTACTTCTCCCTCGGGCGGGTGCCCCTGTGGTGCCGTGCCGGCTGAAGGTGAAGACGAAGCAGCCTGTCTTTTGGCGGCCTCCTCGTAAAGCACTTTGCCCAACTCCTGGCTGGTCGTACTAAGATTCTCCATAGCTCTTTTTATTGCCTGGCCGTCCTCGCCTTTTAGCGTCTCTTTCAGGTTATTTACAGCACTTTCGATTTTACCGCGAGTGTCGCCGGATACCTTGTCGCCGTGTTCTTTGAGTGTCTTTTCCGTCGAATAAATCAACTGGTCGGCCTGGTTTTTCAGGTCGATCACCTCTCGCTTCTTCTTATCCTCAGCAGCGTGTGATTCGGCATCTTTTTTC
>MHYD01000062.1:57183-60471 GCA_001824645.1 Planctomycetes bacterium RBG_13_46_10
CAACTTCCTGCTCACTCAGCCCTGAGCTTGACTTAATCGCGATTGACTGCTGCTTGCCGGTGCCGAGGTCCTTTGCCGAGACATTCAAAATACCGTTCGCATCAATATCAAAAGCCACCTCAATCTGCGGAATGCCCCGCGGAGCAGGCGGAATGTCGGTAAGCTGGAACCTGCCCAATGTGCGGTTGTCCCCGGCGAATTCTCGCTCGCCCTGCAGTACGTGAATGTCAACGGATGTTTGACTATCCGCAGCGGTCGAGAAGATCTCTTTTTTGCTGGTTGGAATGGTTGTATTGCGCTCAATCAGCTTGGTCATAACACCGCCCAATGTCTCGACGCCCAATGAAAGCGGCGTCACGTCCAGAAGCAGTATGTCT
This sequence comes from Planctomycetes bacterium RBG_13_46_10, assembly GCA_001824645.1. GTDB lineage: Bacteria > Planctomycetota > Phycisphaerae > Sedimentisphaerales > Anaerobacaceae > RBG-13-46-10. The sequence goes on from MHYD01000062.1 coordinate 57,561, forward strand.
TTCACGCCGCTGTCACCGGCTAAAACCGCTCCCTGTATAGCGGCTCCTATGGCAACCACCTCGTCCGGATTAAGGCTCTTATTGGGTTCTTTGCTGAAGATTTCCCTGGCTATCTGCTGGACTTTGGGAATTCTGGTCGAGCCGCCCACCAATAACACTTCGGCTATATCCTGGGATTTAAGTTTTGCATCCTCCATCGCCCTGTAGCACGGCTGTTTCAATCGTTCAAAAACCGGCTCACAAAGCGACTCAAACTTACTGCGGGTAATAGTCATTTGCAGGTGTTTCGGGCCTGAGGCATCGGCTGTAATAAAGGGAAGATTTATCGTTGCTTCGACCTGAGTGCTAAGCTCGCACTTCGCCTTTTCCGCAGCTTCTTTAAGCCTCTGGTGCGCCATCGGGTCTTTGCGCAGGTCTATGCCCTGTTGTTTTTTGAACTCATCCGCCAAATAATTCATGAGCACCGCATCGAGGTCGTCACCACCTAAATGAGTATCGCCATTGGTGCTGAGCACCTCCAGGACGCCGCCTTCATCCTCAAACCCGCCGATATCAAGAATTGAGATATCGAACGTACCGCCGCCAAAATCAAAGACAGCCACTTTCTCATTCTTTTTCTTCTCAACACCATAGGCAAGAGCTGCCGCGGTAGGCTCATTGATAATTCGCTCAACCTTCAATCCCGCTATTGTGCCGGCGTCTTTTGTAGCCTGCCTTTGTGCATCATTAAAATAAGCAGGCACAGTAATAACGGCGTTTGTGACTTTTTCACCCAAATAATCTTCAGCGGTCTTTTTCAGGTCCTGCAGAATCATAGCTGAAACTTCGGGCGGCGTTTGTTGTTTGCCTCTCACCTCGACCTTGACCAACTCATCGGGGCCGCCGACTATTTTATAGGGCACTAATTTTTCTTCCGAGGCGACTTCATTGTGACGTCGGCCCATAAAACGCTTTATGGAATAAACAGTATTCTCCGGATTGGTCACCTGCTGATGGCGTGCAATTTGGCCAACAAGCCTATCGCCTTTATCGGTAAAACCGACCACCGAAGGCGTCAGCCGGGAGCCGGACGAGTTTATCAGTACTTTTGGTGTCGAGCCTTCCATTACAGCCACTACGGAGTTTGTCGTTCCTAAATCTATTCCAATAATTTTAGCCATAATTAAGTTCCTTTCGACATTGCCTTAATGGCAAACCTGTAAAAACAGGAATCAAAAAAACAAGCATAATATATCCCCGCTTCTGCGGGAATTAAAACCACGCTATAATAATATACAAATTTTAATATGCAAAAGACGTGCCAATTGTATGGGTGCATTAACTGAAATGCTTAAGACATTCAATAATCGCAGGTTATATTCTTTCCGCTGCCCTCCTTAATCGTTTGTTTAGCACATGATGCGTTGACTTGCCAATTCTTTGTGCCATTTTGGCAGGTATTTATTGGAAATCCGAAACACGAAATTCGATATTCGAATTTAAGCAGTTTCCTGGTTAAGTGCTGAGCGGATGATTTTGGCCCGAAGTGCATCCCTGTGAGTAGGGTCAAGCGGTTTTCCGTAGTTTAGCTGGAGATGAGCAGGCAAGGTCAACATAAACAAGCGATTTATAGTAGCTATGGACAGGCCCTTCTCTTTGTCCGCACTTTGACTCGATTTATTCTGCTGTTGTCCTGTCAATTCCCGGAGTCTTTTTAATGCAGGTGTTGCTGCTCCCATATACTCATACATATTAATTCCGAGACGTAAATGGCTCAACAGAAACAATGCCTCATGTGAGCTTATCAAATGTGCGTTCTGTAAAAGCGCCATAGCCCGAAAAATCTTATCGTCGAGTGTATCAACCTGCTTGCTTAACAGCTCTCTCCTCGCAGCTTTTTCATATTCGACAATTTCAGGAATTATGCTGCCCTCAAACTCCGAGATAATCGCTTCTTCAGAGACTCCAAGCGTGACCTGGTTGGATAGCTGGTACAAATCACTGGCTGCCTCAGTGCCCTCACCGAAGAGGCCGCGTACAGCCAGGTTCAAATCTTTTGCAGCTTTTAGGAATTTCTCTATCTGTCCGGTCATCTTCAGGGCCGGCAGATGAAGCATTACAGAACAGCGAATCGCAGTACCGAGATTTGTAAGACAGGCGGTCAGATATCCGAAACGAGGATTATAAGCGAAGCTTATCTTCTGCTCTATCATATCATCAATATGATTAATCTGCTTATAACACTCGGACAGCTGACTGCCGGCTTTAAGCACCTGCAATCGCAAATGGTCTTCTTCATTGATCATGGCGGTGAAGAATTCCCGCCTTGCGATAACAGCGCCTCGCGGCCCCCTGCCGAGGGCGTGATGCCGGCTGATGAGATGCCGTTCAACCAGAAAATCTCTGTTTAGATTCGAGGCTTTATCTATGCTGATATAGAAAACCTCATCGCCGAGGTCGAGTGACATCAAAACGTCTTTCAGCTTCGTTAGTATTTCAGACTTTTCAGCAGGAGAACATCGGCTCAGAAACTTATGGCCGGCAAGGTTCCGCGCCAGGCGAATCCGCGAGGAAACAACAATGTCCGACAGCGGACCTGTGCCGCTAAACCATTCGTTTATATCGTTACTTATATCAGTAAGCTTCATAGTTTAGTTTTCCGATTTCCGATTTGATATTTTTCAATTGCAATTTGTCAATCGAAAATCGGAAATTCTCGTGTTACCAATAACCGATTACTGAACTCCCAGCTCAAATTGTTTTATTTCGTCCCGCAACTTGGCTGCCGATTCGTAATCTTCCTGTCGCACGGCGGCTTCCAGTTGCTGACGCAGCTTCGTAAGTTTCATTTGCTGTTTTGTCTGCTGGGGCGCCTTCGAAGGAATTTTGCCACAGTGGCTCGTCTTCCCATTATGGGCTCTTTCAATAAGCA
>MHYD01000062.1:60479-67669 GCA_001824645.1 Planctomycetes bacterium RBG_13_46_10
GCCTTCTCGAAATACTCATAATCATTAGGACAACCCAGGACCGCTTCTTTACGGAAATCATCAAGCGTGAAACCGCAAACCGGGCAGCTAATCTTCTGTTCCGATGCGCCGAACAGTTCCTCGTCGCTCGGCTGAACGGCAAGTAAGCCGCTGAGAAGATCGTTTATCGACACCTGGCTCTTGGCAGCTATGCCCTGCTCAATAGCACAATCTTCACACAGATGCATCTCTTTACGCAATCCATCAGTAATCTCAGTTAAATGAATAGTAGCCGATTTTTTGTTACAAATCTGACATAACATAGTTTTTATAGAATACAGTAAACAGAATGCAGAAAACAGAATTCTGTCTCCTGACTCCTGAATTCTATCTCCTTTTATATTATACCAAAAATCCTCCGAAAAAAAATATCGTCAAATTTGTTTAATCACTATAGTGGTATTTTGCCGAATTCCGCGAAAAAGCCGGCTTCTTCCTCAACCTTAACACTTCGCAATTCCAATCCTTTCAGAAGCACTAATTCGAGCTTCTGATATATGTATTTGGCTATGTTCTCGGCCGTTGGATTGTTCCGGCAGAAGTAATCTATTTTATTCAACGATATATTATTGAACTCAGAGGTAATTTTATCCAATGCCGATTTGAGCTGGTGAAAGTCCATTACTATCCCTATATCGTTTAGCGTCTCAGAACTGACACTGGCTGAAGCAATCCAGTGATGATTGTGTAAAGGCTCCTTTGAGCCGTCCGGCAGCATTAACTGATGCGATGCTTGAAAGCTTGTTTTTACATTGATTGTGAACATAATAAAAATCCTCTTAGCCCCCAGTTTCACCGGGGATTCTGCTCTTAAAGCGTTGCTGCAGGCGCTGCTGGACATTTTTCGGAATCAGGTTTGACAGGTCGCCGCCCAGAGAAGCCACCTCACGGATAAGGGTCGAGCTGGTAAAGCCGTACTGCTCACTGGTCATAATAAATATTGTTTCTATGCCAGCCACGGCTCGATTGGTCATGGCGAGCTGAAACTCGTACTGTACATCGGTAAGACTTCTTAAGCCGCGGAGGATTACGTCCGCTTTTTTATTCCTCGCATATTCGACGGTTAGACCGTCAAAGCTTTCCACTGATACTCCCTGCATTTTTCTTTGCCGGATGTTTTCCTCTATCATTTCGACGCGTTCTTCCGGAGTGAATAGCTGGTTTTTAATGGGGCTTTTGCCGACGGCTATGATAAGCTCATCGAAGAGTTTCATACCACGGCTGATAACGTCTAAATGCCCGTTAGTAATCGGGTCAAAAGACCCGGGAAAAATCGCCCTTACAAATTTTTTAGCCATCAAAATACCTTTCCTTTGTAAAAACTAACAGTTATTATACCTAATATTTAGAACACGTCAAATAATCATAGACATGATTAAAGAGCAGTGTCCGTGAAAGAATTAGCACATATCGTTTTAAGGTTCGCCGAGGAAGATGCTAAATTTTAAATCAAAACAAAAAAGAAAAAACTATCGATTTTTTTGACACAACATACATTTTTTGGTATTATTAGAGAATAAAGGCGCATTGGGAAAATAATAAGAATACCACCTTGATTTTTAGCATCTTAATGTACATTACGGAATTGCTACCAGAGGAAGTAGGAATCTGCTATGAAAACTAAAACAGAAAACAGAATATTAAACGAGGCCAGACTAAAAGCCATCGAAAGAGCTCATATTCCTCGAAACATCAAGGAATCCTACAAAATCTCCATTGAGTCTGGGAAAGTCGTTCTTTCCAAGAGAAATAAGTAGGACGATCTCAATTCTTGAGCCATAAAAGGATGTATTACTCAACTAAGGATGAAGAGCGAATCAGGAGGATTGAATCAGATTCACGATTCCCCACAGAAACATATCGTACACCTTGGAGAAGAGACTATGCAAGACTGATCCATTCACCTTCTTTTCGCCGTTTGCAAGGCAAAAGCCAGCTTTTTCCCGAACAAGAAACTGAGTTTTTTAGAAACAGATTAACCCACTCTCTGGAAGTGGCTCAAATAGCAAAATCCATTGCTATAAAAATAAACAGTGAATTAGAAAATGATGGTGAATCCTACCGAATCGAACAGGATATCGTAGAATTTGCTGCATTAGCACACGATCTCGGCCACCCTCCTTTCGGGCACTTTGGGGAAGAGGTTCTTGACGAAAAGATGATAGACTCTGGAGGTTTTGAAGGAAATGCCCAAACCCTACGCTTACTCACAAGAATGGAAAAGAGAGATTTATCTGAGAATACTGTTTTTGGTATAGATGATAAGGGAAGAGATAAGAGAGTAGGGCTAAATTTAACATGCCGATCCATCGCGTCTATTTTGAAGTATGATCGGGAAATACCCATCAACAAGAAAGGGAGAGAAAAGTTATTAAAGAGAAGAGAAATTGAAAAGATCGGACCGGTAAAAGGGTACTATAACACCGAGGCTAAGATAGTATCGTGGATCAAGGAAAACATCATTAGCGACAAGAAATACAAAAGCTCTTTCAAAACAATAGAATGTCGAATCATGGATATTGCTGATGATATTGCTTACTCAACCTATGACTTGGAGGATTGTTTAAAGGCAGGTTTTACGAGTCCTCTTGATATTCTTAGTGTTGGCAGTGAAACTGGTAGAAAAGTTGCCGAGAAAGTACAGAAAAATCTCGGAATCCGTTTTTCTACAGATGATCTTCAAGAAAAAATAATCAAGATATTCCGCGAATCCCTTGAAACTCCATACAAGTTTCGGAGCTCAAGGGAATTATCCGAAAAGAATTTGGAGTTGCTTTATTTCTTTTCAGTAGGATTTACAAACTTCATGTCACACCAACTCCAAGAAAATGGATATCTCAGAACCGATTTCACATCGAAATTAGTAGGGCGTGCTATTCGTAATGTAACTATAGATAAGATAAACAGCAAAATTCCGGCGCTCTCAACAGTGAAATTGGAGAAAGAGGCTGCAATTGACGTAGAGGTATTAAAACACTTTGTATACGAATCTCAAATACTTTCACCAAAGGTGCAAATCATTGCTTATCGAAGCAAAGATATCATTGGAACTATTTTTGATGCTTTGTCAAATGAAAAGAAACAAGGTTATACGCTCTTACCAGAAGACTTCAGAAGAATTTATGAGGCAGTAAAGAACTTTAATGAAAAGAAACGGGTTATATGTGACTTTGTCGCAAGTATGACAGACAGATATGCCTTGGAATTCTATGGAAGATTGACTTCTGAAGATCCACAAACGATTTTCAAACCTTTTTAGCTGATTTTATAAGTTTCTACTTCTTAAAGATGACACCTTGATATTTTATATACAAGAGTCATTATCCCACTCCAACTCCTATTTATCACGTTACATAGATTATTTATTTTAGCCACTGATCAAGCCAGCCAAGCACGGTTTCATGCCAGAGAATGGAATTGGCGGGCTTTTGCACCCAATGACTCTCATCGGGAAAGTAAAGCAGCTTGCTCGGAATACCCAAACGCTGAAGTGCATTAAAAGCGCCAAGCCCCTGCGTCTCAGAAACCCGAAAATCCAATGCGCCATGAATAATAAGCATCGGCGTTCGCCAGTTCTTCACGAAATTAACAGGGTTGTGTTTTTCATAGCCATCCGGATTGTCCCATGGTGTCCCCACATGGTCCCACTCCGGGAACCACAACTCCTCCGTGTCAAAATAAGCGAAACGCTCATCGATATTGCCATCGTGACTAACCAAACATCTAAAACGTTCCAGCCAAACGCCGGCAATTAAATTGACCATATAGCCGCCAAAGGAAGCTCCCAGCGCTGCGACCCTGTCACCATCCATCCATGGATACCGCTGCAGCGCTGCGGCCAATCCCTTCTGCAAATCTTCCAGCGGTTTTCCGCCCCAGTCACCGCGAATAGAATCGGTAAAGGCTTGTCCATAGCCAACCGAGCCGTGAAAGTCCACCATCACCACAGCGTAGCCTGCCCCGGCGTAGAATTGCGGATTCCAGCGATAATGAAAGGTATTGCCGAAAGAGCCCTGCGGGCCGCCGTGAATTAAAAATGCAACCGGATATTTTTCCCCTTGCTGAAAATCCACCGGCTTGACCACATAACAATAAACCTTCTCATCATTCCAGCCTGCAAAGTTGAATTGCTCATATTCACCCATTCTGGCAACAGCGATTTTCTCCGAATTTATCTCTGTGATTTTTCGGACATCCGTTCCGTCAGGTTTAACCGAATATAATTCAACCGGTGATTTAAGATTATCCAAACCAAAGATAATCTTATCGCCTGCTGCACCTGGCGAAGTCACTCGACCATCTCTGACAACTGTGTGAACTTTACCGGAGGCGACATCAACAGCGAACAGCGAATCCTGGCCAAGATTTGCCGCAACAGCGTAGATTGCCCTACTATCAACAGACCAGCAAAATGATGATGGGTTTCTATCCCAATCCTCCGTCAAAACCAGCTCTTTACCATCCGGCCAGGGCCGCAAAATAATTCTGAATCGGTCGGCTTCATAACCAGGCCGAGACATTGCAAGATACGCTAAGGTCTTTCCGTCCAATGAAAAGAGCGGTTGTGTGTCCCAAGCCTTATTCTTTTCCGTCAGGCATTTGGGTGAAGCTGAGCCGTCAACCGGAGCATAATAAAGGTCGAAGTTCGTCGACCAGGGTTCTTCCCGGCCCGCATCACGCGAGGTGAAGATAACTCCGGTACTATCAGGTGTAAATGTGATTTCTTCCGGCCCGCCGAACGGTTTCGAGGGCGTGTCAGCATCCATTCCTTTGGTTCCTGCTCCGCGGGGACCCATAACATCAACGGCTTGTCCACCGCCTGACGGCATCACAAAAAGGTGCGAGCGTCTGCCGTCTTTCCAAGCGTCCCAGTGCCGAATGAATATCCGCGCATAGATTCGCCCAGTTGCCTTTCTTCCCTCGACTTCATCAAGCCGAGCCTTCGTAGCTGCCGCGTTGCAGTCCGGAAAAACCTCCACCGTAAAAGCAAGATGTTTTCCATCGGGCGAGACTATGAGATTGCCCACATCGAGCGGCTGATTTGTAACCTGCTGGGCTTCGCCGCCATCTATTCGGATTTTCCAGACCTGCGATGAGCCGGAACGTGTGGACAAAAAATAAATCGAATTACTGTCCAGCGTCCAACGTGGATTAGTATCTGACTCAGAATGAGTTGTCAATTGACGCAAGTCTTTTCCATCAACACCGGCCAGCCAGAGGTCGGTTCGTCCCCGGTTTGCTTCGAGGTCGGTTTTCCGCAGCATAAAGACAATCCATTTTTCGTCTGGCGAGACCTGCGGGTCGGAAATCCTATCAATCGCAAGCATATCATGGACTGAAAAAGGATGGGATACTCGATTCTGGATACTCGATGCTTGTTGAGAATCGATTGGTAAAGAGACAATTAAAATTAAAGACAAAAACGCAAGAACCATGATTTTCTCCGTAAAATTTTTCGTTTATCCGTCGCCGGTACGGCAACGGTTTAATCATGCCGCAGCGCAACGACGGGGTCAACCCGAGCGGCACGAATTGTAGGATAAATGCCGGCAGCAAGACTAATAAGAACTGAAAAAACAATCGCACCTGCACAAAGCCACCAGGGGAAACTAAAGTAATTTACATACGGGACTCCCTGTCTTGACAAAAAATAATTCACAACTTGATTGATGGCCATGCTTACAATCCAGCCGAGGATAAGACCAAAGACGCCGCCTAAAAAACCAATCACGCCGGACTCAAAGAAAAATATCTTTTTCACATCTCTGTCACTTGCTCCAACTGCTTTCATAATACCAATCTCTTTATATCTTTCCATGATGGACATCACCATAGTGTTAATGATACCCAGCGAGGCGACAACAATCGCTATCATCCCAACTGCGAACAGGAACATATCCATAATTATAAAGGCCTTCTTCATCTCTTCGAGCTGGTCGATAAGAGCAAAGGTCTTAAAGCCCCAGTCCTGTATTTGCTTCTTCACAGGCTCTATATACTTAGCAGAAGAAACCCTCACACTCACCGAGGAATAACCCTTAATCCGTCCCGGCGATTGAAAGAAATCCCAGATGCTTGTCAGCGATAGTTTTTCCATCTGCTGTGAAGGCCCCGGCGGAATAAAAATGTCACTGCGTATCGGCAAAGCTCCGCCAAAGCCCATCTTCTCCATTACACCGACAACGGTGAAGGTATAATTCCGGCTCGAAAATGGAAGCCTGTCAGACCTGGTGACGTTAGGGTCCTTAATGCCAAGGGCGGCGGATACAATATTGGCGAGGTTCAAAAAGCCTAAGTCCAAGACAAGTGTAGAAATTTCAAGCTGTTGTCCAATTGCCTCCTGTGGATTTTTTATTCTCATTCGGTGCAGCATAGAGTCGCTTATTATCAAGGAATTAGCATCATCAGATGTGTAGGGCTTTCCCGCCCGCAGCTTCGCCAGACCCGATTGGCAAATATAAGCCGGCAAAACCTGGATGAAAGTAAACTCTTCTTTTTCCTGAAATCTAATCATGGCCGGAAAACGAAGCTCCGGAAAAGCAGACTCGACACCTGTTAGCTGAGTAACATCATGAATGAAGGCATCATCAATAACTTTTTTGACAGAATCATCCGTAGAACGTGATACTAAATCTTCCTCCTCATTAGCGGGCTGTTCATCGGGATCGTAGTGATTTCCCCGCGAGGATGATGACGTAGAAACACTTATATAATTAAAAAGCTCCATCTCATTAAACTGGTCGGTGATGTTTTTCTGTATGCCCTTGCCGAAGGAAATCATAGACACAAGCGCCCCGATTCCTATCACCACGCCGAACGTGGTCAGGAAAGTGCGGAGTTTTTTCTTCCATAGGTTGGCGAAAGACTGCTCAATATAGTCTGAAATCCTCATTTATGTTTTACCTGTCCAACAACCCTGCCGTCACAAAGACTGATAACGTTATCTGCAAATTCTGCCAATAAAGACTCTTCATGCGATATCATAATCACGGTCAGGTCTTGATTTTTATTTAAGTCCGACAGCGTCTGCACAATTTCCCGTGAAGTCTTGCTGTCGAGGTTGCCGGTCGGCTCATCGGCCAGCAGGATTTTCGGCTGATTAACCAAAGCCCGCGCAATAGCCACCCTCTGCTGCTCTCCGCCCGACAGTT
>MHYD01000062.1:67682-68283 GCA_001824645.1 Planctomycetes bacterium RBG_13_46_10
GTCCTTGCGATTGCTTAAACCCACTATCGCCAGCATCTGCTCCGCCTGAGTTCTTCTTTCTTTTTTAGCAACACCTGCAAATAGCAATGGAAAAGCCACATTTTCCAAAGCAGTGTAGGAAGTAATAAGGTTGAACGACTGGAAAACAAGGCCGACCTCGAAACGCCGATAAAGGGCTAATTCTTCTTTGTTCAAATCGGAAATTAATTTACCCTCGACCTTGATGTGACCTTTTGATGGGGTATCGAGGCCGCCCAGGAGATTGGCCAGAGTTGATTTACCGGAGCCTGATGGTCCTGTCACGCCGAGAAACTCACCACGTCCGACGGTCAGAAACACATCTGCAAGGGCGACTACATCTACTCTGCCCGTTGAGTAAACCTTTGTTAGATTCTCGGTTTCGATAAAGCTGGGCGAATTCATAATTGGTTAATCGGTTAATTGGTTAATTATACACAAACAGATATTCACCAATTAACCACTTGCCTTCTCCGTTGTCAGTGTCACGGGTATATCAAGCCAGAAAGTTGAGCCTTTGCCAATCTCGCTTTCCATGCCGATACTTCCCGCCAGCAGGGCAGCCAGCTCCTTGCAAATGGCA
>MHYD01000062.1:68291-69302 GCA_001824645.1 Planctomycetes bacterium RBG_13_46_10
ACCGCTGCCGGCGGTCTCTCGCGTCAGCGAGCCGTCAATCTGCCGGAATTTTTCAAAAATCTTTTCCTTGTTTTCTTCAGCAATACCACAGCCGGTATCGCTTACAATAATCCTTACAAATCGCGGCTCCATCCCAACTTCGTCGCCCACCGCTCGTTGCTCGTCGCTCGAGTTACGGGTCACGAGCGACGAGTCACGTACCGGACCGGCCCAGATTTCAATCCTGCCCAAATCGGGTGTAAATTTAACTGCGTTGCTCAAAAAATTATATATTATCTGCTGAACCTTACCGGCATCGGTGGTAAGCTGCGGCAGATTAGGTTCCGTCACTACTTTAACCTTGATTTTCTTCTTTCTCGTCTGCAGCGAGAAAGACGCTACCGCAGCATCGATAATTTCAAACAGCCAGACCTTTTCGATATGCAGCTCAACTTTCCCTGCTCTGGTTTTGGCCAGTTCAAGCAGGTCGTTAATCATGCCCAGAAGTCTGTTTCCGGCTGTTATGATATTCTCTGTATACCTTCGTGTCTTGTCCTTTGCCGTAAGGCATCCCTTAGCAGAGTGGAGTATGCCTGACTTGCCCGGCGGCGGCTCGACGCTCCCGGCTACGGCACGCTCCGCCGGGACGCTATGCCGAGACGAGTCACGCAGCACTTGTGCAAAGCCGATTATAGCATTAAGCGGCGTCCTGAACTCATGCGAAATATTTGCCAGGAACTCGCTCTTGAGTTTATTGGCCTTGAAAAGCTCGATATTTCTCTCGGAAAGCTCCGCTATTTTGGAGTCTAACTGCTGGTTTGCCTGGCGCAGCTTTTCCTGTATCGACTGAAGACTGTCCAGCATGTGGTTGAAAGAGCCGGCCAACCTCTCGTATTCATCGCCTGTTTGTATAGTGCTTCTTATGTCGAGGTTGCCCTCAGCGACATTATTGGCCATTGCTCGAAGCTGACGAATCGGGCTAAGGATTACCCGCTGCGTTATCCAGTAAAATGCGATGATGGCGCCGGTGCC
>MHYD01000062.1:69311-72019 GCA_001824645.1 Planctomycetes bacterium RBG_13_46_10
GCCGGCTACGCCGATCCACACCCAATTCAAAAGAGCTGTTTTGCTGATTTCGCCTGCGGGGCTTCGAATAATCACAGCGCCTATCAGCTCGTTCGGCGAAAATGGGCTTGCTGAACCCTGCGGATTGTGGCAGCTTATACAGCCATCGGTTGCTCTGATGACTCCTATATATTCGCTGTAGTAGAAGCGACCTTTCTTTTCAAAACTTATCGTGTCGCTCAGGGCTGCGCTAGGCTGCACCCCTGAGAGTCGGCTTTCCTCTTCTTTTAAAGAATCGATTGCAATTTGCTGCCTGGCCGTCAACTGCAGAGGCTGTTTCTGCCCACTTCGACCTTGCTCAGTGCGGGTCTGGACAGCTTCCCCTGCAAAGCGAATCCATTGAATTTGAGAATTACCCGCTTGGGCGGCCCCTGGCGCAGCCCAGTTGGGGTCCAGAGCAAGACCGTTCCTGTCCAAAGGTACAAGAGACTCGCCGGTAACGGCTTTTAGCTGAAAGTGTTGTCGCAGCAGCAGGGTTTCTACTTTTGCCCGCTCAGTATCCAGGTAATTGGTCTTTACGAGCTGTCGCATCCAGATAAGGGGCAGAATAAGAGCAAGAGCCAAAGTAAAGACCACCGCCAGGCCGAACATAAGCTGACACTTTACCGCCAGCGAAAGAGACCGCAATCGTAAAATTTGCAACAACCTGCTCCAGGTTTTTTTAAGATTTATTCGCATCGTACATTGTACCTAATACTACTCTGCGAAGTAGCGAAGATTCGTTACTTCGCTACGAAGCACGAGAAAGAATTTAGAATTTTGAATTTAGAATTTAGAAATTCTTACTGGGCTGCGCTGGGCTCCGCCCCAGCGAACTTCTTAATTCTAAATTCTCAATTCTTAATCTCGGCAGGGCCTGCGGATACTTGTTGCGCACAAATTCGAGCAGCTTCTCTCTTACCTCGCATCGCAGGCTCCAGGCACTCGATGCGTCCACGGCGCTTGCAAGAGCCCTTAGTTCGACCGTACGCTCATTCGCATCAGTGACCTGCAGCACGCAAACTTTGCCGTCCCAAAGCTGTGATTCTTTCAGGATGCGATGCAGCTCTTCTCTGACGGCACCAACGGGAACCGTGTAGTCAACATAAATAAATATCGTACCCAGAATATCCGCTGAGACGCGAGTCCAGTTTTGAAACGGCTTCTCGATAAAATAAGTAATCGGGACTATCAGCCTTCGCAGGTCCCAGATCTTCACTACTACATATGTCAGGGTAATCTCCTCGATTCTTCCCCATTCGTTTTCCACAATAACAACGTCGTCAACCCGGATCGGCTGCGTGAAAGCTATCTGCAGGCCGGCGATAAATGTCCCGATAGTTCGCTGCGCAGCCATACCTACAACGATGCCGATTATACCGGCAGAAGCCAGAATTGTCGTGCCGAGCTGCCTGACTTTCGGAAAGGTCATCAGCATTGAAGACAAGCCTATGATAGCCACGAGTATAATTACTATCCGCTTGAGAACCTTTAACTGGGTATGAATCTTTCGTGCCCTGAGATTATCCTTTACATCCACCTCAAATCGGCTGGCGATGTAATCTTCCAGCACATATACTGTTTTAATCAGAAGCCATGAAACGGCTGCTATAAGAAAAAGGGAAAGGACGTGATTCGCCCCCGCTGCTGCTTCTGCCGGCAGAGCAGCCGGGGAGGCCAAACGAATAATAAAGATAACCACAGTCCACTGCAGCGGTCGATAGCAGTGTTTGACTAAAGAATCATCGACTATACTTTTTGTACGACCGGCGATTTTCGACAGCATCTTATAAACAACAAAATGACCTATTAAACCCAGCAGAATCGGCACACCCATAAGGGCGGCCGCTACTTGCCAGTTTTGTATAAGATGCTGCATTTAATTCCTTCTCGATAATGAATTTATAATTGAGAATATTGGAAATTTGTAATTGGTGATTATCTATCCAGTTTCCAATTACCATTTAACCAGTTACTATTTATTCTTAATTCTCCATTTTCAATTCTTCATTTTTCTCGACTGCACGCAAATGTTTTTGCGTCCGCAGGTTTAGCTCGTCAAGCTGCTTCTGATTAACCTCACTGGGCGCATCGGACAAAAAACATTGTCCGCTCTGCGTCTTTGGAAACGCGATGACATCCCGGATATTGTCGGTGCCCGTCAGCAGCATAATGAGCCTGTCCAGGCCGAAGGCTATGCCGCCGTGTGGCGGGGCTCCGTATTCGAGGGCACGTAAAAAGAAGCCGAACTGCCGTTCTGCCTGCTCCTTCGTAATATTTAGTAAGCTAAAGACTTTGGCCTGAATCTTCGGATTATGGATACGGATGCTCCCCCCACCGATCTCTGAGCCGTTGACCACTATGTCGTATGCCTGTGAACGGATTGCAGCAGGATCGGTATCGAGCTTGTCCAAATCTTCCGGCAGCGGAGAGGTAAATGGGTGGTGCATTGAATCGTAACGTTTTTCCTGCTCGTTCCACTCGAACAGCGGGAAGTCCACGACCCAGACGAACTGGAAGCTGCCGGGGTCATAAAGCTTTAGCTCCCGTCCCAGTTTGCAGCGTAACGGCGCTAGAGCCTTATTGACAACCTGCTCTTTATCAGCCAGCAATAAAATCAGGTCGCCGTCTTTTGCCCCGAAACATTCAATTATCTGCTGCTGTTGCTGGGGGCTGAAGTATTTACCCAG
>MHYD01000062.1:72041-72168 GCA_001824645.1 Planctomycetes bacterium RBG_13_46_10
CCATTTTCATTTTTAAGTCTTGCCCAGCTAAGCCCCTTGGCACCGTAGTCGGCGACAAAACTGGTGAGAGTTTTTTCTATGTCACTCCTGGAATACTTTTCACCTGCCGGTGCGCACAGACCTTTGA
>MHYD01000062.1:72223-73978 GCA_001824645.1 Planctomycetes bacterium RBG_13_46_10
TTTGTGTAAACTCCGCCTGCCGGTCTGCCCGCGGGTCTTCGTCCCGGAAGCAGCGGACAATCTGGAAGTACTTGTCGATGCCGCTGACCATCAGGATTTGTTTGAAAAGCTGGGGCGATTGTGGCAGAGCATAAAAACAGCTCTTTAGCAGCCTGCTGGGAACGAGGAAGTCTCTGGCGCCTTCCGGCGTGCTTTTCGCCAGCATAGGCGTTTCAATCTCCCAGAAACCCAACCGGTCGAAATAGTGCCGGACAATCTGACAGACGCGGTGTCGAACTGCAAGCTTCTTTTGCATCACCGGTCTTCGCAGGTCGATATATCGGTTTTTCAGCCGAAGCTCTTCACCCACTTTATCAGCATTATCAAACTCGAAGGGCGGTGTTTTGGCGACATTGAGTATTTCAAGCTGATGTACGAAGACCTCAATTTGGCCGGTCGGCATTTTGGGATTTTCCATGCCTTTACTTCTCGGCTGAACAACGCCGCTGGCCGCTACAACCCATTCGCAGCGAACGGTCCGAGCCAGCTTATGCGCTTCGGGCTGGGTCTCGGGATTAAAAACAAGCTGGGTCAGGCCTTCCCTGTCGCGAAGGTCGATGAAAACGAGGTTGCCGTGGTCGCGGTAGGAGTTCACCCAGCCGGCCAAAATTACTTTTTTGCCGGAATCTTCCAGACGAAGCTGCCCGCAGTTGTGTGTTCTCTTTAGCATAATGATTTTCCGAACCTTTCTTAAAAGAATTTAGAATATAGAAATTCCAAATTCTCAATTCTTATTTCTTCCTTCATTCCTCGGCCCAGCTAACACCAAAGCCGGTATCGTCTTCATACCCAGCTTTCTGCACGACAGAAAACGTGGATTTCAACAGTAACAGGATAAACTTCACCTGAAATCTTTTCTACAGAAACAGTAGTTAGGATAATGCAGAATGGTTCCTAAGTCAATAGAGCGACTGCCTGCCATCTCTGACGCCGCCAAGCTCTCTTCAGGTTTTTGAACCTCGCCAAATGGAAGAGGTTCTCGACCGAAATCGGTCATAGAGAAAGACAAGCAGCAGTAACATCCCAAAAAATAACAATTTACGAAGTTTATTTCTGAATTTTTATGCTCCGATGGAGGCTAAAAAAAATTTAATAAAATTTTTATATTTGTTACAAAATTGGGCTTGTCAACTTTTAATAAATAGGATATAATGGTAAGTAGTTATATTTGGAATTGCGTGATTTTTACTATAAATTGCTTATTGGACCTTTGTTACGCAAAACAATATTAACTGTTTTAAACTAAAATAGTACAATTGAATACATTAAGCATACAACAGGGCTGAGGTTATCTCGCTTTTCCTCTCCCTCCGCACCTCGGCCCTGTCTTTTTTTATGCGCATTTTTAGGCCTAAATTCAATTTTATTCTAAATTTTGTCTCCTGTATTCCGTCTTCTACGATTTTAATACCTCCGGGCGGCGGCTCGTTGGGGGTGTTTGTAGTTGACGAAAAAGTAACGCAGGGCATCGATAGGATGGTCGTAAACACCATCTTTTAACGGCAGCTCATTGCCGGTTGCACAATCCGGATAATGATAGCACTGCAAAGCCTCAATCAGCTAGATAAGATCTATCCACGTGATATTTAACTTAATCTGCTCATACAATTCAATTTATTGTATTTAGATAGACCGTGACCTTACCCCCAAAAACTGTGCCAGTTGCAATTAGAGTATCGGCATGATAAAACTCTAAAAGACAGGAGGTGCACAATG
>MHYD01000063.1:0-591 GCA_001824645.1 Planctomycetes bacterium RBG_13_46_10
ATAAAACAGTGGTTTGAAAAATGGCGCAATAAACTTGTCGATGAAACCGGACATCAGCTTGCATTTGAAGACGTAGAGGTTCAGGCTGAGGAACTTTGGGACAGGATTAAGTACAGTGTTGGTGGTCAGCTTGCCGCAGCTATATCAAATGCCAAGAATCGGTACGATGAGACCATCACTGAACTTGGCGATTATGGCGGAAAACCGGAAAGACTCCTCGCTCTTGTTTGTTATGAGCTGCAAGTGTGTGCCGGTGAAGAACCGTTTTACCTCAGTGGATATGAAGCGGCGGAAATCATGGGACTCGACAGAGTGAAAGGACAAAAGAGGGGACGGCGCACACTAAAGATTTTTGTACGCAAGGACATTATTTCAATCTCCAAGCTTGGCAATCAGCGAAGAGCTACTCGTTATTATTACTCAGGTAGTCCGCCCGAAAAAGGATATTAGTTGGACATCGTCTTAGAGAAGCCAGAGATTGTA
Source organism: Planctomycetes bacterium RBG_13_46_10 (assembly GCA_001824645.1). GTDB lineage: Bacteria > Planctomycetota > Phycisphaerae > Sedimentisphaerales > Anaerobacaceae > RBG-13-46-10. Next base: position 484 of record MHYD01000063.1, read on the forward strand.
GAGAACTTGTAAGATGTTAGCGAGCTTAGAGAATTCAAAAGATGTTAGAGATTTAGAAGAACTTAGAAGATCTTTTCCATGCGCAGCCTCTAAGCTCTCTGGTCTCTC
>MHYD01000063.1:719-861 GCA_001824645.1 Planctomycetes bacterium RBG_13_46_10
TTGATGCTGCTCTGAATTTGCAATCGGGACTCAATGCTGAGCAAATTAGTCCGGCGATGCTACGGCATCAGGCAGACGGCAGAAGAATGAGTCGCCTATTGCCTTACGGCTGGATGGACGACCCGAAAGACCCGGCCCGGAT
>MHYD01000063.1:870-1523 GCA_001824645.1 Planctomycetes bacterium RBG_13_46_10
TCCTGACGAACAGCGGATAATTCCGCGGATATTACAGCTTAATGATATCGGGTTGAGTCTCCGTGCGATATGTAAAAAACTTGCAGAAGAAGGTTATCAGCCCAGGAAAGTAAGAAGACGATTCAAAGGGAATATCGTTTACATCAAAGGAAAATGGCGACACAGTCTAATAAGGGCTATTATTAGTCGTACGCAGTGGCCTGAAAAAAATATATTGTAATATTTTTAAGGTATCACTTGATTACTGCCGTTTTGTACAGTACCATTCTAATAGAGGTTTGATTATGACTATAAAACAAGCTATCGAGAATGAGTTAGAGCGTAGAGGATGGTCCCATTACAGGCTCGTTAAGGAACTCGAAGGCAAACTACATGCAAGAACTGTCTATGCCTATCTTAGCGGAAAACGGGATTTGGGTTCTAAACGGGCGTCGATAATATTAGAAACTCTTGGTTTAAAGATAAAGGGGTGAAAAAATGAGACTCTATCACGAACAGTATACAGACAAAGACGGCAAACGGCAAAAAACTCAGAAATGGTATATCGACATAACCGACCATATGGGAAGGCGGCACCGGATACCCGGATTTACAGAAAAACGCTCAACACAATCGTTGGCGGATAACATCGAGACTCTTGTGTCCTGCAAGTT
>MHYD01000063.1:1534-1780 GCA_001824645.1 Planctomycetes bacterium RBG_13_46_10
TACTAAGCGTGGAGCTTAATCGATGGTTGGAGGTAGTGCCAGCTACCTTTCTGAAAAAACTTGTCTCGTGGGGGCTTCTGGACGGCCAGAGAGCAGAGGGTGGCAAGCTGCTATCAGTACACTTGGAGGACTGGAAGAAGTCCTTGCTTGCTGCGGGTTGCACACCTCAATACACAGAACTTCAATACAAACGAGTAAGGCGTGTTTTTGGTGAATGTGGATTTGTGACCTGGGCGGATATTTCCG
>MHYD01000063.1:1803-2611 GCA_001824645.1 Planctomycetes bacterium RBG_13_46_10
TCGATTTTGAAAAAAGAGGTTTATCAAAAAAACGACAAAGGCGAAATTGCGGCTACGGAAACAGAACCAGCAACGGCGAAAACAAAGAACTATTACCTTGCTGCAAGCCGACAGTTTTGCCGATGGGCGGTAATGGACGGTCGAATCACTGCCAGTCCGCTAACGCACCTGAAGCCAGCAAAGGCCGAAGGCGAAAAACGAGCAGCACTTGAATCAGACGAACTACGGTTGCTCTTAAAGCACACAGAGACTGCTGAAAAGCTTTTTGGATTGACGGGGTCTGAACGAGCCATCCTTTACCGCTTCGCAGCAGAGACGGGCTTTCGGGCCAACGAGATAAGATGCCTGACTGTAGCATCGTTCGATTTTAACAAACAGCTTGTAACCCTTGCTGGGAAGTACACGAAGAACGGACGAGGCGCTACGCTACCGCTTCGGTCTGATACCACTGCTATGCTTAAAGGCCTTCTTGCAAATAAACTGCCGCACATTGCCGCTTTCAAACTGCCGAGCAAATACAATATGGCAGATATGCTAAGAGCAGACCTCGCAGCAGCAAAGATAAAGATTGACCCGAAACGTGGGCAGGTTTGTTTTCACAGTTTAAGACATTCGTTCGGTACTATGCTTGCCGCTTCAGGCGTCCACCCCAAAACAGCCCAAACGCTTATGAGGCATAGCGACATAAATCTTACGATGAGCAAGTACACGCACACACTGAGAGGGCAAGAGGCAACCGCTGTTGAATCTCTGCCAGATTTGAGTAGTGAAGCCCACAAAGTAACAGGCACTAATGATTGATACAGGT
>MHYD01000063.1:2700-5883 GCA_001824645.1 Planctomycetes bacterium RBG_13_46_10
ATAAAGCCCCGACAAAAAACTGTCGATTTTCACTCCGCCATTTACTCCGCCATTACTCCGCCATTTTATTGCATCTATTTGCATCGCATTGCAAAAAAAGAGGGAAATAAAAAACATAAAAAAACGGCCATTTCACGTTGGAAACGCCGTTTTTTGGTTAAAATAACAATACGCCCGGAGGGAGTCGAACCCACGACCTACGGATTAGAAATCCGTTGCTCTATCCAGCTGAGCTACGGGCGCTCACTAATATGAGCAAGTAATTACGTTTTGACAGCTTTTTACTGTTTGCTGTATTATATTTGACCAGCTTTTGAGTTGTCAATGAATTGCCGCTTATCTTCTTGCAATATGGGCTCACAAAATGTAGATTATCATAGGATTGTTTGGAGAGGTGGCCGAGTGGCTGAAGGCAACGGTTTGCTAAACCGTCGTACTGGTGAATGCTGGTACCGCGAGTTCGAATCTCGCCCTCTCCGTTGAAGCTGAATCCTTATATTTCTAATCTGCCTACATTGAAATTTCTGCCGGTTGCACGGCATACTTGGCCTATGGAAGCAGATTTGAAGTTCAATTCCGGATACTGTTTTGACCTGCATTCATCAATCAGGACCTTAATTTTCTTTATCTCATTTGAGAGCAGCTCGTAGTTTTGTTCATCGACAATTTTCTTAAATGTTTCTTTGGCAATCATACTGAAAGAGCCACCCAAAACCAGAACACCCGCAGAGATATAATCCGGAATGTTTTCCGGCGTAGTGCCGCCGGTTGGGACGATACTGATGAGTTTATGAATCGCAGGGTCAATCGCCTTGATGTAAGCCGGTCCACCGAGTTCCTTCGCGGGAAAGAGCTTACACATATTTGCGCCTTTCGAGTATTGCTCAACAATTTCGGTGACGGTGCCGCATCCTGGAATCATCGTGACCCTGCCTGCGTACTTCTTATATGCTTCGTTGCTAAAGTTAACTGCGGATACGAGATAGTTTGCCCCCGCCTCGACAGCTTCTTCCAATGTTGGTAACGGATTGTCGCTGTGTTGTTGATTGTAAATATTCAACATCGCAGCAAAATCAATCAGGCTTGCAGCGCCAACACAGAACTGGGGAAGCTCCTTTTTAAGTTTATGGATTTTCTCCAGCGGGGTTCGAATCCTGCAGGTAACCTCCATATTGTAGATTTCCGCTTTCATCAGGGCCTGCGCCGTCTTTACGACATCGAGCTTATCCTGGTTGAACACAAGAATAAAACCATCACGAATAAGTATTTCTATTGTGTTTTTGATATCCACATTCTCTCCTGATTTATATAAAAGCCAACTAAAGTCTTAAGAGAAATTATCTGGCCAGCCAACCTCCATCAACGGCAACCGTATAGCCGTTCATGTAATCCGACGCGGCGGACGCCAGAAATACTGCAATTCCTTTGAGGTCTTCCGGCTTTCCCCATCGCCCGGCAGGAATACGGGAGAGGATAGCTTTATTCCTCTCCTGGTCTTCACGAAGTGCTCTGGTGTTTTCGGTCGCCATATATCCCGGAGCAATAGCGTTGATATTAATTTTGTGTTTGGCCAACTCACAGGCCATTAAGCGTGTCAGCCCCATTACGCCGCTTTTGGATGCTGTGTAAGAAGGCACCAGAATACCGCCTTGAAAGCTGAGCAATGATGCGGTGTTGATAATCTTTCCGCCGCGACCTTGCTCTATCATAACTTTGACAACAGCCTGACTGAGGAAAAACACACTGCGAAGATTAATACCAATCACATCGTCCCAGTCTTTTTCCGTAAATTCTGTAAATGAGGCCCGGCGTATAATCCCGGCGTTGTTAAATAAAATATCAATTCCGCCGAGCTGCCGGATGGTGGTGCTCACGATTTCGTCAACGCACTCCTTTTTACTCAAATCTGCGGAAATAGCGGTGCATTTTCGTCCCAGCTTTTCAATCTGCTTCTTAGGCTCTGCCATATCCAGTATATCCACCAGCGCAATATCTGCTCCGGCTTCTGCAAGGCCGACGGCCATAGCCTGCCCCAGACCGCGAGCCGAGCCTGTAACAATGGCGACTTTACCATCTAATTTAAATTGGTCCAAAATCATAAACTTGCCTTTCCGTCACCGAATATCTTCAACAATTAAGTGGTCCATATCATCAAAATCCTGGTTTTCGCCACCCATTCCCCAGCAGAAAGTGTATGCTGAGGTTCCCACGCCGGAGTGAATCGACCAGCTTGGTGAGATGACCGCTTGCCTATTAGCAACTGCAATATGGCGGGTTTCCCCGGGTTTTCCCGTAAAGTGGAACACACGCGCTTTTTCCGGCATATTAAAATACATATAAACTTCCGTCCGGCGTTCGTGAGTATGGGCAGGCATGGTATTCCAGACGCAGCCCGGCTCGAGAAAAGTAAATCCCATCACCAATTGACAACTTTTGACGCCTTCAGGGTGAACGCATTTGCAAATCGTCCGCTTGTTAGATTCCTCCACCGAGCCCAGGTGTACAGGACTGGCTTGTTTGAGCGGAATGTGTGACGTAGGGTATTCCTTGTGGGCTGGATAGCTGAGCAAATAAAACTGAGCGGGGTTAGCTGAATCATCACTTGCAAATAAAATTTCCTTCGAACCACGACCGATGTAAAGACAATCCAAATTAGTCATTTTATATTTTTGACCATCCACAGTGATTGTCCCGGACCGGCCGATGTTCAGGACTCCGAGTTCACGACGCTGGCAGAAGTAGTCTGCTCGCAATTCTTTTGCCGATGTTAATTTCAATGTCTGATTGACGGGGACGGCGGAACCCACAATTGCACGGTCCGCCTCAGAATAGACCATCTCAATCGAATCAGGCTGAAATAACGATTCAATCAGAAAATTCTCGCGTATTTCCTCCGTCGTCATTGTGCAAAAATGAACCGGGTCGGGTAAATATCTGACTTTCATTAAACTTCTCTCCAAACAAATTGTGATTAGTCCTGGATTTGTATCTGAATCGGATTATCAATGCGCTTCTTGAAATTCATCAGATATTGCTGCCACTTTTCAAATGTTCCGAACTCTTTGTTTTCATTCCAGCAGGAACCGGAATAGTAGACTGCGGGTGTTTGGCAGGGGTGGTCAACGGCTAATAACAAGTGGCTATCCGCTTCCACTACTTTTGTTTTTACACCCGCAACGAACA
>MHYD01000063.1:6169-6272 GCA_001824645.1 Planctomycetes bacterium RBG_13_46_10
TTTCCACTGGCTGAAATTGCGAGGCAATACGACCTTGCCGTCTGCCAGCGGGGCCATTCCGCCGCAGCCGAGCGTGTTGCCAACCTTATAGAAATCTCCGCCT
>MHYD01000064.1:0-3354 GCA_001824645.1 Planctomycetes bacterium RBG_13_46_10
ATATCACCTGAAAAAGCTGTTGAGATAATAAATAAGCTGCCTGCTTTTATTGACCTTGTGGGTGTTTTTGTTAATGCTTCCATTGACCAAATCCACGAAGCTAAAAACTTATGTTCCTTAGATTGGATACAGCTGCACGGTGATGAAAGTCCCGGGTTCTGCAAAGAGTTTCTTTCACATAATGTCAAAGTGATGAAGGTAATTAGGGTGAAAGACAAGGCGGATATTAAAAAAGCAGATGATTATTTCACAGATGCTATTTTACTGGATGCTTTTAATCAGGAGAAATACGGCGGTACCGGCTGTGCCTTTGACTGGAATATCGTCGGGCATATCAGCAAACGTGTATTTCTGGCCGGCGGGATAAATCCGGATAATGCAGTCGAAGCTGTTGAATTGGGTGTTTATGGAATCGATGTTTGCAGCGGTGTTGAATCCGAGCCGGGTAAAAAAGACCATAAAAAGATGAAAAAGCTTTTTGACAATATAAAACATTTAAGAGGATAACAATTGCTTGATACTCAATTCTCGATGCTCGATTCTCGACGAGTATCGAGTATCCAGTATCGAGAAACGAGGAAGATATGAAATATAAAGGCAGATTCGGAGACTATGGCGGCTTTTATGTTCCGGAAGTTTTAATACCGGTTCTGGAGGAGTTGGAGGAGGCCTTTTATCGCTTTTATCAGGATGAGCACTTCGTGACTGAACTGGCACAGCTTTCCAAAGACTACAATGGCAGACCTACTCCGCTCTATTATGCAAGAAGATTCAGCGAGTATGTCGGTTTTAAGGTATATCTGAAACGCGAAGACCTTGTACATGGCGGTGCTCACAAAGGGAACAATACACTCGGTCAGGGCCTTTTGGCTAAATATATGGGTAAAACCAAGCTTATCGCTGAGACCGGCGCGGGTCAGCACGGCCTGGCGACAGCGATGATAGGCGCTCTTTTGGGTATGGAAACGAAAATCTTTATGGGTGTGACAGATATTGAGCGACAAAGTGTCAATGTCCATAAGATGAAGCTTTGTGGGGCGGAAGTCATACCAGTTGAGGGCGGGACAGGGACATTAAAGGATGCCATCAACGACGCACTTCGTTACTGGACTGCACACGTGATGGATACTTTTTACCTCTTCGGTTCAGCCGCTGGGCCGCATCCGTATCCTACAATCGTAAAATACTTTCAGAGCTGCATCGGCAGTGAAACAAGGCGGCAGATTCTCGAACAAATAGGCAGATTGCCCGATATGGTTGTGGCCTGTGTCGGCGGCGGCAGTAATGCGATAGGTATCTTTTCGGGCTTCTTAAATGACAAGGACGTTAAGTTAATTGGTGTTGAAGCCGGCGGCAGGAGCTTGGCCAGTGGAAAACATGCTGCATCACTGACGACTGGTAGAGTTGGTATTTTACACGGCGCAAAAGCATATCTGCTGCAGGATTCGGAGGGACAGGTTAATGAAACTGAATCTGTAAGCGCCGGGCTTGATTATCCGGCTGTTGGACCCGAACATTGCCTTTTAAAAGATACCGGCAGAGCACAATACGTGGCCGCAGAAGATGAACAGGTGCTCGATGCTTTTGAACTGTTGTGTAAAAAAGAAGGAATACTGCCGGCTCTGGAAAGTACGCATGCTTTGGCATATCTTATAAGCCAAAAAGGAAAGCTGAATTCTGAGACTGTAGTGGTGGTAAATCTTTCGGGCCGAGGTGATAAAGATGTCTCGATTGTTGAGAAGCACAGGCCGTTGAAAGATTGACTATGTTAAACATGGGTAGAGACTAATGAAAACATATGAGCAGGTTTTTTCGGAGTTGAATAGAACGGCGTTAATACCATTTTTCGTAATTGGAGACCCGGATTTTGATACCAGTCTTGCGATTGTAAAAACAGCCGTCGATTCAGGAGCGGATATTCTTGAATTAGGAATACCATTTTCCGACCCGATTGCAGATGGACCGACAATCCAGAAGGCTGATATTAGAGCAATGAAAAGCGGGATAAAAGTTAAAAAGACTCTGGAGTTCATTCGAAAAATAAAAGACTACAAGGATATCCCGATCGGACTATTAATGTATTACAACCTTATATATCAATATGGAGTTGAAAGATTCTTCGTTGATTTTCACCAGGCCGGAGTTAATAGCGTCCTTGTTGCGGATATGAGTATTGACGATGCAGATGAGATTATTCCGTCTGCTAAGTCAGCAGGGCTTGACACTGTTTTTATCGTGACGCCAAACACATCGCCTGAGAGAATGAAATTGATTGTCTCCAAGACGACCGGCTTTATTTATACCGTCTCGCTGTTGGGGGTAACCGGCAGCAGGAGTGAGTTATCAGGCATGGTTGAAGAGTTGATTAGTAAATTAAAAAAGCTCACCGATATACCTGTTTGTGTGGGTTTCGGCATAAGTTGTGCTGAGCACGCGGCAGCAATCGCACGGGCAGGGGCTGACGGTGTTATAATAGGCTCAAAAATAGTGGAATTGATTGAGCATAATTTGGGCAATCATGAAAAGATGCTTGCTGAAATTTCAAGCTTTATAACAGAAGTCAAAAATGCGCTCAGAATTCATAGCAATTTATAGGGTATAAAAAAATTATTGAAAGGAATCGACTCAGATTTCCAGCCAACATTAACGAACCTTGAAATTAGTTCGTTTAAGAGCCCCACAGCAGAAATCTGCAACAATCAGGTCAACAGGAACCATTACAATTCTCTTAGATAACCGAACTTATGGGCTTCATGAAAGAAGCGAGCAACCGACAAGCAACCATCAAACAAACACTAAAAAAGGATAATAAGTCATTTTTTGTGCAGTAAGCTCTTTCACGTAATTTATTAGATTTTTGTGTGATGGTTCGGACTATTGCAATAAAGCGTTGTGCATCTGCGTCATTTATATTAGATTTAACGTTTATATGACCAATAACTAATTGTTGTTGTAGACATTAGTTAAGATAGATAATAGTTAACCTATTTTGGGAGGATAATATTATGAAAAAGTATTTGATTACAAGCGTTGTGGTTTTAATAGCTCTGGCGATAGCCTGGCCCGTTCTTGGCCAGCGTGAAGGCAGAGAAGCTGCCGGGCAGGGTGGTGGGCAGGGCCAAGGTCGTGCCGGTCAAAGAGGCGGACAGGGACTTTCTGAAGAGGAAAGAGCCCAAATGCGGGAAAGAATGCAGAATATGTCAGAAGAGGAAAGACAGCAGTTCAGGGCTCAAATGCGTGATAGAATGGGTGGCGGCCAGATGATGTCGCGAATGAACAGTGAAGAGCAGCTAAAGGCAATTAAAACCATCGAAGAGCAGGTGGCTAAGCTGAAAGCAGGCATCGAAGCTCAGG
>MHYD01000064.1:3368-9042 GCA_001824645.1 Planctomycetes bacterium RBG_13_46_10
CAGTCAATGCAGGACATGTCAGAAGAAGAGAGAACCAAATTTATGGAAGAACGTAGGCAAATTCGCCAGGAACAGCAAACAGCATTCAGAGCGATTATAACACAGATTGCGATGCTGCAAGGTCAGAGACAACCCGCCGCAGAAGGTGAAGAGTTCATCATAATCAACACCGGTCAACTAAAAGCTGTTCAGGAATTGGCTGTGAAGGAGAAAGCCAAGGAAACATCTGATAGTATAACGGCATTACTTCAGCCGCCCCAGAGAGGTGCTGGCAGAAGTCGCCAAGGTCAGGGTCAAGGTCCTCAGGACCAGCCAGGCGCGGGAGGAGGCGGACAAAGGCAACAGCGACAACGGGAAGCTGGGGCTCAAGGCGGAGGTGCCTGAGAAATTAAGGTTTAACCTTGTGCGTCGGATAATCTTCCAGACGGTCTATAATTCGCCAGTTTTATATTTCAGATAACGGTAAACAAAAGCATAGCTATATTAATCAAGCTGCTCTTTGGTCCTCGAAAGTGGATAGGAGCAGCTTGATTTGTTATCAGAAAATTAAATAAAAAATAAATTGAATTTACTGCTTGTGAGTTTCTACATTGACAAATGTCTATATTTGATTTTTTATTGCAGCCAAACTTTAAAAGTATTAGTGTAGTCCTTCATATTGATAATTATTGTGGTTTTGTAGGAGATTGACTTTTTGGAAGGATAAAAATTATGAAGAGGAATTTAATCTCAATTGTCATTTTTTTAACGGCTCTAAGTGTAGCTTGGCTTGCATACGGTCAGACAGAAAATAGGCAAAGCCGGCAAAACCGCGAAGGTCAGCAGGGGCTTCAGAACTTATCTGCTGACGAGAGAGCTAAATTGCGGGGAGAAAGACAGAGCATATCTGAAGAGGAAAGACAAAAAATAAGAGCACAAATGCGTGAGCAAATTGCCGTGAGAAGCCCAATATTTGGCCGCCAGGAACAACTGAAGGTAATCGAAGATATCGAACAACAACTGGTAAAACTAAAAGACATCATAAAAAAAGCACCAGACCGCGAAGAATTTAGAAAATTACCGGAAGCTTCTTCTGAACAACAGGCGAAGTTTAGAGAAGAATGGCAGGAAGCACGTCAGCAGCAGCAGAAAATGGTTAATTACATCCAGGAGCAGCTTGCGAAGCTGGCAGAGCCGAGACCACCTGAAAGAATACTAAGGCCGGATATACCCATTAATGAGCTTAAAGTTATTCATGAGATGGCAGCGAAGGAGAATGCCCCAAAGACGGCTGAGATTATTGAAAAACTAATTACGAGGTTGCAAAAAGGACCCAAAGACCAGCCGGTAAGACCTGTGAGATCCGAAGGACTTCAGCAGCAGGTAGAATCTCAAAAAAAAGTTGAAGGCACAACTCCGGGTAAAAATACAGGAGGTGATGTTAAATAATGTAGCTGGCTGAATGCAAACTTGACGATATAAAAAAGTATTTGACAAAGTTATTCAATTTAGAGTATCCTTCTTGCTTTATACAGTATAGGAAAACTGCTATAGTGATATTGCTTCAAGTGGTAGAATAACACAAGGGCCAAGGCTTATTAGCTGCATTGATGATGCCTCCGGCAGAGCCGGCTTCAAGGAAAGAAATAGCCGCATCACTCAAACCCTTTGACCCAAGTTTTTTATGTCCCTATTGTATAATATTGATTGGTATGTAATCGGATACTAATTCCTACTGTTGGAATTAGATCAAGCGTAACTTTTTTTGGAGGTAAGTATTATGAAACGGTACCTGATTTCAGCCGTCGTTGTTCTGACGGTTCTGGCGGTGACCTGGGCTGTATTTGGCCAGGAAGCTGAAAGACCCAGAGAAGCAGGACGTGGGGGCTTCAGGAACATTGAGGCGCAGCAAAAAGCGATTGCAGCGATTCAAGAGCAGGTTGCAAAACTCAAAGCAGGTTTGGATGCCTCAGCGATGCCTGCTGGTCAGTCGCTCCAGGATCTCTCTGAGGAAGAAAGAACCAAAATGAGAGAAAAATTCATGAAGATGCGAGAAGATCAGCAGCAAGCAATAGCGGCAATTGAACAGCAGATTATGATTCTCAAAGGCCGAAGACAACTGCAGCAGGAACAAGAAGCATCTATAGCTGAGCTTCAGGATATACAGGCTTTGGCAAAGAAGGAAAATGCCGCAGAGACCGCTAAGCGTATTGAAGACATCATCGCCAAGAAGAACAAAACTTTTGAGGAAACTATGCAGAAACTCGGGATCCCGGAAATGCGAGGTCGGCCAGGACAGGGACAAGGTCAACAACCTTAAGGCTTCTATAGAGAGAGTATAGAAAAGAATCATAGAGAGTAAATGGTTCTTAAATACAAACTGGCAAAGATGCCGGTAAAATTGTTTGCGAAAAATAGATTTGTAGTAATAAGCTCCATACGGCCAGTGTGCGAATTTTTTGTTATATACATTGGCAACGCGGAGCTTTTTTATTGGCATACCTTTTTTATTGTCTGCTATAATGACTCATCAGTTTATTAGAATTATGGGGTATCATGGGGCTAAAAGCAATGTTAAGGGATTTGGTAATAAAGAACAGGTCTTATCGTCGGTTTTATCAGGATGCCGTGATTGAACGACAGACTCTTGTTGGGCTTGTTGACCTTGCCAGGCTATCAGGTTCTGCGGCCAACTTACAGCCGCTGAAATATATGCTCTGCTGCGAACCTGAAAAGAATGCCCTTGTTTTTCCGTGTCTTGGCTGGGCTGGTTATCTTAAAGACTGGGCAGGACCTTCTGAGGGAGAAAAACCATCAGCATATATTATCATTCTTGGAGATACCACCATAAGCCAGTCATTCGGCTGCGACTACGGAATAGCGGCTCAGAGTATTCTATTGGGTGCTACGGAAAAAGGCTTGGGGGGATGTATGATAGGAACCATTCAGAGACAAGAGCTTCGTGAAGCTTTAGATATACCTGCACATTATGAGATATTGCTTGTTTTGGCACTTGGTAAGCCCAGAGAGAAAGTAGTAATAGAATCGGTTGCACCGGATGGGGGTATTAAATATTGGCGGGATGCAAAAGGCATCCACCATGTGCCTAAGCGTTCTTTGGACGAGATTATTGTCTAAAGTAAATGTGGTTATAGGTCCCTGAAGATTTGAAAAAAGGCCTTATTATTCATTTAATCCCTAACGCAGGGAAAAACGCAAATCCTAAGTTATTATTTACTAAATATTTAGCAAATTATTAACGAAAAAACAGATAGTTTGTGAATGAAAGTTGTTTGCAGGGTATCTATTATTGTAAAGAGGTAATATGGCGTGGCAAGCAGAGCAAAACGAGTCGTTGCTGGTTTTTGCTGCACAAAAGGGTGAAAAAGAAGCTTTTCGTTTGCTGCTGACGCAAAACTGGAATTGGATTAGAGCCTTGGTTTATAGCATAGTAAATGATACTGATAGTGTGGATGATGTAATGCAGGATATTTGTGTTCAAGTTATTAGAAAAGTCGATACGTTGCGTGAGCCGGGGCGTTTTCGTCCATGGATGGCGGTTTTAGCTCGCCGCCAGGCTCTGAAGTATAGACAGCGAAAGAATCAAAGGAGGATTGTTTCGCTAAATAACGAAGAAGTAGCTGGCCAGCAGTGTGATTATAAAGCTGGCCAGCTACTTGACAATTTGGAGCTAAGGGAACGGTACCAGCAAATACTTCAAGCGGTCAAATCATTGCCTGAAATGTACCGCCAGGTATTTGTACTGGCACATTTAGAAAATTTATCTTATGCACAAATCGCCGAGATATTGGATGTTCCTGTTACAACTGTACAGATTCGGCTTGTGAGGGCTCGGCGAATGATTTTTAACCAAGTTAAAGACAAAGAGAAAAACGAGGTTTAAGAGGAAACGGTATGAAAGAGGATGTTTTGGAAATAATGATTGGAAAATATATCGATGGCCAGATAACACCAATCGAAAAGCAAGATTTGCAGGCTGAGCTGAACCGTAATTTCGAGGCAAAGGAGCTTCTGGTACAACTACAGGATTTGCATCAGCGCAGCCGGGAATTGATTGCTTCTGAGGTTCTTAATAGTGGCAAAAATGCTGATGAAATCTTTGAACGAGCATGGCAGCAGCATAAAAAACGTCCTTCAATTGGAATTATAAAATTTAGCGGGCCTTTGCGTTTCGCAGCGGGAATAGCGGCCGGCTTAGTGATTGGACTGGCTTTACATTTTACTGTCCTTACACGCTCAACACCGCCAATTATTCAACAAAAACCTCCTATTGCGCAACGCCCAGATATTACGATGGATGAAGGCATACAAAAGTTGCCTTCTCCGCAGAATGTAATTCGTAATGTTGACTGGTACACTTTTACCGATAAAAATGGTAATCAATGGCTTGTTGAGGGATTGCGAGAGAATATAGTTAGGACGGCTTCTCTTGAGGATTCCATATAGTACATAGAATCGGCTTGATTCAAGAAAGGAAAATAATAATGCCAAAAAGAGTTATTGCGATATGTATTGTGACTTTGCTTTCATTTAGTACGGGTTTAAATGCCCAGCTCGCCCAGTTCACCTTGGTGACTCATCCCGGCGGATTTCCAAACCATATCCTGAAAGCGGGCATTGCAGCAGGAACTGAGCAGGTCAAAGGTGAACGTGCTTATGTTGGTATGGGTATCAAGTTGGACCCAATACCTTTACCTGATTTATTGAGAAAGCATCTTGGTCTTTCACCCGATCAGGGTATAAGGATAATCAATATATATCGTGATTCTCCTGCGGATAAAGCCGGTCTTGAGAGAGATGATATTATAATCGGTTTTCAAGGTAAAGATTTGAATAGTAACAGTGAATTGGTAAGCGCGGTACGTCAAGCCGGCGTAGGTGCGGAAGTCTCTCTTGAAGTTATCCATTTGGGTCAACGTAAAACCGTCGAATTAAAGCTCGAAGCTGTTAACGGCAAGGTTGACTTGAAGTATCCACCTGAACCGGAATCAGAGGTTCTCTGGCGTCCTAATAAAGTTTATAAACTCCCGCCGGGAGAAGGTAAGTGGATAGAAATTCCTTTTGATGAATTGCCGGGTGATTTAAATGTTAACATCACAATGCCCTCTGGGGGGGATGGCATGCCGGAATTACTAAATGAAGTGTACTTATATCACTTTTCCCAAAATGATGAGACTTATACCATCACGATTAATGGCAATCCTAACAAGGATGATACCGAGATTACTGTTCGTGTCGGTAAAACTGAGTACAAGACAGAAGTTGGAGCAATAAATCAATTACCCGAGAAATATCGTGCCAGTGTGGAGGAATCTGTTGATAAGGCACGTAAAACCTCACGAGAAAGAATAGTAGAGCAGAAGGTTAATATAGATAAAAAAGAAAATTTCCCCTTCAGTGGTCCGGTACAGCCCGCTGGATCAGATGAAAAGGTTTTTGTGAGGATAGAAAAACAAATGCTCGAGTTTCAGAATCGTTTGGAAAAGCTTGAAGAACGGCAGAGGGATTTCTTCGAGCGGTTGTCGGATAAACTTGCTATGCAGGAGTCCAAAAAACCATAAAAACCGGAAAAGACAAAAGATAATACCCTTCCCCCCACGCGTGCTTTTTGCATTGCGAAGGGACAAATCGGCTATCAGCCGATTTGTCCCTTGTTTTTATTGACAGTTCCGCA
>MHYD01000064.1:9090-16789 GCA_001824645.1 Planctomycetes bacterium RBG_13_46_10
TCTCCGAATCTTATAAGTATGAATATGACCAAAAGAAAAATTTTAAGAATATCCGCTTTGATTATTTGTTTGTGTTCCTTGTTGGTGGACAATGCTTTTGCAGCGGGGAATGCAAGCTATAGGAAAAAACCGGCAGGAGCTTATCGAAATAATCAAAAGAGTAAAGTTCTGAATAGAACCACTAATACATTTGTTTACAATCAGTTGGCCAGGACGGTTGACCTCTCCGCTCTTAAGTTTCATACCCCTTTTAGCCAGGCGATTGAGATTTTGCGCAATTCAACAAGTCCTCCCTTGAATATAGTGGTGATATGGAGGGATTTGAGTGAAAATGCCGCTGTCCAGCGGGACACACAAATTTATATGGAAGGTCTTTCGGGTATTTCGCTTAGTGCAGGTCTGGAGCTTTTATTAAGGGCGGTGTCGAGCAGCCCGGAAGAATTGGGCTATATTGTTGAGCATGGAGTAATTATTATTGCTACACGTAATTCTCTGCCCGTCAGGAGAGTGACGCGAGTTTATGATATCAGTGACTTGGTTGCGGAACCGGCTAACTATCGTTTTGGAATGCCATTTGCGTCTTTTGGACTTGGGGCTGCCGGATTCGGCGGAGGCTTAATGGGGCAGATGCCTTTAGGAGGTTTGGGTGGAGGATTTGGAAATTATGGCGGCTCCGCCGGAGGATATACAAGGGGAACATCTTTACAATATGGTTCCGGATTGAGGAGCCAAAGGGCAGGAGAAATAGCTGGTCTTATAAACAGCTCCGTAGCACAAAGTCGATGGCGTTAGTGTTTTGACCCCGATAAATCGGGACTGTTGCCTGCGGAATAAAAGGAGGCAAAAAATATGGATATTAAAATTAAAAGCCCGGCTTTTGAGAATGAGGCTATGATTCCATCCAAATATACCTGCGATGGGCAGGATATATCACCACCATTAAAATGGGATACGGCCCCTGTTGGTACAAAGAGTATTGCCATTATATCTGATGATCCTGATGCACCTGTGGGCACGTGGGTGCATTGGGTATTATTTAATCTGCCCGCGGATGCAAGGGAGTTGAAAGAGAAAATTCCACCTGATAAGGTTTTGCCAAATGGTGCCAAGCAGGGCACCAGTGACTTTGGCAGGATTGGTTACGGTGGCCCATGTCCACCAGGTGGTACGCACCGATACTTTTTTAAGATTTATGCGCTTGATACGGAACTTAATTTGTCCCCCGGCATTAGGAAACGCGATTTACTAAAGGCAATGGAGGGTCATATCATCGGCCAGGGACAATTAATGGGGAAATATAAAAGACGATAAAATAAATAATCCACAGTGAAACTGGGGATTGGATGTTTAGCCCCCCAATTTATTGGGGGGTTCTTTGTGTAAATTTATGGAGACAAAAAAATGTTGAACTCAAAATGTGTCAGAAGTGCAATTGTTGTATGCTCACTGTTTTTATTTACCTTTTCTGCCATTGCGGCGGAAAAAGCGACAGAACCGAAAGGTGATAAGCTGCTGGCGTTGATACCGGCAGATAGTATGTTCTGTATTCGAGTAAATAATCTCGATTATACTCTCGGCCAGATAGACCAGTTTTTGACTGGTGTTTCGCCTGTGCCGCTGGCAACCTCAGTAATGGTACGTATGCAGCTTGCGGAAATATTGGGTAGTCCGGACGTAAATGGCGTGAATATGAACGGCTGCTTTGCCTTGTTTGGTATGCTATCACAGGGAGAATCGGTGGGAGATGATTTTCTTTCAATGCTTATTCCGATAACAGATTACAAAAAATTTGTCGGCGGAAATCCCAACATATCTCCACCGGATGCAAACGGCGTCTCCAAAATCACGGGCAAAAAGGATGGACTTTTTATTCAGGCGGGCGATTTCGCTTTAATCAAATCACAAAGAAGTTATAACAAAATAATTACGCTTGCGAAATCGCTCACTGATGCCAAAGCCAAAGGTTTAGTCAATGTTCTCGATCCTGACGAAATCAAAAAGGCGGTTAACGAGCCCGTCTGGGTTTATGGAAACGTTCAGTTAGCCTCCAAGACTTTCGGACCTATGCTACTTGCCAGGATCGAGGAGTTTAAAAAAATGCTGGAAAGTATGAAGGCGGGTGGGCAGGGGCCGATGGGAAATCCGGCAGTTATAATGAATATGTATGCCGAAATTTTTAAAACACTGATGAAGGAAACAAAATCGCTAAGTTTAACTATTGGGCCGAAGCCGAATGTATGTAATATAAATGTCGGCATTTCAGCTGTACCTGATTCTAATATGGCCAGGATGTTTGTCTCTGATGCTTCATCACAACAGGAAAATAAGTTGTTAGGGTATTTGAAAAATGGAGCAGTGGTGAATGCTGGATGCAAAATGAATACACCATTCATCAGGCAATTCAATGTCAAAAGAATGGATTTAGTTGCAGCTATGGCTGGTGACAAAATCACTGATGAAGATATCGAGGAGATGAAGAAACTTGCAGTAAATATGCTTGATTGTCTTGGAGATTCATCAGCATTCTCATTTTCGGTCGATACGTCAAACAAACCACCTTTTGCGTTTAGGTTTTTTATTGATATAAAAGATGCGGATAAATTTGATAAAGTCATCGATGAAGCTGTAAAGATGATGAATACCGGTAGTATTGCTGATTTTTATAAGAGCTTGGGCATGGAAATAAAATTTGAATTAAAAAGAGACACAGACAATTATAAAGGAATTTCAATAGATTCAGCAAAGTTAATGATGAAGTTTGCAGATCCCAATGTGCCGCAAGGACAAATGTTAAACGCAATGTTTGGTAATGGATTCGATTACCGGTGGGCGGTAGCAGATGGTCTTTGGATTTGTGCCGTCTCAAGCGACCCGAATTCTGCAATACGTGAGCTTATCGATGAAGTCAAAGCGGGCGGTCCAAAACAATTGGCCGATGAGATGAAGGCTGCTATGACATTGCTTCCACAGTCTGATAGGGCTGAATTCGTAGGGACATTTAACTTTTTGCAGTACTTCGGAATAATTACAGCCTTTATGCCGATTCCGATACCGAAGATGGATATTCCAACAAAGAGCAATATTGCATTTACCGGCAAAGCCGGCAACGGCAAAATGTCCCTTGAAGTTGCACTTCCCAAAGAGCATTTAATGGAAATATCGAGCTTTTTCCAAAAGATGCACCAGCAACAACAAGAGATGATGAAGGCCGGACAAACTCCTAATGCAAAATGAAGCAGGTCAGTTGTTGTGACGGTCTAAATAATGTCCTATTGTAAATTAGCTGCTGCTATCTCTTTTCCTGCGCCGATGTTTATATAATTTTTACCGAAGTGCTTTTCGAATAGGCTCCTTGCCTTTTCGCCGGCACAGTGACATGGAGCTATATATCGCACGCCGGTTTGCTTGAAAGATGAAATGATTTTTTCAATCTTGCCTTTTGTTGCCCATTCTAAATGAAAGCCTCCCATTACTAAAAGGACATCGTTCCCGTCTCGAGCCGGGTCGAGAGATTTCATTAAGTCTTTTGCAGCAGTCAGCATCTTAACAATACCAGGATGCGCACAGCCGGTTATTATGATTAATCCGGCTTTTGTTCGTATAATCAACGACTGCTCTTTTATCAATCTTCCGAGCTGGCCTGTAGAATAAACATTTTCACAAATCATCAAGGATTCTTTAACCTCAACAGTTTTTGCTCCATATTGTTGGATGTTTTCTTTAAGTTTTTTTGGAAACGATTCCGGCATAAAGACAGTGACGTTAAGATTTTTTTGCAGAAAGTCGGCCAAGCCACCTGTATGGTCAGCGTGAATATGAGAGAGAACCACAGCATCTATATCGTTAGGCTCTATCGCTAATTTTTTCATGTTGCTGAGAAGTAACGAGCCGTCTCCGCCTGTATCAAAGAGAATGGTTTTTTTATTGCCGGTTATAAGCGCTGAAAATCCCCATGCAATTTCCAACTCCTCGCTGTTTCGGTTATTGTCATAAATCACCGTGATAGTGAGGTTGTTGGCGCCTGGTGTTAAAGTAAATTCCGTGGACATAACTGATACAAGTAGTAATCAAATACTAATGTGGCACAATACAGCCAATGCCCAAAGTAAATCCTTCTTGGGTAGAACCTTGGTTTCGTACTTTTCATTTATAGATATGAGGTGCACTTCGCTCTCACTTGTTCTTAAAAGCTTACAGGTGACACCTATTTGATTTGTAATACGTGCGACTCCTACTTGACCTTGTGCTGCCGGAACCGAAGGGCTTAGAATCACAATATCACCATCATTTATTCTCGGCGACATGCTGTCACCATCTATCTGCAGCGCAAAACTGTCCGGAAATAACCTATGAATATCCTCGCACTGTACAAACTCAACAATTTGTTCCTCCTCAGGTCCTGCGAGCTTGATAATATTTACCTGTAGGTTTTTAAGATTCTCGACCAAAGGGCGGGCCTGCAAGTCAATTGAGACAGTGCCGTTAGCTGAACAAATAATAGTTTTTCCGATGTGCTTTGTTACTAATTCGTCTAATTCAGTAATAGCCTGCTTCGGCTCTGGTAAAAGTGTTTGGTCCCAAAAATGGATTATACCTGCGGCGGTTCTGCCGAGTACAGGTATCCAGCCGGGTCGATTTGATTTTGTGGACTTTGCATCGGTATCAAACCGGGTTTCAATTCCCTTTTTCTCATATAGTAGCTCAATGAAAGCCAGAACTGCGTCGGTCATCTCTGGATTGCTTGTAAAAAGGCTATTTAATTTCTGCAGAAGTTCTGAATTCCCTCTAAATGCGAATTTATTTTCTGTTTTTTTGCCTGTTAGCAACCATTCCAGATCCGTACCTGTAATCTCACATATTTTAAGCAGAATTTCGACAGGCGGGACCCTATTATCTTCATAATAGCTGTAAGTAGAAGCACTTATATCCAACGACCGGGCGAATTTGCTTTTACCTCTCTCGCCAGCATATTGTCTTCGCAAGAGCTTAATACGGTCTATTATCGCTATTTCGTTAATATTTTGCAATTATCACCTCTAAATGCGTTAAATAATTCGATATATTTCGCATACACGTTAATATTGGCTGATATTTTCATATTACGGTGAATTGTAAATATTTCTATATGATTTTGTCAATAAGGAGAGAATAAAAAGTGGCAAAAAATAGAAGAAAAAAGGAAAATAGTTCATTACACCAAGGAATGTATGTAAAAGACGGTCGAATACAGGTGAATATGTCGGCTGCCTTTTGGAACTCCGTAAACTGCAGTGAATATTATTATAGTTATACCGTAAGGCACCTAAATTTTTTGCTGTTATCCAATGCAAAAATATCTTGTTCACCTGGTTTGAACGGTAAGGGATTAGTGAATTTGATTGCAATACGGCGAGAAAACCTGTTTATGTCATCTATCCTGTACACATAACCTGAACGAATGTAATCTTCCATATCAAAAGAGTCATCCGGCCCATAGTGGGGAACGCTAAAACGAGCAGTTACATGTTGGCCTGAATAGGGGCAGCTGCCGTCATTATAGCAGGTAAAGGCTGCTCCTATGCTGGAAATATCAATCATTTGTCCTTGTGTAAGCTCACCATTAAAGTTTTCAGCAAACCAGATAGGCCAATGATAACGCAATCTTTGTTCGGCTCTCCGCTCATTATTCATAACCATCTTTTACAACCTCCTTCCCCCCAACCCGGCTTCGCCAAAGGTAACACCAGCGGCGAGTACCTTTATTTTTATTGCTAATGGTTTTAAAATCGGCAGCTTTAGGAAGTGACTTTATGAAGGACTATTGAAAAAATTGATTTTATTGAGACTAAAATACCTGGTTAAATTGTATTATCATTGACGAACATATTTCGGGGTAAAACCACGTGGTGTATAGATGTTAGAAGATAAGCTGCTTATGTGGAAATTTAAGCGAGGTAGTTCTGCTGCCTTATGCCGCATCTATGAAAAGTATAAGGATAATCTGCTAAGGCTTGCATTAGCTTTATTGAACGATACGGCTACTGCTGAGGATGTTGTTCATGATTGTTTTTTATCTTTTGCTCAGTCCTCACAGCGTCTTAAAGTTAATGGCAATTTGAAAAGTTATCTGACTGTTTCTGTTGCAAATCGTGCACGAAACTGGAATAGGGCCAGGCAGCGGCACCAAACAACTGGTCTGGATAACGCTGAGCCAATTGTTTCAACCTACAAAAGGCCGGAGCAGTGGATTGTCGAAAACGAGCAGATAAAACAACTTAATAATGCACTTTCCCAGCTTTCGTATGAGCAGCAAGAGGTAGTAAGTCTGCACCTTCAAGGTGAAATGAAATTCAAGGCAATTGCCGATCTGCAGGGCGTTTCAATTAACACAGTCCAGAGCAGGTACCGCTACGGACTGGACAAGCTGCGGTCAATTTTGAATAGCGAGGAAAAGTTATGAGACCAGCAGAAAATATAGAAAAACTGATTAAAAATATCAACATCGAAACCAATGCTACAACGGATGAAGCAGTTCTTTCAGATATGGTGAAGGCATTTGAAAAATCAGAGAAGCTTACCCTGGGCGAAGTCAAAGGGAAAGAATCGGCTAATGCTCAGCCGAGTATCTGGAGAACAATTATAAAAAGTAACATAACAAAACTCGCCACTGTGGCGGTGATAATTATTGTGGTAATGGTGGGTTTATACCATTACACCGGATCATTTCATGGGACGACAGCGGCGTTTGCTACATCGGACGTAATTACTGCGATGAAACAAGTCCAATGGATACACGCAACACAACAAATAATAGGTAATAATAATGTTCCTGTTGACAAGCTCGAATACTGGAACAGCCGCGAATTTTGGCAATCAATAGATCCTTATCGAATTGTCTCTATCGGACTAAGTGGTGACATAGAGGTTATTGAGTTAAACTCAAAAAAGGTATACGACCCAAAGAATAACACTATAACCATTACATTTCCTCGTTATCCGGAAAAGGACCAGCCTGCAAGCATGCAGGAAATATGGCTGGATTGTGTTTCTGGTTTGGAGAAAAGCGGCGCAAAAGTTGAATATTCTGACAGTGTATATGGAGACCGCCCCGCTAAGATTATAAAATTGGATTACACCAAAGAAAGCGGCTGGCAAGAGAAAATTACAATTATCGTCGATGCCGAAACACACCTGGCCAGGAAAATTATGGTATATCAAAAGACTACCACAAGTGTAAGTGGAACAATATTAATGTTAATAGATTACCCCTCCACAGGCCCAAAAGACATTTATGAGGCTGGTGCCCCACACGATGCTGAGGTTAAAGTAATAAACAATTTTATCGAAGGAAAGTAAATAAACATATAATTTTAAATATTTTAAAGGCTGTGCTTGTTCAATTCAGCTTTTTTGTAGATATGTTAAGTGTTGATTTCCTGCACAAGTCTTGTGAATTCTCGGCCACGCTGTTCGTAGTTCTCAAACATATCATAACTTGCGCAGGCTGGGCTTAACAAAACCACGTCGCCGGATTCTGCGAGGCGATTCGCTAATTGAACGGCTTCGGCGAGAGAATTGACTGTCTCGATGCTCGACTGTGTGGCAGCGACCGAATGTAATGAGGTTGATGGTCCATCCACTTCGCTTTGCTCAGTGGCTGCCACTCCTTGTATTGACATTTGGAAATTCTGTATTGCTTCTGCGATTTTTGGTGCGGTTT
>MHYD01000064.1:16804-19530 GCA_001824645.1 Planctomycetes bacterium RBG_13_46_10
CGGCCTTGGTTTTTTCAGCGATTTTTTGGCCAAATTCGTCAAAGGGCAGACGCTTATCATATCCGCCGGCAATAATAATTATCGGCCGGTCAAAAGCTTCCAAAGCGGTAATTGCACTTTGTGGCGTAGTAGCTTTCGAGTCATTGTACCAGCGGATGCCCCTTTTCTCAGCTACTAATTCGAGTCGATGAGGTAAAGCCTTAAATATGGGCAAAACTTTTTTAATCTGGTCATCTTTAACGCCAAAATGCCTGGCGATGGTGATGGCGGCAGCAAGGTTTGAAAGATTGGCACGGCCAGGCAAAGTAAATTTATCGCGAATGTCTCGGCTAACATCATCTGCTGAAAATTTGATGCAAATCCTGCCGCTATCTCGTTTATATTTTTCAAACCATTCGATAGCGATTTCATCCTCGGCGTTAAATATTGAAATCGAAGGGTTGTTTATATCAAGCTTCTGAAATTTAAAGATGTTTTCTTTTGCGGCGCAATAATTCTCAAATGTGCCGTAGCGGTCGAGATGGTTCGGCGTAAGATTAGTTAGCAGAACAACTCTTGGCGTTTTTTTAATTTCTGCCAATTGTTCGATCTGAAAGCTTGAAAGCTCCAGCACAACTAAGTCATCAGTTTTGATTTGATCCAGTGTTGTTAGTAACGGCTCATTGCCGATATTTCCGCTTAACCAAACATTTTCGTTACTTATCTCTCGTCCCTCGTCCTTCGTCCCTCGTAAAAGATGCGCTGTCAGTGCTGTGGTTGTGCTTTTTCCGTTGGCTCCGGTTATTCCGATGATTGTCGCAGGGCACAGCTCGAAAAAGATGCCGATTTGTGATGTAACGAACTTTTTATGATGCCGGGCAAGCTCCAGATATTTATTATTTGGCTGTACTGCTGGATTGGCTACGATAATATCAGCCTGCAAAAAATCAGCCTCTTTGTGTGAGCCGAGGTGGTATTCAATATCCGGAAATTCTTCGAGCTTTTGTATGGAGTCACTGAGTTGTTGTCGACTTGCCAGGTCTGTTATTATTACTTTCGCACCGGCTTTTGCAATGAATTTTGCTACATCAACTCCGCCCCCAAACCGCCCCAGACCCATTACTAAAATAATTTTGCCGCTGAAAAATCCTTTGCTCATAACTTGGCCTGCATGGCGGTGGCTAAATCTATTTTGGCATCGATAACCGCCTGCTCTATACATTTTTTCCAGTCATCGCCGAATAGGCCTTTGTACTGTGGCTTTTCATAAGCATAGATTATAGAGCGCGAAGCGTTAATCAAAGCGCCGGTGCCGTCCGGTTTGCAGAATCGTATGCAATCAGCGGCTGATGCGCCCTGTGAGCCGTATCCCGGCACGAGAAACCAAATTTTACCATACTTTCGGCGTAAAGCCGTTGTGACATCAGGCGATGTCCCGCCGACAACCATTCCTACGTTGCTATAACCGTTTTTGCCGATGCGCTCCGGTTTATTAGCTATCTCACTAACAAGCTCGGCGAGCTTTTCATACATTCTTTGGCCGTCAGTATCGGTAAAATCCTGAATTGCTGCTGCAGAAGAATTGCTGGTCCGGACAAGAACGAATATGCCTTTGCCCTGTTTGGTGGCCATTTCCGCAAAGGGTTCGATGCCATCGGCACCTGTATAACCATTGACAGTGATAGCATCCGGCGTAATGGTGTCCTCCAGGCCGGTTAGTTCAGGATTTTCCAAGTGAGCCGAGGCGTATAATTCCGCAGTATGGCCGATGTCACCGCGTTTTACGTCTCCGATTATCTCCAAACCCAGGTCATCGGCCTCGTTGATTAACGAATAATAAGTCTCTATGCCTTCCCAGAGATACTTCTCAAAATAGGCGATATTTATTTTAACACCAGGCACCATAGGGGCGATGATTCGCATAGTTTGAGTGCAAAAATCGAAGATTGCATCCACCGCAGCAGCAGCGTCAAACTCGTCATTCATTTGTCGGTGGCCGGTTATTGCTGTCGGCAGCCGATTATAAACGGGGTCTAATCCTACAATTAAAGAAGTCTTCCTGGTTTTTACAGATTCGCAGAGCCGATCAGCAAAGTGATTTGACATTTTTTAAAACGAACCTCTCTTTCTTGTAAATAATATAGTCCTAAGAGTTTCTACTTAAATGCAGAAAGTTTATGCTTAGGAGCCTTTGAAAAAAATAGGACTTTAAAAGTCCTTTTAATAAAAACCGGAATAACTATAATATTAGTGGTGATTTTAAGCAAGGCGTAAATAGTTTTTTAAGTAGTTTATTAGCAATTGGTATGTATTGATGAGGTAAATTTGGAATCTCAAACAAAGAATAAATACAGAAAAATAATCCGTTGGCTTCTAGTTGATATAGCAGTTGCCTGTACAATTTTTGCTTTACTGTTCTATAGACCCTCACGTTATAAGCCATTAAAGGCTAATATTAATAGTACCGAGAATAAACGGGTTCATCCGTATCTGACTAATTTATCTTCTGAGCTTTATAACGGCGTGCAAAAGGAAAAGCCATTCGAGCTTGTTGTTCTCGAAGAAGGTATCAATGAGGCAATCAGCCGGTCAAAATGGCCTATGGAGGCAGAAGGTGTAAGATTTTTGACCCCTGTCGTGCTTTTTGTGCCTGATAATATCATCCTGATGGGAACTGCCGATATAAGGGGAGCAGAATTTATTGTTACCATTGTGTTGGAGCCTGTAATTGGTGACCGTGGATTTTT
>MHYD01000064.1:19546-26217 GCA_001824645.1 Planctomycetes bacterium RBG_13_46_10
AAAATCAAGATTGGGGCTATGAATATTACTCCACTGGCAAAAATTATGGCAAAAAAAATGTATCAGGACCGTATTTCTAATGTGCCTGTTGATATAGAGGATGTGCGGACAAAAGTAGCAGCGTCACTTTTAAATGATGAACCATTCGAGCCTGTTTTTAAATTTGATGACAAAAAGGTACGTTTGGAGAGAATCGTTATTTCACAGGGCAAATTGATATTGTATTTAATCCCGATATAGTCATTTAGCATATAATGAATTACAGTTGACATTTCAGCTATTTATGAATTTTGGTCTAGTAGATTAAGAAGGAGATTAAGCAGAAAGTCCAATAAAAAGGAAGATTTATATAGAGATTAACAGTAGAACAGCGATAAATAAGAGGCTTTTTCCCAATCGGATATGGATTGTTAATGGTATTTGGGGGTCGAATTGAGCTAAAATTGTGCAAATTTAACAAAAAAGTTATTGCTATTAACGTGTTTGACGATTATTATAAATAGTTCGACTGTAAGAATTAAAGGCTGCCAAAGCTAAACTTAAGGTTGAGCAGATGGTGAAAATGTATTTGACAGGATTGGTGAAAAGTGCAGCGGAGTAGACGAACAATCGATCTGCAAGGCTGTACTTGTGTACTTATGGCGGCTTGGGAAACGATGTTTCTGCTTCAATGTCGTAGAGCGAACCAGGTTTGTAGCGGGGTTCTGATTATGCGGTATGTTACAGTACCAGAGCCCTCTTGGAGGGGAATGATGTGAGATAAAGATAGTTTGTGTGCTTGGTTCGTTTTGTGACGTTTTTGAAGTGGATGCTTTCGAAGTTTCCACTTTTTTTTTCATTTGTTTTCGGGTGGCTGTGTTTCATAGCTTGCTGTGAAAATCAGCCTCAAAGATTAGAAAGAGAGAAAACAATGAGCCAGGAATTGTTAAGAATTGTTGACAATATAGCACGTGATAAAAATATCGACAAAGAATCAATATTTGTTGATTTGGAAGATGCTATGGTATCTGCGGTTCGTAAGCACTTTAGTGCACCGGACAGCGAAATTGCCGTGCATATTGATAGGGCCACTGGCAAGGTTAGTGCAATTAAGGATAACGATCCAATCGATATAAGAAAGCTTGGCCGAATCCCGGCTCAGACAGCTAAACAGGTAATGATCCAAAAGATAAGGGCGGATGAGAGAGATAGTATCTATGCGGAATTTGTTCAAAGAAAGGGGCAAATAATAAGCGGCACGGTGGTGCGATATGAAAGTGGCACTTTGATTATTAGCCTGGACCGCTGGACAGAAGGATTTATGCCCAAATCAGAACAGATAATGGGTCAAACTCATCGTCCCAGCGAGAGAATTAGGTGCTTGATTTATGATGTAAAGGAGACATCGAATCAAGTTAAAATCATTCTTTCGCGTACGCACCCCGATTTTATCAGGCGCTTGTTTGAATCCGAGGTGCCGGAAATTGGTGAACAAATTATCGAAATACGGGCACTGGCGAGAGAGGCAGGTTATCGAACCAAGGTAGCTGTGGCTTCGTTTGATGATAAGGTTGACCCTGTTGGTGCCTGCGTAGGAGTGCGTGGCAGCAGAATAAAGAATATAGTGGACGAGCTTGGCGGAGAAAAAATAGATATCGTTCGCTGGAACGAGTCGTCACAAATTCTGGTTGCCAATGCTTTAATGCCGGCAAAGGTCAGTGAAATTGCTTTGTGTTTCGAGTTGGGTCGTGCGACTGTGGTTGTGGAGGAAGACCAGCTTAGCCTTGCTATTGGCAAGCATGGTCAGAATGTTCGATTAGCGGCGAGGTTGACCGGCTGGGATATCGATATATTAACACCGGATGAATATAATCGTGGTATTGAAAGATTAACTACATGCGTGAAAAGCGTGGAAGGTGCTGATGATGTGATAATCGATAAGCTTATAGCATTAGGTGTTATTTCTGTTTTGGATTTGGATGATGTGGGGATTGAGCCACTGATTAAAGAACTGAATATTGCCCCGGAGCTCGCTGAAAAACTTGTCGAGACAGCGAGTAAGGAGGCCAGGAGTTTGGCAGCTGAGTCGAGACAAAAACAGGCAGAAAAAGAATTGGCTCAGCAGGCAAACGCAATAAACGGCGAACGAGACGATTAATAACTGGAGAATTTTATTTGGCTATTACAAGAGTTTATCTTTTAGCAAAGGAGCTTGGCGTAAAAAGCACTGCTATTGTTAAAAAGTGCCAAGATGAGGGTCTGGATGTGAAGAACCATATGTCGGCGATATCGGCTGGTCTGGCAGCGACTATTCGAGAGTGGTTTACCGAGGGAGATAATATCACAACGGTCGAGATTGCCAAGAAAGTGGATTTGGAAAAGGTTCGAGTCAAGAAAAAACTGAAACAGAAGCAACAAGCAAAGGAGGAAAAGGAACAGCCAGTTGAAGAGGTTGAATCCATCACTGAACATATTGAGGGAGCTGCTGAGCCATTTGTTTTAGCAGAAGAAGTCAAAACTAGGGAGATGCCGGTAGTTGCCCAAAAGCCTGAAGGAGAGAAAGAGCCTCTGGTTCAAGAGGTAGTGAAGATAGCAGCAGAGGAACAAAAGGTACAGGAAAAAGTTGTACAAGAACCAAAGAAGAAGCCGGAGCCAATATTACCTGCTGGGCCGATTTTGGAAAAGCCCGAACCTGCTCAATTGAGCGGACCGCAGGTAGTTCGAGTCGAAGCTCCAGAGCCATTGCGACGACCAAGACCGCGAACGAGAATAAGGCATGATTTACCTGTTACTGAGCCGTTGATGTATAGCGAGGATGAGCCGGATTTATTAAATGTGATGCTTGGTCGAGATAAAAAACGAACACCAAAACGGCAGAAAGATAAAACGCATGGACACCGACGCATTGAGCTGGATGAAGATTTGCAGAAACCCAAATTCAAAAGTAAATGGCGTCAAAGGGATATTGATGAAAGACGTGCCCGTCTTGACGCTGCCGGGGGCGAAAGTCTGCGGTCAAGGCCGATGCGAAAGATCGCTACGAAGGCGGAGAGGGAATCGACTGCTCCAGTCAGGCCACAAAAAGTTGCTATAAACGAGCCGATTACGGTAAAAGACTTGTCTGCAGCTTTAGCGGTTAAGGCAGCCGATATTATCGGCAAATTAATGCAACATGGTGTAATGGCTACTGCCAATCAAACTCTAAGCAAAAATATAGCGGAACTGGTGGCTTTGGAGTATGACACTGAGCTGGAAATTGAACAGATAAGCACGATTGAAGAGCAGATTCGCGAGGAGTTTGAAAGCCGCCAGCGGGCAAATTTAAAGAAGAGGGCAGTTGTTGCAGCAATGCTTGGGCATGTTGATCATGGTAAAACCAGCTTATTGGATAAAATCCGCTCAGCGCATGTAACCGCTGAGGAGGCAGGAGGCATAACGCAGCATATAGGTGCATATCAAGTTTCATGGGATAATAGTAAAACTGTAACGTTTCTTGATACGCCGGGGCATGAGGCTTTTACTGCTATGCGTGCGAGGGGTGCTAACATGACCGATGTAGTAGTATTAACGGTTGCTGCTGATGATGGGGTGATGCCACAAACGGTAGAAGCAATAGCTCACAGTAAGGCGGCAGGGGTGTCGATTATTGTTGCGCTCAATAAGATAGATTTACCGGGATGCGATATTAATCGTATTTATTCACAGTTGGCAGAGCATGGTTTGACGCCCGCAGAATGGGGTGGAAATACCGAGGTTGTTAAAACCAGCGCTGTTACCGGCGAAGGCATAAATGATTTGCTTGAGTGTCTGGATTATGTGGCTGAATTACTTGAGCTTAAGGCGGATGATGCACTGCCGGCAGTCGGATGGGTTGTTGAAGCAAAGATGTCTCCACAAGAGGGACCGGTAGCAACTTTATTAATTAAAGAAGGTAAGCTGAACAAAGGAGATATAGTTTTAGCCGGCTGTGCGTATGGAAGAGTTAAGATGATGAAAAACAGCAGCAGCAAAAGTATAAAAGCCGCTACAAGCTCTATGCCGGTTGAAGTAACTGGTTTAAGTGATGTTCCCCAGGCTGGTGACAGGTTTTATTGTCTGAATGACATTAACCGTGCCAAAGCTGCAGCCGAGGAAAACAGAATGCATTCAAGGGAAAGCTCGCTATTTGAGCGTGCACAGATAACCCTGGATAATTTATTTAGTCAGATAGAAGCTGGTAATGTAAAAGAATTGAATCTTATCCTTCGAGCTGATGTGCAGGGCTCTGTGGATGTTCTTACCAAATATTTATCTGAGATGAGCACCAGCGAAGTCAGGATTAAAATTCTGCACGCAGCCACCGGTGGAATTACAGAAGGTGATATTTTGCTTGCCGAGGCATCAAATGCCATAATTATTGGATTTAACGTTGTACCGGAAGAGCGTGCAGCTAAAATGGCGGAAGTGAAAGGTGTTGAGGTGCGGTTGTATGATATAATCTACCGTATAACCGAGGATTTGCACAAATCGATAGTTGGTTTACTTGAGCCGGAGGAGCAAAAGAAAAGCCTTGGAAGAGCCGTTGTGAGAGCTACATTTAAGGTTTCGAGAATTGGTACGATTGCAGGTAGCTATGTAACCAGTGGTACTGTTACTAAAAATGCAAAAGTTAGATTGATACGCGACAATATTGTGCTCAGAGATGACCTCACAATTGAGTCTCTAAAACACTTCAAAGATGATGCTCGCGAAGTCAAAGCAGGGCTGGAGTGCGGCATAAAGATAGCCGGGTTTGATGATGTTAAAATTGATGATGTTTTTGATTTCTATGAAATTGTTAAAGTGGCCAGAGCCATTTGAGTTGGTAATTGGTGAATTGTTCGCCATTTGACTAAGTGATGGTGACACGAAGACAGGAAAAAGTAGCTCGCGTGATAAAAGAAGCGGTAAGCGACGCTATCGCGAACCATCTTAATGACCCACGAATCGAGGGATTGGTGAGTGTTACGAAAGTCGAGATAACGGGTGATTTGCGCCGTGCTGAAGTATATATAAGCATTTTTGGCACGAATGAAGCTGCTCAGAATAAAACTTTTACAGCTATATCAGGAGCAAGAAGCAGGATACAATTGCTGATGGCCGGCAGGCTATCCAGTAAGTTCTGCCCAGTTTTGTGTTTGCATAAGGATGAGAACTTCAAGAAGACATTGGAAACGATGAGGCTCATAGACCAGGCAGTCAGCGAGATGGAAAATAAAGATTCAACTTTGCATGATACGCAATAACTTGCAGGATGTCAAACTCACATGTGTAAAAGTCTTGTATTTAGTTTAGCCTTTTGAATTTTAATATGAGAAACAGCAAAGAGTACGCTCGGAAAATGCAGAAATTGTACCGTTCATTGAAGCGTGAGAATCCCAAAGTACAGCAAATCAGTTATGATGAGCCGGCGGATGCGGTTGTTTATGGTGTCCTTGGCGAGAACATGAGCGAAACAGAGGCTCAATCCATGATTAAGAGATTTACAGATTATTTTGTTGACTTGAATGATTTGCGTGTTTCAAGGATTGAAGAAATCATTGAGGTGCTGGGCGGTGATACACCTTTGAACAGACGAATTGCTGGTGTGCTTAATAGGATTTTGGCAGCTATTTTCAGTGAGTATCATATGGTCAGCTTAATGACATTGAAGAAGGCGGGTAAGCGACCAGCCAAACAGACGCTTGAAAAACTGGATGGTATTAGTCTTTTTGCTGTTAATTATTGCATGCTTACGGCATTAGAAGGGCACGCAATGCCTCTGACGAACAAGATGATCGAGTATCTAAAAAGCAATAACCTCGTTGACTCCGATGCCGTCGAGGGGGATATAGAAGGTTTTTTAACGAGACAGATTCCGGCAAAAAATGCTTACGAGTTTTATGTTCTTTTGCGTCATGAAAGTGAATTGCCTGAAACGGCGAGACAACGAAAGACTAAGAAAAAAACTGTTAGTAAAACGAAAAAAAGAGTTGAATAAACAGCACGGTGAAAAACAATTTTATAAGGCATTTACAAAATAAAACAGAGTATGCTTTATAGGAGATGAGTTATAAATCAATGGCGAAAGAAATTTTAAAATTAGGTATTCCTGCCGGCAGCTTGTACAAGGCAACGATTGAGCTTTTTGACAAAGCCGGTTTTCATATCCAGGATTGCGAGCGAAGTTACTTGCCGTGTATAGATGACGAGCAGATAAAACCGGTTTGTCTGCGGGCTCAGGAGATGGGCAAATATGTAGGCGACGGCGTGCTCGATGCAGGAATTACCGGTTTCGATTGGATAGTTGAGAATGGCTGCGATGTGAAAGATGTTTGTGAGCTTGCCTACAGCAAAACCTCAAACAATCCTACCAGATGGGTGCTCGCGGTGCCTGATGAATCTAAGGTGACCAGGCCTGAGGATTTGGCAGGCGGTGTAATTGCTACGGAACTGGTAACAGTGACAAAAAAGTACTTCGCGGATAAGAATATTAAAGTAACGGTGGAATTTAGCTGGGGTGCGACCGAGGTAAAAGCAAGACTTGTTGATGCGATAGTTGAGCTGACCGAGACCGGCTCTTCACTGCGGGCCAACAATCTGCGGGAGGTGGATACCGTGATAACATCGACCACAAGACTGATTGCAAATAAAAAGGCCTGGCAGGATAAATTCAAACGGGAAAAAATCGAGAA
>MHYD01000065.1:0-8620 GCA_001824645.1 Planctomycetes bacterium RBG_13_46_10
TGGAGGAGATTGCAAGAAAAATAACGCTATAAGACGTTATTTTACAAATAGTTATGAATTTTACAGAAGGCTTCACCTGGATAAGTAAGGAGAATAGTTAAGGTGATAGATACCGGGAACACAAGGACTACTAAATGAAAAAACTACATTGTACTTGTCCGGAAAAAGTGAACAAGGAGGATATTCAATGAATCGTAGACAGTTTCTTCTCGGTTCCGCTATATTCGTAGCTGGTTGTGGCGACATTGACCCCACAGGGCCAAACCCTACTGAGAGTAACCTTTCGATTGTAGACACGCATCAGCATTTGTGGAATTTGCGTCAGTTTCGCTTGACATGGCTTCAGCCTGGAGGCGAACTGACGAGGGATTTTACGATGGCCGACTACGAAGAGGCGACTGAGGGGCTCGGGATAACAAAGGCTATCTATATGGAAGTAGCTGTTGTGCCCGAGCAGCAGTTGGCCGAGGCAAAGTATATTGTCAGGGTATGCGAGGACAAAAGCAATCCCACCTGCGCAGCCGTAATCGGCGGATTGATTCTGGAAGACAGCTTTAATGACTACATCCTACAATTCAAAGGTAATCCTTATATCAAGGGCGTGCGACATGGCCTAAACAATCCAAGGCAATTGGAAGATAATAGGCTAATTCAAAACCTACGGCGGCTCGGCACTCTGAACATGAGTTTCGATCTGCTCGTGCCGCCCGGATTAATGGGCGAGGCAGCTAAGCTGGTTGGGCGATGCGGCGACACGCAGTTTATACTGGATCACTGTGGAAACGCCGATCCACTGGCATTCGATCATAACTTAGATTGGGGCCGGGAGCCTCAGCATAATGCGGACCAGTGGAAAAGTGATGTTGACACATTGGCCAGACAGACGAACGTGATCTGTAAGATAAGCGGAATCATTGCCCGTGTGCCGAAGGGAAAGGCCGCGACCGAAGTGTTGTCACCGGTTGTGATGCATTGTCTGTACACATTCGGGCCGAACCGAGTAGTTTTCGGCAGCGATTGGCCGGTCTGCACGCATGGAGCTTCGCTACATGTATGGACTAATCTGCTCAATGAGATTGTACAAAAGCGATCCTTTGAAGAAAAATATAAGCTCTTCTGGGAAAACGCACATCGATTCTACAGCCTCTCATGAGCGGCTATCCGCCTACACTTTTCATTTACACTTTTGGCGGTTGTGTTTGAGGATATTTATCAGATTCTATTGTATTTGGAATTTTCTGAGGCTTCAGTAACCATATAGAAATGCGGATATTCCCTGTTAAGCTCGCGTGCAATTTTTGCAGGCGATGATCAGGATTAAACAAGGATCGATATACAACCAGCAGATTCAAAATCTGAAGTAGCCATCACATTACAAATCCGTTAATACTGTCACTATTAAGACTCATGTCGTTTGCGTCTGATGCCGATATAAGTAAAATAGGAGGGCCACCTTACGGCCCTCCTTAACCGGCATCGTCGAGGATGTGATAGCTTCAGCGGAACTTCGTTGAAGAACTGAAGCTCCACACGGTGCCGGTTTTTTTCTGGTTTTATAAGATTAGTTTTCGGTCTTTAATGCGCTCTGTGTGTTTAGTTCCAGTACTTAATGATAATATAGAGGATTGGCAGCAGATAAGAATACATCAATCGTAATGGAACACTTCTTCCATATCAGCCCACCATTCGCCCTGGGCCCCGGGTTTCGAGCGGCTCCTGGCAAGGTTTGCAAATGCCCCACCATTTTTGAGTCATTGGGTTGGCCGCCATATTCTTCATGTCTGCTTCAAAATCCTCTCTTTCATATTCAAAATAACTGAACAAATACCCATCCTTGTGGTAGATCGAATAATTATGAATATTGCACTTTTTAATCATTTCCAGAACGTTCGGCCAAACGGCCGAGTGCAGTTCTTTGTATTCTTCGAGTTTTTCGGCTCTGACTTTGATAACCATGCCGTAGCGCATCATAGCCAGTAACCTTTCATAATACTGTGAAGAGAAGGTGGTCTTCAGAGTAGTTTTTTATCCCGATTCGTTCTCCACCATTCAATTGTTTCTCGCAGACCTTGATCGAAAGACATCCGGGCTTCAAAGCCAAATAATTGTTTGGCCCGAGATGTATTAAGACATCGTCTCGGCTGGCCATCCGGCTTGCTGGTATCCCAAACAAGCTTGCCCTTAAAGCCGGTCATGTCTCTAATCTTTTCTGCAAGGTCTTTGATGGTTATTTCGAAGCCGGCACCTAAGTTCACCGGCTCGGGTTCATCGTATTTCTCAGCGGCCATAGCGATTGCCCTGGCAGCATCTTTTACGTAAAAGAACTCCCGGCTGGCGGAGCCGGTGCCCCAGACAACGACCTTATTTTTGCCTTCATCGACAGCAGTGCAAAATTTCCGTATCAGGGCCGGAATGACATGGCTTGTCTGCGAGTCAAAGTTATCACCCGGACCATAAAGATTGACCGGAAGAAGGTAAATACCGTTCAAGCCATACTGCCGGCGATATGCCTGAAGCATCACAAGCAAAGCCTTTTTAGCAATGCCATAGGGAGCATTGGTCTCTTCAGGGTAACCATTCCAAAGGTCTTCTTCCTTGAATGGCACGGGTGTAAATTTTGGGTATGCGCAAATAGTGCCTATCTGGACGAACTTTTTGATGCCGCGAATTCTGGCGTGCTCGATCAAGTGCAGACCCATCGCCATATTTGTGTAGAAGAATCGGCCAGGATTTTTGCGGTTCGCACCGATGCCGCCGACTTCCGCTGCAAGATGGATGGCGACTGTCGGTTTCATGTCGTCATACATTCTGATGACAGCAGCTTCACTCGTAAGGTCATAATCTTCGATATGAGGTATCAGAAGGTTTTGGGGCGGTACTTCACGGTTCCACAATTCCTGCTGGAGGTGTTCTCCCAGGAACCCCGCTCCACCCGTGATCGCTATGCGTTCTTTGGTTAAATCCATGGTTCAGCTCCTGTTGGCAACTCCATTCTCAAGAATAAGACGCTCATTCCTGGCCAGCTCCAGGTCGGCATCAATCATCATAGCGACAAGCTCCTCGAACTTCACTTTGGGCTCCCAGCCCAAAACTTGCCTGGCCCTGGAGGAGTCACCACAGAGCACATCGACCTCCGCCGGCCGGCAGTAGCGCTGATCAATCTCGACGTACTGCTTCCAATCTAACTTGATGCGGTCGAAGGCCAACTCAAGAAACTCACGGACAGAGTGCATCTCACCGGTCGCTACGACGTAGTCGTCCGGCATATCTTGCTGGAGCATAAGCCACATGGCCTCAACATAATCCACGGCGTAGCCCCAGTCACGCTTGGCGTCGAGATTCCCAAGGTACAGCTTGTCCTGCAAACCTTCCTTGATTCGTGTAGCGGCCCGAGTGATTTTTCGTGTGACAAATGTCTCGCCACGGCGGGGTGACTCGTGATTGAACAATATTCCATTGCAGCAGAACATGCCGTAGCTCTCGCGGTAGTTTAGCGTCTGCCAGAAACTGCATACTTTGGCACAGCCATACGGGCTTCGGGGATGAAACGGCGTTGTCTCTTTCTGTGGGATTTCAACAGCTTTGCCGAACATCTCGCTGGATGAGGCCTGGTAGAACCGTACTTTTTGGCCAGTATCGTGAATGGCTTGCAAAAGCCGCACGGTGCCGACAGCATCGACCTGAGTAGTATATACGGGCTCATCGAAACTGACACGGACGTGTGATTGGGCGCCAAGGTTGTAGACCTCATCCGGTTTGACCTGGGTGAGCACCTCGCGCAGACGCGTACCATCTATAAGATCGCCGTAGTGAAGAAACAGCCTTGCCTCCGGCTTATGAGGATCGCTATAAAGGTGGTCGATTCTTTTGGTGTTGAAAGAACTTGACCGGCGGATAACACCGTGCACCTCGTATCCTTTTGCAAGCAGGAGTTCAGCTATGTAGCTACCATCCTGTCCGGTAATGCCGGTTATGAGTGCTCTTTTTGCCATACCGTGCTTTCTTAAAAAACCGTAAAATCTGGGCAGGTTACAGTTTCATCTTCAAGATCAGAAGCAAACATTTGTTATGGTTTGACTTTTTGAGTAATTGAAATATAAACAAGTGACCAAAATAATAATTATATGCAATCGGAAGAAACTTTTCTTCAGAATTGTGTATTTGCTCTCTTCATTGTGAAAGTAATTGTCTGAATTTTCTAAAAAGTGATCTCATTTATCTTCTGTAGCAGGATGGGTGGTGTATGTTGATAGCGAGTGGCTCTCCTCTTGGCGTCTATGTCCTGATATACACGCTCCACTTGTTCTACTTCCAGGTGAACAGCCTCCGCGATTTCCTCAGGCGCTATATTGTGATTCTTGACATATAAGCACATATCCAGAATATCGTATGGTACAGAGTAATAGAATTCCTCTGAGCTTTGTGGCATCGATATAAAAAGCGAAATTGGCGGAACTTCTCGAAAGAACTCCATCGCCTATCGACACCTTTTCAACCCCCTCGACGTTCTTTTTTGGCTTTAAGCATTCAGAGTCTTAACTTTAATCATCGGTTGATTAATACATAATATCTACCAAATTGAATTTATCCGGTTTTTTACCAATCACATCGACTACACAATGTAAGATCTTGAAAGTGTCTTTGTTTGTGGAGTTTTCTTGTCGACAAAATGGTCTGGCAATTCCAGACATCCATAATCGACTGTTCTCTCAAATTCCCAAAACTATTAACACCATCAACATCTGCCATACAAATCGTTACATCACCATTCCAAAAAATCGTCATCCTATCCCATAGATACGTACATGTCTTACTTCGAATTGGTACAGAAGCATAGTCTACACCTTTAAACTTTTCGAATTGCTTGGACGTCTCGCTAACTATTTGAACATGGTCAACTATTGGGTGCCAATGCTTATAGAACTTTCTGCTCTCTCCTTCGTTTTCGGGCATTATATAGAAAACCACTTCAATGCAGGGCCCATTCCGTCGCATATCTTTTCGCAGTTCCAGAAATAAGTAAAGATTTTCCAACACTTGACTGTGGTCCACTCCTTTCATTATTTTCTCATGAACTAATCTTGAATATCCAAGAATTGAGAAGATGATACGGTCAGCGCGGCTAACATTTAATTTAAGAATGGATTCGATCTGGTCCCTAGTGAATAGCGTTCCGTTTGTAACTAAGTGAATAATAATTCCTTTTTGATTAACATATTTTATCATCTCAATAATTTGAGGGTGAAGCATTGGTTCCCCGTGTAAATATAGCCGAACCATCTTTACTCCAATTTCGGAGGCATCATTTATAATTCTTTGGAATAAACTAAAATCCATGTACCCTCGAACTCTGGTACTTTTTGATCTCGGACAACATATACAAGCGACATTACAGCAATTCGTCGGTTCAATTTGCAGACTATAAGGAACCTTGGTTTGTCTGACTATAGTCCCAGTTGCCCGTGAGAGTCCATATGAGGCATTCTGCAGAAATACCTTTAGATCACTCGATGATCTTACAAACTTCAACTCTTCAAATCCTAAGCGAAGCCATTGACACTTCACTACTCACTTCTCCTTTCGTGTTTTATTGTTCTGTTTCCATCTAAAAAACACATCCTATGATTGACTGACATTTGGTTATCCGAAAAAGATCGCACATAGTGTAGGAATTCCATACAAGCAGAGTCTAATATGTTATGTCTTCTGAAAAACAGAAGATACTATAAGACAGAATTAATATTCATAATTGATAGAAGAAAGGCCTTTCATTATCAGCGCTTAGGGCAATTTGCTACTAAGACATGGGCCCAAAAGACGAGTAAGCCACAAAGGCATTTTTTTCCATATTTCAACTTTTCTTATGTATTTAGGATTGTCAGGTCTGACAAGAGACAATTTCTTGCTTGGGCACACCCAAAACTGATAGTTTAATTGGACTGGCTGCGATCCCCATCTCCTCTTGAACTCATATTGACTACTACCAACCGTACTTCGTCCGAAATCGAACAGTTGAACTCCGGCTCGGCAATAGTATTTTAGTGCCGACCAGTATAAAAGAGTATTGGGTGCCATTTTGTTGACCTCTACATTCGTTGCTGCCCAACGACATTGTGCCATGCCATTGAAGCTATACGCAAACATTGTTCCAAGGATCTGGTTTTCCAATTGCACTACAAATATTCGGCTTTGCTCTGGAAAAGTCTCAAGAATACTTTTGAAAAGACCCTTTGGATAGCATGGTGTTCCAAGCTGGTGCATTCGAACACTCCATAGCCGATAAAACTCATCCAGCAACTCCTGTCCTCCAGTTTTTGCAATAAGGCCGGACCTCTCTGCCTTGCGGACACGGTTCCTTATCTCAGATCTTATGCTTCTCCACATCTCATCCGGATCAGATTTAAGTGACAATACCATACAAACCTTGTCCCGTTGTATAGAGAGATCATAAGGTAGGGGCTCAATATTTCTGAATTCTATGAATGAACATTCGTGTTCTCGTGCCAGTTCGTACGCGTAATTCATTAACTCATCTAAAACATCAGAATTGTCAACCAATGGACCTCCGTAGTTGCTGAAAGCTTGAGATATTATCCTATTTCCAAAAATCCTGCTGTTTACTCTGGTCAAAGGTAAAACACCGCAAACAAGATTACATCTGCGGGCTACAAGATAAAAAACTTCATGACCAAACGTCCTATTAATCATAGAACTCCATTCCGGCAAATGGCAGATTTTACCTTGATCTTTTTTCCGAACATAATCACCAATTTCTCGGATCGGAGTTATACAAATATCAACTTTGATCATCTTCAGTTAGTCAGCCTCGAATTTTTTATGCAAACCACACGAGTACAATTGGGTCCACCAAGGCCATATTCAATGAAGATATGAAAACCTCGATACAAACAGACCAACCATTGCAGATAAGCTTAATTAGCCTATTCTTCATGGATATCTTCATAGCAGTCATATAACCAATAGGTCGTTAATATTGCCAAATCATTAATATCTACAAACCTGTCCCCATTAAGATCCACTGCCGGATTCATTGGTACATTCAGCCAGTTTTGAGCAAGGATCGAAAAATCTATAAAATTAACCGGATTTATGAGGTCTAAGTTGGGACAATCCGGATCACAGGCATTTCCAATACCATCCCCATCGGAATCTTTCTGTGAAGGATTGTAGGTTCCTGGACAGTTATCCAGATCATCATTCAGGCCGTCGCCATCAGAATCAACACACAATACTGTCTCCCACTCCCAGGCTGTCATACCTCCCAACATATCGAATATATACAGAAATCCTTTTGAATCGAGGAAGTCCGATGCGTTATTACTGCGATGACCAAGACGACATACTACAATAATGGGGATATCTACCGGAAGTTCTTCATACCTTGACTGTAGAACACCGGAACTCCACGGGCAGTTCAAAGCGCCTGAAATATGCCCAACAGCATCACAATACTCATGATCTTCACGGACATCGAGGATTATGAGCGGATCCCAGGAATCGAACATGTTTTTGGCTTGCTGAGGTGTGATATCGATATGGGCCTGTGAAGAAGGACCAAAAACAACAAATATTGCGCTAAATATAAATATTAGGATGATGAATTTTTTTTTCATAATTATCCACCTTAATTATACCCATTTACGCCAAATAAATCATAAATCCAGAATTATCCCATGTGCTTATAAATAAACTTTCCTATAATCCCCGACAATCGATCCGGCATTGACTTCCACATAGAATTCATTATTTTGTAGGATTTTCTTTTTTCATTGTTGTGTGAGGCGATACCCCTCAGACGGGGATAGTAGAAAGACGGTGCATCCAGTTCTTTGGTCCCCCAACGTCTTTTGTATTTTAATAATCCACTTGAAAAGGCAGATGTTTTGCCCATATCAATCAGCATGTACTTCTCATCGACACCAATGCAAATCGCTTTCCAAATAAGATACTGATCAATTCCCGATGTTCGATACTTGATATCACTCGCAAGGTGACCAAGATAAATAGTATCTTTAAATTTGAATATGTTGAGTCCCCCAATTATTTCTCCATCTTTCTCCGCTATTAAAAAATCTGTTAATTTTAGATGTCTAAGATATTTCCATATGTTCCTGAAATAATCACAATTCTGGGGAGGCAGTCCAATTCTCTTGCGAGTCCTCACCAGCAATCTCCAAAAAGATACAATATCATCTTCGGAAGTCGCGCTTCGAATTGTAATTCCGCTCGTCTCTGCTCTTCGGATTTTTTGCTTTATACAACTTCTATCGAATTCGCTCCATATACCATCCAGATTCCCTCCAAGGTTTAAGTGATGCATCTTATGGCAAAATACCGGAATTAAGCTGCTGGCCTCATCTAACAGTGCAGCACTTCTGCGTGCTTTTATTTCCAAATAAGAAACTTTCTCTCTCTTGAATATCTCTGAAACCTTGGTAAATAGCAGTTCGAACTCCTTCTTGGATTTTATTAACGGGTCGGAATAGTAGGCGAATGGAAGCGAGACCAAACGTTTTCCTGTTAGCCAGCTTTTAACGAAAAATAGAGGTAATCCTGCCGTAATATTCTCTTGTTGATCTATAAGAACAATATAGTATGG
>MHYD01000065.1:8644-34721 GCA_001824645.1 Planctomycetes bacterium RBG_13_46_10
TGTTCAAGAAAAGACTGTTATTCGATTTAATATAGGCTTTCGCGACAGTTATTCTACTGCTCTTTTAAGCCACGCTTCCCGCCAATAGTGGAAGCACGACCTATCACATCCATAGAATTCCGAGCCTTTGCACATCAC
This sequence comes from Planctomycetes bacterium RBG_13_46_10, assembly GCA_001824645.1. GTDB lineage: Bacteria > Planctomycetota > Phycisphaerae > Sedimentisphaerales > Anaerobacaceae > RBG-13-46-10. The sequence goes on from MHYD01000065.1 coordinate 8,783, forward strand.
ACCTTCAAGCAAAACAGTGTTTTTCATTTTTCTAAGTTTGCCATTACTCTCGAGCAGTATCGTTTCGACTCTCCTGAAAACACTGTATGTTTTGCCACAGTAATCTTTCATCACACGCATCCACAACATTTCATATCCGGATTACTTAGGAATGTTGTCCGACTCCTCGATATCACCTCGTTTTATTGGGCATCCTAATCACTAGTCCTTTGCTCGGCCAGCTTCGCTAATTCATGCATCGTAAAGATATGAAATCAAACTCTTTGAGCAATCATTGGAGCTTGACTAACTTATGAACTCTGATTATCGTAAAATTTTCAAACGAGGCAACATGAACGGTAAGGATAATTGTTTCTGATCACCTTGCTGGGTCAGATTTGCTAACTCGCATATAGGTACGAAGTCGCACTCTTTGAGCAGCCACTGGAGCTTCGGTAATGTGCTTTTAAGATTTACATAACATCTGAATCTTCGGATCGGGCTCAGCGGTAAACGCGGCTGATCCGGATCAAGTTCGCGGGGATGTATATAAACAATCAGTGGATAGCCTGCCTGATGGAGTCTTTTTATGCCCCATTGAATAAGTCGTAGTGGAGAAAGTCTGAGATATCCTCCTCCAAAAAAGTACAATCTCAATCCAAGAACTTTAGTCGCCGCAACAGGAACCTCAATGAGCGGCCCGGTTTCTGTTTGAATCATATGGGTCCCGACCGAAGTTGCAAACATGGAATTGTGTGCCCGAAAGCCCGGAAAAACACTTGAATCGTACTCGTATCCAACTTCTTTTATTATGTCAAAAGTCCAACTTGTACTCTTACTGATTCCGAATCCTGCAACTCGAAATCCGAGAACTTGTTTGCCAGTAATATCTTCTAAAGTTTTCTTTGCACGATCAATGTCATCTTTGAAAAGCTCGGCCCCAACCTTGTCAGGTAAAACATGATGGTAGCCATGGCTTGCAATCTCATGTCCCGCATCGGAACATTCCCTCAATAGCGACTTATTTCTGTCGCCTATCCAGCCGAGCCAGAAAAATGTTGCTCGGACGTTTGCAGTATCGAGCATCTCAAGCAGGAGTCTGAGGTTTGTCTCCACGCGAGACTCCAGGGAATCCCACAGCATAACTTCGGGAGTTGCAGGGCTGTTCAGGATATGATACCAGTCCTCAACATCGATAGAAAACGCATTGAGCATAATGACCTCTCAGGGCCGTACCTCAGCGAGTGAAGGCACAACCGTTTAAAGCATAAGAAAATAACGCCGCCGCAACTTTACCGTTTGAATGAGCTAAAAATATCCTGCTGTTATTTGAAAAAGTATCCAGAATTGCGCCGAACAGCTTACGGGAATAACATGGTGTCCCAAGCTCTCGCATGCGGGTGGTCCACAGACGATAAAAGTCATCTAACAGCTCATACTGACCATTAGTAACAGTAATGCCGGATTTTTCCGCCTGCCGGATGCGGTTTCTGATTTGTGGTCTTAAACCTTTCCAAACCTCCCCGGAATCGCAAGCCAAAGGCAGATGCATACAAACCTTGTCCGTTCGCAAATACATCTCATAAGGCATGGCTGCGGTGTTTCTAAATTCAATTGTCTCACAATCATTACTGTTGGCAAGTTCAATAGCATGCTCATATAGCGCATCGCGAGCGGTAGAGTTCCGTACAAGCGGACCGCCGTAATCACAGAACGGCTGTGACACGAAACGATTGCCAAACAACTTACTGCGTATATGAGTCAAAGGAAGAACGCCGCAGATACTACCATTTTCATGAGCTACGAGATAATGCCCTCTGTGCCCGAAAATGCGCTCTATCATCACAGTCCATTCAGGAAGATGGCATAGTTTTGCTTGCGCAATCCCACGAACAAAATCGTCACAGCGTACGTCGGGAGAATCGAGAACGGAAACGTTCATAGATTATGCCTTATCGGTATCGGGTATGGCGTCTGAATCATGAGGGGATTGGTCTTCTGTGGCTCTACGGAGCCATGCTTCCCTCCAGAAATGAAAGCACGATCTGTTACAGCTATAGAGATCCTCGCACATCACACCATCAAGGAGTACCGTGTTTTTGATGTTCCTGATTTCTCCTGTGCTTTCAATCATGATACGCTTGAGCCTTTTGTAGACTCTGAACTTCCTTCCACAGAACTTCTGCATCGTTGGCATCCAAAGCAATCCCCTATTCAATCCGTTCTCGTCAAGAGTTGCAGATATCTCCTCGTAGCTCTTCACCTGAACCAGTTCTCCCGGTTGAAGATTCAGGATATCTATATATGCGGCAGGCGCTTTTGCCTTGGAGTTACGGGATTTGTTTTTCGTACTTATCCCAAGCTTTTCTCTCATCTTGCGCAGTGTCAGGTCCAGGGCTCTCATCAGCCCTTTTCTTCTCAGGTGCCAGAAGAACTTATATACGCAGCTAAAATTCGGCGTCGGTATTGAGCTGGACACTAAATCCTCAAGTAGCCCATGACATTTTTTATCACTATCAAGCACTCAACCAGCCCTCTAAATATGTCTATTGACTTTCCACCGCAGCTTTTAGCTTATATGATCTTTGGCGAGGATTTCACAGCCATTTATTCGATTTTCGCTTTATGCAAAAACCAGACACCTTAACCGCAAAGAGAAATGTCCCCCAAAGCTTATGTGCAGCTCTGCGAGGCCTGTATATTAAGCCATGAAACCACTCAAGTCCATGTTCCTGAATCCAGTAAGGTGCCCACCTGGCATTGCCGGAATGATAGTCAAATGCCGCTCCAACACCGATCATCGCTGTTGCCGTAAGTCGCCCGATATGTTCTGACATCCATATTTCCTGTTTAGGTGCACCCAAACCAACCCACACAATATCCGGTTTTGTCGAGTTAATCTTTTCTACTATGCGATTATCTTCTTCCTCAAGAAGTGGTCTGAAGGGAGGGCAATATGTTCCGGCAACCTCAAGGCCGGGGTACATCTCTGATATCCGTTCTGCTAGTTTATCAGCAACACCCTCGGCGCCCCCATAGAAGTAATGACGATATCCATATTGGCGCCCCCATTCGCAAAGTTTCAGCATTAGAATCGGTCCCGCCACCCGGCCATGGTGCGGATAGCCCAAAAGAGACGCCGCCAATACAATCCCTACCCCATCAGGTAGGATCATACTTGCCATCTCTGTGGCCTTCCGCATTTTTGTATCATGGCTGCACATCATAACACTGTTCGGGTTGGTAATGGCGATGTAATGCCGCTTATAATGTTGTCGCCATCGCTCAATTGTTTCCAGCACAACATCGAAGGAAATCAAATCGAATCTGACACCAAGAATATCAAAACATCTGGCTCGAACAGCTTTATCTTTCACGAAGAAATGCCTTTTCTGAAGATGCAGCCAAAAAACCTGAATTTGCGCCTCCTGGCCCCAGTTCAATAGCCTTTTCATAAACAGCCATCAAACGCTCGTAATATTTTTCGGGTGAATATTCCCGCAAAGCTTTTTCTCGTCCTGACTGGCCCATCTTGCGACACAAATCTGGCCTGTTCCAAAGATAACGCACTTTTTCAGCCAAGTCCTCAGAATTACCCGGCTCAAATAACAGCCCTGTGACTCCATCTTCAACGATCTCAGGCAGACCACCAATGCGGGAACAGATCACAGGCTTACCATGTAACATCGCCTCGATCAGTACCGTTGGAAATCCCTCATAACAAATACTGCATAACACTATGATCCGGCTTCCCTCGTAAAATGCCTCCAATTCTCTACCATTTATGTAACCGTAGAACTTAAAATTCACAGGTGCTTCGCCAAGTAAATGCGGCATTCGCTCATAAGAACCAGCGACCTTAAATTGAATATTCTTGAATTTCTCCGCAGCTTTGATAAGAGTCGGCAAATCCTTCTCCGGGCTGACACGGCCAATGAAGACAACGTATTCTCCTAAACGATATGATTCTTTTTTATGGGCGACAGAAACCATATTGGGTATGACAGTGATACGTTCTGGTGGAATACCTTCGGAAATTAGTTTGTTACGCTGGAATTCTGTCAGGACGACAAATTTAGTTACATTGTCTGTAAATAAACGAAATTTCCTTGCAGTATAAGTGCGTAACGCGTAGCCGAGGCTCTTAAATAAGCTACCTTCACAATTGCGAAGAATACACCAGTATTCTTTCCCAACTCTGCACTTTTCGCAGACCTGGCCATTAACCATGTGCAAACCATTGGGACAAACCAATCGATAGTTGTGTACAGTCATTACGACAGGAACGCCAGCTCTTCGACACTCACCGAGAACAGACGGCGATATCAGAGGAAAGACGTTATGAACATGAACAATAACCGGTCTGTATTGGACTAAGAGTTTCCTCATAGCCTTTTTCGACGAAAAGCTGTATATGCCGCTAAAAAAGGCCCAGATTTTGCCAAAACGCATCTTGAGAATTTCTGCACTGCTGCGTGTGAATTGTAGCACTTCGTGCCCCTGTTCCACAAGGATCCGTGATGTGCTCTCTACAACGGCTTCCTCACCGCTAAAATTGCCGTACACATTGTGAATAAGTACTATTTTCATGCAAGAGGTTTCCAGAACTTGCCTAAATCTATAGCTAAATTTTTCAGAGTGTATTTATCGGCTATGCCCAATGAAACCTTATCTGCTTCTTTAAGGGCCAATGCACTATTCATAGCCTCGGCAAACTGCTTTGGGTCGCGCCCATCAATAACGAAGCCGTTTGCACCCTCAACAATCATATCTCGCGCACCACTTACAGCCGTAGAGACAATCGGTTTCCCGCAGGCCAACGCCTCAAGCATAGCTACGGACCACCCTTCCTTGAGTGAGCCTACTACATACAAATCAGATGCGTTAAGATACTTTACTACCGAATCAGCACCTACGAATCCCGTAACAATTATTGAGCTTTCAATTCCTAACTCTTGTGCCTTATCATTCAGCTTTTGACGGTCCTCACCGTCACCGACAAAAATAAGTTTTGTATAAGGGTTTGATCGCTTTACCACTTTGAACGCTTCCAGAAGAAAATCCCAGCCTTTGACAAGATTCAATCGCCCACAGGATACAATAATGTTATCAGTTTGAACAATTCCAAGTTCAGCACGAACGACATTTTTATCCAACGGTTTGAAGACATCAGTATCAACACGGGTCGGGAACTTGATCACCCTTTCACTATACAATTCCCCGCAGCTTTTATCAACTAAATCGGCAATCGCCTCATCATCTGCACTTGCCAGGATTGTATCAACATTCCTTAGAGTAGAGAAAAGCTTCTTTTCGTATAGCCCGGCAAACATTTTCCCCCACCCGTATCGTGGCATCTGAAGCGGATTTTCAACTCCGGGGAAACAGTAACAAATACTTCTCCATCCCCATGTATGGACAGCAATAAGTATTTCAGGCGATTGAATAAAAACACATTTAATCCCTTTAGATAAAATCTGTTTATTGAATTTTCTTACCGCCAAGTAACCCGTAATTCTAGCTGGTATTGAAGGCTTTTTTCCCCTAACTTGCCTGTGAGCAAAAGCAAAATAATCATAATCAATGCCATCAATGTCTTTCTTAATCCATTTGCCGACAGGCGTGTCATCTGTAGAAACACCAACCAAGGCAAGGCGATTTCCAAAAGCCATCATCATCTGTCGAGCGAATGATAATTGCCCACCTATAGGAAACGAAACAAAATCGCATGATTCAATTAAGAGAGCATTAACCATTGCGAAATTACTCTACAAATGATTGCGTGCATGTTATCGGATACGTCACAATCTAATGTAGTCTATATATTCCTTCCATATTGCATTACCTATGATCTTGCCCAATCACTTTACATCTCTCCGGCCAATTCCATAGATAAATGCTTTCCACATCACATTTTCTATATTTTGGAAGTAGCTTCATCACCCCGTTCCAAGCAAGCGCGAAGCTATGCAAGAGGTATTTTGTGATGCCCGTGCTATATATATTGGCCGGAAGCAGCGGCCCCCCTTCGCTCCCAACTGTAATCTTAGACAAACCTACCTGCTGGAGGATTCTCCTCATCGCTGTTTATGTCATTATTGCGAAATTGTGAGTCTGTAGAATCTCCGGAACAGTCAACTTAATCCACGTGTGCACTATCGGGACCGCGAAATTGGGCACTGTAACGAGAACGATTCCACCAGGAGCCAAAAAACGACAGTGGCAATGAAGTACTTCAATCGGATCTTGAAAATGTTCTAAGAGTCCGAAAGAAACAATCATCTGATAGATTGGAGGTAATTCGATTGTTCGTATGTCTCCATGGTAAACAGTGGCAGGAATTCGTTTTGCTTTGAGTCGCGCTCGGCACATTTCGATACCATCTATCGAAAAATCGATCCCATGGAGACGATGCTGCGGCCGAAGTCGATAAATCCTCTCCAGCATTGTTCCAGGAGCACAACCCAGTTCCAGAACATCTATAGAATCTCTCTTGCCCAAAGCATCAAGTTGACGGCACAGAAAACGATTCAGCTTCCACTGCCATTTATGGCGTATCCATGCCATCACACTATCGCTTCGTGGAAGCATCGACCAGACCGTGTCCCAGTGATCGGGATCTGTTAAATCACCTTTATGGTATTTTGGCTCTTGCTCAACCATCGTACAAATATCTAACGCATTGTGCGAGTTTCTTATCGCAATCTTTGTTTTTAGTTCAAGAACAAGGTTTAAATTTCATTTGCTGGCCAAAATACTAAAAATCAGCCTCCTTTTCAGAACAAAAACGCTGTTTCCAAAAACTTGCACAACGCGTAAATATCTAACCAATTACAAACTGCTGTAATCCAGATTTAAACTAATATTCTCATAGAGCAAAGTTTTACCGGGTGTAAGACTTGTATCTTAATAAATGCGCTTTTGCCGCACATCCAATACGGAAAGAGATCCAATTTTAACTTGCGGAATTAAGGCAGAGGTCTGTGCCAGAATACCATATGAACAACCGGCAATAACACAAAACATTATGTTCTTAGGAACAAATGTTCCTCCACCAGAAAGCAGTGTTATAATAAAAAGGACTATCGAAGCGCAAAGCAGAGAATAGAACTCCTCTCTGTTAGAGTAAAATCGCGCGCACTGCCGTAAGAGCACAACGTAGAAAGAGCACAGAAAAGCCAGGCCAAACATACCGTAATTCAACAGGATATCTAGGAATTCCAAATGTGTCCCCATGGCTACACCAAATAGGCTCTCTGTCTTGTCGTAAAACAGACCTGGCTCACCAAGCATCTTCTGTGGCACACTGGAATTACAAAACATATTCCAACCGAGTGAAATCAAGGTTACACGACCAGAACCACCTACATCTGTGACTCGTTCCCGCATCGCTGCACCCCATGGCGTGAGATTGAGGAATACAGCTACGGTGAGTATCAGAACAGTCACAGAGACTATTGGCTGGCATGCCAGGACCCTACGATCTCTGAAATCGACCAACACAGCGGCGCTGAAAGCGACCAAGGTTGCTAAAAACGATGTTCTGCGAAGAGTGCAGATACTCAGTAACGTAGCGGTTAAGAAAATAACAATTCTGCCTCTATGCAACACATCATAAACAAAGACGGTCGAAGCCATTGTCAACATCTCGGATATCCCAGCAACGGCTCCACGACTTCCTCCAAGAACATATGTCGTACCATATTCTGCAGATGTGCCACCCTGGACAAAGTAATAATACACTTGGATTATGCCCGTCGTGAGAATGACAATGACTGCTCTGCGTTTGATCCAGGTAATGTCGATCATGTTAGTACGGGCCAATGTGACGGATACGACATACGCAAACAGGAAATAACTCATATGGCCTAGAGATATTAACGGATATGTGCGAAATATCACTGTGCTCGATGCCAGGATATATACCATATAAAAAGTGATGATTTTCGCCGGGGTGTTAAAGGCAGATAACAATTGTGTTGAATTCAAGCCCAGTGCCAACAATATGCCAATCGCAAGCAGAATGCCTTTTATCAACTGCAATGACAATAATCCAGAGGTCGTTTTGTCAACCGATAAAGCATCAATCACTGGTGTGAGGACAATACACACTGATAGCCACGTACGAATAAACTTGCCTCTATGCCGGTCTTTCCTTTCCACAATTGCCGAAACCATTACGACTTGATCCTCACAAAGACCTGCCGAATTAACGATTCGATATTAACGGAGTCAAAAAACGAAGAACGCTGGTTTGGTAGGATATAATACTCCCTATCAAAAACACTGCCGGATCACCATATTTCGATAGTACAGGTGTCGATCAATGTTCATAACTATTTCTTGTTGTAGAACGGCCGAGTACTGTCTCGAAGACCTGTATGTACCTCCCCGCCACGAACCGAGCGCTGAATTCGTCTTGAAGCTCGGTAGACCCCTCACCTCGGAAGATGTCATCCTTGGCATGCGTTCCAAAAAGGATCCGGAGCCCAGCAGCAATCTCCTTTGCGTTGTGGGAAACAGCCATGCCTGGACTGTAGCGCTTCATATAGTCTCGCACCGCACTGATATGTGGTGTGATGGCGAGAATCGGTAGTCCCGTCATCACATAGTCTCCAAACTTACTTGGCAGAAAGACGCTGCGTAACATCGCTGCTTCAAGCAACAGTAAGCACCCTGCATTACGTGCATATTCCTCTGCAGCATGAGGATTCATATGGCCTGCAAAATGGATACAGTCCTCCAGTCCTGCAGCATGCACCATTTCTCTGAATTCGGGACACACATCGCCAATACAAAGGAGTCCCGGAAAACGATAGTCACGTTCGTTTTTGAGAAAATTAATGCCTTCCAGTAGGGCAGATGAGCAACGTTGGCGGGCAATTCCTCCAACATGAATCAACCATCCGCTATATTCATGTTCTATCGCCATCGGTTTCAAGTTTGATATAGTTCCGATGTGTGGAATTGCCACAGTTTTACCTGCTATTTGTACTCCAAGCTCCGATTCGAAAATCCCCACCATGTATGGACTGGGAAGAATGATGGCATTTGCTTGACTCAGAATCAACCTTGCCTTACCTCTATCATAAGCATCTATCAGAGCATTTCGGCAATATCTGTAGGGTGTTGGAGAGATGCATGCTGGACAAGGATCGCTGAAATATGCAACCCATTTCACATCGCGTTTTTTCCCAAGATCAAGGACAACTTGATGGGACTCAATAGGCGAAGAAACTGACATTATTATATTAGGGCGAAATTCCTCTATCGAGCGCTTTACCTCTCGCACACAATTTCTTATCCAGTGCCGATGATATAATAAATTTCGTGCCTTTGATATTAGGGCACCCGTTTTGCCAGAATGTGCAATTTCCTGATATGGTATGTACTTTATCCCCGACATATGCGGTCGTTCATCGCTATCTTTGATACCTGCTATCACCCGCACATCAACACCGGCATCGGCAATGGCTTCCGCCACCTTACCGCTCTGCAGGGCTTGTGCTGAATTATTCGGAGGGAAAGATTTGGAGATAATCAATAGACTTAGCCCCATATTTACTCACTCCATGCGATAGGTTGTTTTCGCATCACGTCGCCCGATTGTATCATATATCCTCACAGGCTGTAGAGTTCGTGGATTTGTTCTTCCGTCAGCGCCCGGCTGTAGATGCGAAAATCGTTCATCGAGCCCGGGGCAAAATAGCCGGATGAATGACCTATCAAATGCCTCGTTCATAACTGGGAATAACTCACCTCCTTGACCCGTGACAGAGGTGTAGCCGCGCGTTTCCTGTACTTGGCCAATCAGCCCCATGTATGTGTTCCATTATCAAAATGAAACATAATCTGCTTCTGGCGCCGGACGATTTGTTTCCCAAAAAAGGGCCGGAGAATGTTTTTCGGATACTGATTTAGCCAGAGATACCAACCATGTGAACCCCAGCCTTTTGAAAAAAACACGGTATAATCGTACGGTACTAGTGCCTTGAAATAATCCTCATCGTATGAGTTAATATGCTCCGTGCCCAGCGTTAAGGTTTCCCTATAGGGGGTTATGATAAACAGGTCATGGCACTTGGTCAGCAAATGGGCTGCTACTCTAATGTCGTCTGATAGATGCTCGAAGATATTGGATGCAATAATAACATCCACCTCCGGGACATCCGCATAGTCACCTTGGATAAACTGCGCAAAACTGCCGTATCTCTCTGTACACTTCGTAATTGCTACTTCGGATATGTCCATCCCAATCAGCGAAGCATGTGGATATGCAGCTCGATACACAGGTATGGCGTCACCGAGGCCGCATCCGAAATCCAGGATCGTGCCTGAGAAGTCAGACGCAATCTTTAAGTACTTTATTTGCATTTCTGCGAATTGCTTGGTCTGAGCCCGCCCAAGTTTTTCCTCCCAATCTCCCGTTACGAATCTGTTCTCCCAATAATCTTTTGTATTAATGTTCATAATTCCCCTATGTTTATCAACAGTGCACACGCCGGTGTGTGAAGCTGCCTTAGCCGCAGTCAGAAGATAGTAGGCAAAGCCAAACACCCAGATTGTGTGGAAAACATAACCCACCGCCCTAGCGATAGCCAAACCCAGAGAGCCGTTATCAACAAGGAGCAGCGTGCCCAAGATGAATGTGAAAGCCCAGCCGAGATTCATAGCGAATCCGACCCACATCTTTCCAGATGCCGCAATAATCTGCCCAACGGGGGTTTGGATGGCGAGCAGTCCGGTCGTCAAGAGAACAACAACCAGAGTCGGCCAGCCGCTCTTAAAACCCTCGCCGTAGAGATTCATTATGTAAGGACTGGCGATGCTCGCCAATAGAGCAAGTGGTAACACTAATAGCCCGTTCACCTTAATCGCGAGAACCATTGTCTTCATCGTCTGGTTTGTCTCTTTTTGGCCAAGGCGTTCCGAGAGAACTGGTAAAACAACCTGCCCCAGTAAACCCGGAAGAAACATGAGCATTACATACCATTGATTGGCTGCATTGTATATCCCCATCTCACCATAGCCATCGGGCTGATTTACCAATAATGCGCTGCATATCCAATCAATGGGGCCAACCATTGAACCAGCTAACACTGCCGGCAAACTGAATCTCCATAGAACGGGGAGTTCCCGGCTGCAATCCCCAAAGGCGAAAAGGACGTTGTATCGCCTTGCCTCTTTACGCAGGGCTAAATGGTTGAGCAGCCAGTTGACGCCGAGGTTAATTGCTAATGCCCAAACCGCTCCGGTAAGGCCGCCGAAATATGCCCCGCCTACCAGAATGGGAAAAGAGATCAGGCCGACAAAAAGATTTACATGAGCGATGGTTTTGAAGGCCTCAAACCCCGACAATGCGCCGGTCTGCGCCCCGTTGAGGGCGTTGATGAACAGTATCAAGGCGCCGATTCGCAATACGCCGGTTAGATGCGGGGCGTTGATCGTGTGCACGGCCAGCAAAGGGGCGAAGATAAACAGCCCCAGAGCCATCAGGCCACCGGTTAACATGGCGACCAGCCAGGATAGGCTGATAATCCGTCCGGCTCGTGCTGGGTCACTGCTGCGGAATTCCGCAACATGCTTGGTGGCGGTTAAGCCGAGGCCAAACCCGGCAAACACACCGAACATGCCAACTGTGGACTGTATAATTCCCAATTCACCAAAACCTGTCTTGCCCAGCATACGGGCAACGAGAACAGAAGCAGCAAACATCAAGCCGCGTGAGATTACGGCCCCGGCCATCGACCAGAACACTCCTTTTGCCAACCTGTATCCTATCTCAGAAGCTTCCACACGATTTAAGGCAGGATGCAGGAAATCCGGACAGCAGGTATATATCGCCTTCTTGACGCCGATATTTAGCATATATTATTGTCCGCAATAGCCCGGACTATCCTTTCGCAGGCCTTGCCATCGCCGTAAGGATTCACCGCATTGGCCATAGCAATATAAGACTTCTCATCGGTGAGTAATGTCGAAACTTCATCAACGATCATTCTTCTGTCAGTCCCAACAAGCTTGACTGTTCCAGCCCCAACCGCCTCCGGTCGCTCTGTGGTATCTCGCATCACCAACACGGGCTTGCCGAGGCCGGGCGCTTCTTCCTGTACGCCGCCCGAATCCGTTAAGACGATTCGGCTCCGATCCATAAGGGCTACAAACGACATATATGCCAATGGTTCAATTAGATAGATATTGCTGCGGCCTGATAAAATATCGAATACCGGTTTTCTCACGTTCGGATTTAAATGCACAGGATAAACGAAAGCTGCATTAGAGAACCGCCTTGAAAGCTCCGATATAGCTCCACAGATACTCTCAAAACCGGCACCGAAGTTTTCGCGCCGATGGCCGGTGATAAGAACCACAGGCTTATGACTATCTCCATTAAGTAGTTCCACCGGCAAGCTCGGTATAGCGGGTGGATTCTTCCGCACCTTTTCAATTGCGATATGCAGCGCATCGATGACGGTGTTTCCGGTTATGAAAATTCTGTCTTCGGGTATGCCCTCCCTCAAAAGGTTCTCCTTGGCCCGTTGGGTAGGGGCAAATTGCAGGTCCGCAAGATGGCTTGTCATCAGCCGGTTGATTTCTTCGGGGAATGGAGAGAACTTATTCCACGTCCTCAAGCCCGCCTCCACGTGACCGATAGGAATCCTGTTATAGAAAGCCGCCAGCGCCGCACAAAATGTTGTTGTAGTATCGCCCTGGACAATTACGATGTCGGGCCTGTGCCTTGCTACGTAGCTGTCTATTGCAATCACAGCCCGAGAAGTAAGCCCAGCTAATGTCTGGTCGGGCTCCATAAGATCCAGATCAACATCAGGGACAACCTCGAAAACATCCAGAACCTGATCGAGCATCTGACGGTGCTGTCCGGTGACGCAGACATGCGGCTGAAACTCCGAATGCCTCTTAAATTCCAGGAACAAAGGACACAGCTTGATAGCCTCCGGCCGAGTACCAAAAATTAGAGAGACTTTTTTCATTGTAGTAGCAGCGGTTAGTTTTTAGCGAATAGCTTATAGCGAAGTCGAGTAGCCAAGATGACGAGTAGGCGAGAATACGAGCATGCGAGAAAACGGGTAAAAAGAAGAAGACAAGTATACGAGAAGACGAGAAGTCGAGAAGGCGGCTTTTAGCTAATGGCTATGAGCTATGCGCTAATCACTACTTAGTAGGTAGCCATTCCGCTTTAACTCTTCCATGACATCTGCATGAGGTATAACCGGCTCTTCCCGCCTCTCAGCAACAACTGCCAAATCTTGCAGATCCTCGATAAGCTCTTCATACTCCTCAATAGGCAATATGACAGCTTTTTTATTGCCGTTGACGTCTATTACATATTTGGGATTCAATTTCGGTGCGGAACGCATAACATCAACCTTAAGTTTTTCAGTTCTTAGTTTTGGCCAATCGATCCGGTATAACTTTTTTACCTATCGGCAAATATGCCCTGATTCCACTCGTACAAGGCTTGATTATAACGCAATTCTTCAAAACCTGCAATTAAATTCCAGCCGACCAATATTCGCCGATTGTTTTCGCTGATTGAGCCTCCAAACTACACACCGTACGCTAACCGCTGCTTATTACTTTGTGCTCATCGATCAGTCTGCCAAACAGCGTTGCTCGGTGGCCGGCGGATTCGTATGAGCCGTTGACCGTGACGGCTATTTCAAACTCTATTGGCCCGGCCTTATCGTGATTGCGGAGCGGGATAGTCATAGTAACGACAACAGAGAGGTCCGGCTGAGCTTTGGTTGTTCGCCAGACTTCGGTGCAAACCGTTCCATCTTTGCCTTTGGTCTTTAGAGAGACCCAGGCGAAGTCCATTTGCTGGGCGGCTCTGCAGACCGCGGACCACCACTGGTCATAAGTGCGAGCGTTACGAAAATGCAGCTGGACATCCTCGAAGCCTCGTGTCTCCTCGTGTTCCTGGTTGCTTATTGCATATTTTCGCTGGAGGCCCTCAATTGTTTCTTTTAACCGGACCGAGCCGACGAGCTGGAATGCAAGCAGCAGCAACAATAAAATGCAGAAGAAAACAACAAGCGAGCCAATATTACGAGTGACCATCATAAACATCCCCAGGCCGGCGGCTATTAGGGTCACTATATATATCGTCACAACGACGAGGCGTTGATTGAGGCCTAAATCGATGAGTTTGTGGTGGAAATGCCTGCGGTCGGCGGCGAATACGGACCGGCGCTCGATGAAACGCCGGAGCATTGAAAAGAGTGTATCGAAAATCGGCACCCCCAGTGCCAGCAGCGGCAGGGCCAGGCCGACCATAACGGGCGATTTACTCGAGCACAGCACGCTGGAAGAGGCAATTGTGAAACCCAGGAATATACTGCCGCAATCACCCATAAAAATCTTTGCCGGACTGAAGTTGTAAAACAAAAAACCGCTCAAGCTGCCAAGAAGAGCAAGCATCAATACAGCCATAACAACCTGGCCGTTATGAATGGCAAGTATGGCAATCACTCCACAGGCGATAGCGGAAATCCCGGCGGCGAGACCGTCGAGACCATCGCTGAGGTTCACGGCGTTGGTGATACCCACAATCCAGAATATCGTCAATGGCCAGGAGAACCAGCCGAAGTTTAGCGTAAGCTGCTCGGTGATAGCGACCGATTCTATCCTGACACCAGCGGTACAGACAGCGATAGCAGCAGCTATCTCGGCGAGAAACTTTATTCTCGCCCGCAGGCCCTTGGTCTTAATGTCGTCGATCAACCCGATAAAAAATATGAAACCGGCAGCTGAAAGCAGAACGGTAAGTTCAGGCAGGATATTGCGGAAGGTATCGCCGATAATGTTCGACAAGAACAGCACGGAAATGCTCAGAGGCATCATCGAAAGAAATATCGCCACGCCTCCGATATGCGATATAGGTTTCGTGTGAATGTGCCGCGGACCCGGAACGGCGACGATTTTCAGCCGGCGGGCAAGCCAGATAACAACCGGCGTTATCACCAGCGCAAGAAAAGCAGAGCCAAGATATACACACAAATAGGTTTTCATGATTAGCTATTAGCGGTTAGCGATTAGCGGATAGCGTTGAGCTAAGACTATATCGGCTCCAGCAGGTCGGAGTCGATTTCCACTACAGCGCCCTGGCCGAGGATGGTGACTTCAAGGACCATGCGGGCTTTTGCATCTTTTCTTTTGATTACCACACCTTCGATTCCCATCATGGGGCCTGAGATGATTCTGCAGCGGCGGCCTATAGGAAGACGGGGATAATTGTCAATTACGGCCTTGCTCAAAAGAGCCTTCTCTATTCGCAAAAGCTCTTCGATCAGGCTTTCCTGGTCAGCAACTTCTATCGTTCGGGAGACGCGATTCGTTGTCAGGGCGGTATAGCGGTCCTGCTCTGTGCCGCAGAAAAACACGTATGATTTGAAAAGAGGTGACATAATGTGCCGTTTGCGGCCGCCGGAGAAAATGACCTTTTCACGCATAGGAAGAAAGTAGCCTATACCGTGGCTTAACATGTCCCATGCAAAGGCCTTTTCGAATCTCGACTTTGTATAAGCCGCCCACCACGTACCGGTAAAATCGGCAAGGGATTGGACGTCCGGTGTTAAAATAGCCGGATTTTCAGATAACTTAAGCATTTTTTAGCCTTTAGCAATTAGCTCTTAGTGATTAGCGGTCTTTCGAACGGTCTTAATGAAGGTTGTCAGCATTTTCCTGATTTCTACAAGCTCGACTGAGGATTCCTTGTAACTGCTGTCATCAAGGAGACCAATATTATTAGCAAGCAAAATCAGATAATCAAGTTCGCTTGCCGAACAGGAGGCTATCTCCATGAAACGAGCCAGTTCAGTGTCGGTATTTCTGCCACAACCTTCTGCTATATTTGTTGGAACTGAAGCAGCCGCACGACGAATCTGGCTTATTAGGCCGTATGTTTCCTCTCGTGGAAAAGAGTCAGTGACTTTATAAATCTTTATTGCTAAGCAGTGTGCCTTATGCCAAACTTTTATATCACGAAAGTTTTTTATTTCATATTGGTATTGATTAGGATTCAGTAATTAGCTAATGGCTATCAGCTAATCGCTGCCGTTATTTCTGCGCGCACTCCGTTCCCCTTAGTGCACGCGACAAATTTCTCTATTCTCTCAACCTTCTTCCACAAAATCCCAACATCCTTGAGAAGGCCGAGTCATATTATCTTTAAGACGCACTAAGGCGTCGTATTTCCTTCGGCTACAGGTTCGGGCAGGACGGAAAGTTGCTCAATGAGTCTCTTCGCCGGCTCGAATTGTGGACGAAGGCGCAGGCATATCCTTGCCTCATGGATCGCCTCGGGTGCCTTGCCTGTCTCTGCGTAGAGTCTCGCTAATTCAAATCGCCATTGGACCTGGCCGTAATCCAAATCCAGAGCCTTGTTGTAATATTCCATAGCCGCTTCATTATTTTTATCTCTTCTGTAAACATATGCAAGAGAGGCATATACAGAAGCTGAAGCATCCGGGCCGGAACATATTTCTTTTAGCAGCTCTACTACCCGGGCTTGTGCCTTCTCAACTATGTCTTTGTGCTCTTCTATATCCGCAAGAGCATTGGCTACATAGCTTAGCCATCCGGTATTATCTCCTGCAATAGCTACCGCCAGATCGGGTCGTCCCACGCGATTGATGTATACATCAACAACGTTACGAAAAAATCTGCCGTCAAGCTCAACAGCCCTGCTTAGCTTTTCAAATGATGCGTCGATTTGTTGTTCTTCTGTATCGAGAAGGCCGGCGGCAAAACAGACTGTAGGGTCACAAGGTGCGAGCTTAAAGCCTTTTCGGATACGGTCAGCGCCGTTAGGATCATCCTGAATCAACATCTCAAGCTGTCCGACTATGCAATAGCTTGCCCCATACGTCGGACAGAGTTGCCGTACTTTATGGAAATCATCGACTATACGGTCCACAAATTCCTTTACTGGTTCGGAGATAATAAGCTCGCCGGTATTCGGATCGGTAGTTCTGCTTATAGACCTCCAGCGGTAGACGTTAAGCCAGTGCCGATACTCAACGTTGTCAGGCTGATAATCGGCGGCTTTAGCCGCATGTGAAATCAAGTTTATGTATTCTTCGTCGCTGCCCTGCCAGTTTTCCGCCGCCAGGTTCTGTTCGGCAGCGAGAGCTTTATTCCAGTTCGCCTGGGCAAGCCGGGCCGTATTGGCGCTGAGCAGAATCCAGGCCCAAACTCCTGATACACACACCAATCCGGCAATGCGCAAGCCTCTTGATAATCGCAGTGCAGTTGCAGTTGTGCTAAATAGATGGCCTTTTTGTCCAGGCAGTGCTAAGCCCAGCATAAGGGCACAAAATACGGCAGAGAGGAATCCGTTGGCCGGCAGGTGCTGACCAAAGTCGCTTAAGCTGTGGAGTAAAATTGCCAGCAGCCCAAATCCAAGACCATAAGCCGCCGAGCGAATCGGCACGGATGCGGCTTTTACATTGCGAACATACGCTATCCATACCAGGATGCCAAAGACAACCAGAGCTAACAGGCCTGCAATGCCCGTCTCCTCGGCAGCCTGGGCATACTCGTTTTCTGCATAAGCAGCGAGAGCTGCGATCATTGAGCGGTCGAACATTGAAAATACAACGGAGTGCGTACCCAGCCCCGTTCCAAAGAGGGGGAACTTTGCCCAGGCAGTCGAAATGTCCTTCAAAATCTGCCAACGGCCTCCTTCCGCCTGCTGTAACTCCTGAAGAGTGGCGAGACGATCATAAACAGCGTCGAAACCTATATAGAGTACACAGATAAATGCCCCAAGTGCCAGCAAGGCGATTATCCAACCCTGGCCTTTTAGAGACTGTCGCCAACTGAGGATCAACACGGTAAAGGCTGCTGCGATAAACATACTTACCATACCACCTCGGGTCAGTGACAGGAAAATCGTAGCTGCTCCGAGAATGATCATTGCTGTGAGCAACCATAGAGTTTTTGCCTCAGACGAGCCAAGGTATTCGATGACAACAGCAGGGGTAACTTGCTTACCTGTGAATATCTCGTGGGCTTTAACTAATATAAGTGCAAGAGCCGCTCCAATTGATAAATTCATAAACTGGCCATAGTGGCTATGATTGGCAAAAGGACCGGAATTGGCCCGCCCCCTCTCAAGAGGTACGAGCCAGTATATTTTCCCATTGCCGAGCAGGTCCTGTGCAATCGCCAGTAAAGCGATTGCACCGCCAATAATGGCGATTGCGCCTAAAAGCCGTTTTATCTGGTCCGGTCGGCGGTATACATTTACAACCACGAAAAAAACTGCTGCTACGGCTAAAACTAATCGCAGATTCTGTTTTGTGGCGTTTGGATAAAAGCTAAGAGTCATCGAGCTGAGAAACTCACTCGAATTGGGCAAATCACTAAGAAGCTCTTGCTTCGTCGCAGCAGTGTTCGGCGAAATTATGCTTACCAAGCTCGTTGGCAGGTGAATAAGCTGAAATACAGCTACAAGAATAAACAGGGCCACCGGTATATAAACCCAGGACCAAATAATGCGCAGATTTTTTTCAAAGACAAGCTTCAACAAAAAGCAAACGGAAATTGCTGCCGCTATGACCAATACGATCTCTTCGCTCCAGGCATGCACAGCGCCGAACGCAAGAGGCATAAATGCGAGAAGCGATATCAGCAGCCACTCAATCACATTATCGAATCTGCTCATGCTATCTTCCGTAATACTGAGATCGATTCGGCGTTCTTTCAACGGTCTATCTCCTTTTGATCGCAGAGTGAAAGAGGAAGTATATCCCGGCCATTTATCACCCTTAATGGATTCTCGATGCAGACCAGATGAGCCAGTTCTTTACCCAACTTGTCGCTAATGTGCCTAAACGCAGTTCTCATTCTGGGTTTGCGAGAGTCTATATCATGTGAATCGGTCGCTACAAGTGCTGCCCGGCCAGAAGTTAGAAAATCCCATGCGGCCCGTTGTGCTTCCGGTCCAAAATCACCTAACAGACTGGATGCAGTGATTTGAAAGTGCGCTGATTGATCAAGCCAGTGCAGTAGCAAGTTTGACTGAGCTGCTGTAGGAAGGATTCTTTCAGCATGCGAGATTATTGATTGGATGTCCATAGAGGCAAGTTCTATCAGGAGCGGTTCGATATCTATAAAGACCTGATACGGAAGTTCAAGAAGCAGGTATTTACCGCCGTCGGCAAGTGTAAGAATTCTGTCAGACTCAAGGAGCTTGCATATTCTCTCATCTACCCGAACCTCGCCTCCGGGAACAACTTCAACCGGGATTGCGTTGTTTTTGAGTGATTCATTCAGGTTGTTAACAGCTTCTCTCACAGTTGCCGCTTCATTAAAACTCTCAAAACGACCGAGCTGGTGCGGTGTTGCTACTATGGTAGCTATTCCTTCGGCAGCCAGCATCCTGCACAGTGCAAGTGCCTCTTTCATTGTGGAAGGGCCATCATCAAGGCCAGGCAAACAATGGCAGTGGATATCGGTGAATCTCTCCCACTTGTTGTTCACATATAGACTGCCATTTTCACCATCAATTAAGTTTTCCCTCACAGAGTCTGTCATTTGCCATTCCTAATCAATTGCCTTTGCATCCAAAGCAGAATCTTTCACGACTCCATCTGGCCTTCTATCTCCAGTCTTTTTCTTTTTGCGGTCGTCGCCGTAGTAGTATCCGTAAGAGCCGTAGTAGCCATAGTGGCCTTTCTTTGGAACATCGTTCACAACCACCCCGAGGACGTGAGCACCGACGCTCAACAGGCCATGCTTGGCTTGTAGGCAATTCCTTCTGGTCGATTTTTCCGCTCTCAGTACCAATAGCGTTATATCGCAGATCGCGGCAAGTATCTGGGCGTCGGTTACAGGCATAACGGGCGGCGAATCAATCACGATGCGGTCATATTTGTTTGAAAGACGCTCAAGGAGTTTAGCAAAGGTATCGCTATTTAGTATCTCAGCAGGATTAGGCACTTCCGGCCCGCAGGCTAACAGATCCAAGCCTTTAACTTCGGTTTGATGGATAGCGTCTTCCAGTCTCGCAGCCCCGGCAAGTACGCTGCTAAGCCCTCGATTCTCATGGTTGAGTTTGAAGATTCTATGTTGCATTGGCTTTCGGAAATCTGCATCAAGAATGAGGACCCTTTGCCCCGCCTGTGCCATTGCAATGGCCATGTTGCTTGCCAGGGTGGTCTTGCCATCAGCCGGCATCGGCGAAGTGACCAATATGGTCTTTGCCTCGTCTTTGGGTGCACCGAAGAATACGGCTGTGCGTATCGTGCGATAGGCTTCTGCCCAATTGGATTTTGAATCCAGATATGTTTTCCGGCCCCGGTCTGTAACGCTTTCCCGTCGGGACATAGATGGCACGACGCCCAGAACCGGCATACTTAGAACAGCTGAAATATCTTCTGCAGAATGGAGCGTCTGGTCCATAAAATCGCGAAGCAGACCCAAACCGCCCCCGAGCATAAGACCCATTACCAGTGCCATTGCCATGTACTTGGCCTTCTCGGGTTTGGATGGTTTGTCCGCAGGACGCGCGTACTCGAGAATACTTATGTTAAGGGCCCCAACGTCTTCGGTGACGCTGAGCTCTTTCATCCGGTCGTTGAGAATGTCGCAATCCTTTTTCGTCTGTTCCCAGTCTGACTGCAGCAGTGTGTACTTATTGATCTGTTGATTGAGCGCAACGGCTTGTTTACGCTGGTCTTCATAGTACTTGGCGATCTGATCTTCCGTTTCTTTCGCAGCTAAGGACTCTTGTTTTGACACAGCAAGCTGGGCCTGTGAGAACTCGTCATCCAGATTGGCAATCTGCGCTTTTGAGCGGCTAATGTCACTCTCAATCGCTATAACCACAGGGTGGCCTGGAGTCATCTGTCGCAAACTGCCTGCAAGGCGATCCTGCAACTCATCGAGTCTGGATTTGATTTTCGCTTTTTCACTGTCTTGGGGGATATACATACCCCTGGCCCGTTGTGCTTCGATAAACTGCTGGAGCTTAACAGGATCACTGACCATCTCTTTCGTGGATTCATAGGCCGAGTTTCTCTCGATGGTTTTAAGCTTAGCCTCTGTCAAGAGTGTGGACCACCTTTGAAGCTGTTCGATTAGAATATTACCCCGGCTATCCTCGAGGACTATATCCGGGTTATCATTCTGAAAATCCAAGAGTTTTTTGAGCGTTTCTGACAGCTCTTTGTCTCGTTTAGTCTTATCGGCTCGAAGGATTTTTAAGATTTCACTTGAGGTGCTGCGTTTTTGAGTTGCATGATACGTTATATAGGAATCTATGACCGTATTTACCAGCTGAGCAGCTTCATTCGGATACGGCGAATCGTATGATATACTGATGATATCATCTTTTTTTCCTACGGTAGCATTCAGGGTTTTTTTAAGATAAGAAATGTGGTTGTCCACCTCGGAAAATGTCTGCATCTGCTGTATGCCGGCAGTATCAAGAACGGCGGTCAGGATAGGTGTGGATTTAAGCAATTCGGCCTGTGTGTAGAGGTAGTTCTTGGATTGGGTCATGACACCCTCTTGCGTCTCAGCAAAAATCTTCGGACCGCTCTGTTCAACGTAAATCCTGGAAGTGCTGGTGTAAACAGGCGTCACCTTGGTCACGTAGATCAAAGCTGCTGCCAGAACCGCAACCGTGGTCAACAGCACAATCCATCGGCTGCGCCACAGGATCAGAACCAGACTTTCGGACATCATTTGCGTAGGTAGAGGCATTCCCACATGCGAATTCGCCAGTCCTGCGTGTCCGTTATTTTCCTGCTGGTCTATCATATTGTGTCCTACGATCTCTGTTTGGCCAAATTCATTGTTTGTCTCCAAGCCTCCTTAGTCCCAGACAGTATCCAAGCTCGTGTACGTGCCGATATTGACCCTGAATACCCTGTCCAGAAACACCGCGGTACGTGTTCTTGGTGTATGTTCGACATCCACGATATCACCAGGCCTTATTAAGTTATTTGCGGCATCTGTAAGCCGTGAACCATCTTTAATTGGAAAAACCGCACTTACAATTGTACCATCGGGATTTAAGCGGTGGACGGTCACGTAGCGAGGATCCGCAACATCATTCAGGCCGCCAGCAAAGGCCAATGCCTGTACGAGGTTATAGCGGACGTCGGGTGGATAAGGGAAATTACCTGGTTTGTTCACGAGTCCAATAACTGTAACGAGTAGCGGCTGCAACGGTTCAACGATGACACCATCTCCATCCTGGAGCACAACATCCGCGAAGGGTATATTAAGTCCCTTGACCGGGAGAACAAGGGGTTTGGATTCTTGAAATGTACCTTGATTGGCGATTCTTTCAGTTCTTGGCTTTCTGTCCCTGTCGGCTATTTTGGACTCCTCTTGTTGCCTGTCACTGGCGCTTTGGCGGTATTCAAGCAACTTTCTTTTTGCCGGAGGATTTAGCTTTTGCTCCAGGCTGGTATTAGAGACTCGAGATTCTGCCGGGGCCAGATTCTCTTGGAGAGCTGAACTTGCGGTTAGCAGGCTGCTAAGGTCTATGTTCGAATCTGTACCTTTGTCTCCACCTTTATATTTGCCAAACTTGGCGGTGAGTGACTCTTTCAGTTCATTGAGCTTTTGTTCTATGTCAACGATTGAAACAGGCGGCCCGGTTCGTGCCAACTTATCCAGCAGAAGCAATCTTTCACTTTTGTCTGCGAGGTCTATTTGATCAGTGAGCAGACTTTTTTCATCTTGCCTTATAGTCAGTATACCAATTGTGCTCGATGGAGCTTCCTGCTGAAAATACAACTGAATCTTGACTTCATCTGACCCGGGATAACGGCTGGTGAATTCCACTTCTTTGGTATTCTTTAGATTAAGAGGCTTAGGGGCATCCTTGTCGCCGATAGTTACATCCTGGTTGCTATGATTTATTTGTATAACAGAAGCCCCATCATCGACTATGCCCTCCGCTTCCATCAGCAGCGATACAAGAGACATCTGATCGTTGCGCAGCGAATATACTCCCGGTTTATTGACAGCTCCGGTGATAGAAACTGTAACTGTTTTGTACTCCAATACGCGGGCAAATACGGTGGGACGGGTAACGACATATTCAGGATGATAAGCATCGGTAACATCTGATTCGATCTGCGAGAGAGTTCTTCCTTTGACTTCTATTTGACCTATAATTGGAAGCGTGATAGTTCCGGTTTCGTGGACCCGGCATATGTATGGCGTGGACTGTTCAAAACGTCCTCCTCCCTCGGCTGTAACGACCTGCAAGATGACTGGCATGGTCAGTTCCAGGACGTCACCAGGTACGATATGATATTCCCCTCCGCCTATCTTGGCCTTGACCAACCGGTCCATATCAACGGATGGCCCGCCTGGACCGGCCATCTCGAATTCAAGTAACTGCCCTGAAGAAGGCAATTGGACCCTATCACTACACCCAACTAACCAGACACATAAGAGAATCGTTAGAATTGTATCACGCAATGCCTGAGTTTGCGATACGGAGATAAAATTCCTCAAGTTCTTAACGAAGTTCACTTTGATCCACCTCATACGCCCACTGCCCAGCGTCGTCATCCTCGAGACACCGCTGCAATCAAAGCCACTCAAATTATTATAATTTTTTAAATGCGCGAACTAAATAGAGGTGTTCTTAAGCTCCATCTATAAAACCATTTAGACATATAACGAAAATACCCAACATCTTGGCAATAGTTGCCTTATATGAGTATCCGTTCACGTTTTGGCAGGTGGATAATAAGAGTCCTGTAATATATGACCCGTTACTACCGGTCCGCCCTCTCCTCAATAGCTCATGCTTCTTTTATTAGTCTTGTAGTCCTGGCGGAATAACAGGCGGTACACCCGGCGCCCAATTACTACGCACAGACCGTCTGCCTGGTATGACAACGGGCGGATTACCGTTGTTGTTGCCATTGTTTCCGTTGTTGGCGGAGGCTCTTGGTGAGCGTGCAACTCGCGCAGTTGAAATCGAAACCACTTTAGGCGCAAGCGTAACTCTTTGCAACAAAAATGGATCGAAGACACTTATGACATTTACCGTCGCGACTTGCCCAGTAGCTACGTCCGCTTCCGCAGCAAATGCTGGAATCCCAAATACTGTAATCATTAACAGTACCAGAATTCCTAATAGAAACATACCTTCAAGACCAAACTTATTTTCCATGTTCTTCATAATTAACTCCTTCACGAAACAAGATTATAAGTATACGTTTTATTATATTATCACTTGCCACTAAACGTTTCTGAATGTAGTTATTTATAAATTTGATTCCTCATACTCTATACTCTAAAGCGATTTTTTAGCCACAATTGAAGTTTCGATGGAATTTACCCGGTTATCGAGGCCCAGACCTTTCTCTTTGGGTAGAACCGACTCCAACTCTCTAAGAACGTTAAGCATCTCTCCTGCATACAGGTAGTAGACTGCACCTTCTCGGGAGAGTAGTTCCGAGATTATACCGTCAGGACTTACGCTACCCAGCAGCACCTCATGGGCAGAAAGAATCGCCGAGGTCAGGTTCGGATCGTTCGGGTCAGGATTAGCACTATAAGCGGCAATGAGACCACGTGTTGCAAATATCGTGTCTTCGGTGTAGCCGCTGATTTGTGTTTCGTCTGAATTGCCGTCGCCGTGATCAAATCGCCAATAAAAGCTACCTGTACCTGACTCCCCATCTGGTACCTGGTGACTTAACAAAAGGCCTGGTAGGTCTTTCAGCCTCTTCATATTCCAGTAAGGAGCGCCGGTACCAAAAGGATCGATAAGTGTATCATCCAGTGGACCAGTTTTCGCCAGCGCCCACATGGCTATGCCCAACGTAGTTACAGGAAGGGCGCAAGAGTCATCTACATGGGAGAGCCAATTGATTAATCCTTGTCGCCATATCTCCAAATCCTTCGCATTGACATAGTTTGCAGCAACGAGAAGATTTGCAAGGCTAATTACAATCTCAGATGGGTCACGTCCGGAGTGAATAGAAATATAACCATATGTCCCCCCGTCGAAGCCATACTTGATTTGGAAATAGAAGTAGCTTACTGCTGATCGCCAAACGTTATCGAGCGGGTCATCTGCGATGGCACTTAAACGTGTGAATGCCAAGGATTCATCAGCATAGAAACTACCTTGAGCTGTCCTGAAAATATAATTACCACCCAGTTGCGCTGAATCCTTATAGGCGCTTTCGCCGGTCAGCTCGTAAGAATCGATCATTCCGGCAACGATTGAACCGGTGAAGGTGGCCTCTTCAGGCCAACTACCAATGTCAGCACCATCTTTTATCTGCTCAGCTTCGAGTCTGTCCGCAATTGCCGTGATTGCACCATTAAGCGTCAACGCCAAGGCAGGATTTGCAAGAAATACCAAAATTAGCAGTGTGCTAATAGCTCCTAAAAAGACATGCGTGCTTTTCGTCATAACCACTCCTCCAGATTTTCTTGGAAAGCCAAATCTTTCCTATCAAGCCATCTTGCCTAAAAGTTTGAACAACAATGGCCATACAATGGATCCTTCCCCAAAGTCTGTAATAGAATCGACTCCTTCAACAAACTCTGTTACGAACATCCTAATTGTGTCTGAACCTTAACAACACCTTTGATTACTATTCTATACAGTTATGGCAATGGCAGTCTATTGTGGTGACTACGTATATATACATTTAACCGCATTATTAGGCTAAAAAAGGCGATATTTTTTGTAAAAAAAACCAAATTTTTTAAAATTCCCCCTTGACAATTGGAGAATGACAGACTTTTTTCAACAGCTTTTTGTAAGGTTTTGAGTTTTCATTCGCATAATACTTGCTTATCTCTCAAGGATCAGTATAAAGAGATTTCTGTTAGTTTTAATCCGAAGAAGAGTTTGTTTTTTTGTAAGCGTTCACGCGGAATTGTTTAGACCGCCTTCTGGATTTATTAACGATGGAACAGCAATATCGTTCAAATGACA
>MHYD01000066.1:0-109 GCA_001824645.1 Planctomycetes bacterium RBG_13_46_10
TTCGCCGGGAACGCCCGTAAAAAGGCTGTAGGCTACGCTAAAGCTACCGGTCTTTGGACATTAGCTGACGACTCCGGCCTTGTAATAGACGCCCTCGGCAGTGCACCAG
>MHYD01000066.1:183-5634 GCA_001824645.1 Planctomycetes bacterium RBG_13_46_10
GCGCTAAAACTTCTTAAAAATGTCCCAGCAGAAAAAAGAGCTGCAAGATTCGTTTGCTGCCTGTGCTTAGCAAGTCCCGATAAAATTCTTATAGAAACGCAAGGGACATTAGAAGGTCTCATAACTGAAAAAGAAATGGGAACAAATGGCTTCGGCTATGACCCCATCTTTTTCGTGCCACATTTAAATAAAACTGTAGCGCAATTAGGAGCCGAAGAAAAAAATGCCATTTCGCATCGCGGCAACGCAATCCGAAAACTAAAACCTTTGCTTGAGCAGCTTCTAAGAACCGATTCCGAACCCTGCCAATAAGCTTGTCCTGAGCATGGTCGAAGGATGACAGGGCTTACCGTCTGTCACGTCCCATAACATAAGTCAAACGTAATTTCGCCACACAAATCTTGACAGACTAACTTACTTTTGGTATAATATCATTCAGAATCGGAGAGAGTTCCCACGGATTTATACGCCTGTGGCGTAATCAATTAGGGGGTAGAAGTACACTTTTATCGCATCTGACGGGGGATGTGTGATGAACAAAAAAGTTACAAACTTTTTGTGTCTATTATTGCCGGCTTTCGCTCTAATACTTGGCCTAAATGCAAATACAAACGGTGAACCTATAAAGACCGGTTTCATCGCGTGGCCTGAGCTTAAGAATTTCTCCAATAAATGGCTTAAAAATCAATATTCAGGCGACGATTCTTTTATTCATGCTGACCTCGACCTTAACCAGAACGTTGACCTCGCGGATTTTTCACTTTGGTCGAAATATTGGCGAAAAAATAAGTCCTATACCATATCATACGACCCTTATAAAAATGTGAATTGGAACCGATGGCGCAGGGCATTGGCTCAGCACCATGACCATATGGGCCGACTGGCCATAAACAGAATCAGAGCATACGACCAGGCAGGCTATAATGTGATTGTCCCTCTGGATTATGCAGGGAAAAAATCCGGCGGTTCAAATTACTGTGATTATAGGCTCTGGCCGGTTTATAAATATCTTTCGGGCTTCAAAAGTGACGAAGCGGTGCTTGCATCCTTAAATAATATAAGGCTTTTCATCCCTGCTATGGAAGAAATAGGCTGCCATCATATTACCTCGCCGTTTCTCACTACATACATAGAATTGTGGGAGCCTGCCTATTCACCTATCAAGCAGCAATGGCACTACCAAACCAGCCAGGAATGTATAGACCTGATTAATCAGTATGGAGGAATGGCAATAATAGCGCATCCAACGGAGAAATCAAATTACTATTTGAACCTGCAGAATTACAAAGGAATCGAGATCATAAACGCCCACTACTACCGATTGTGGTTTCTTGGACAGTCCCAGCTTGATTACAACGAACATTTCCAGGCAGTTTGGGATGACCTGCTTACCAATAAAGATACCAAGATATGGGGCTTCGGGGTCAATGACTGGTGGGGACCATGGAACAACAGCAATGAAGCTTTCATAGATAGCGGCAAGATACTTGTAATGGTTCCTTCCTATAGTATAGCTGATTACAGAAACTCACTGGAAAAAGGCTCTTTCTTCGCCATTCAAGATTGTGGCGCAGGAAAACAAAATAAAGGCAAGTATCCGATAATCTCATCTATAATAGTTAGCAATCACTCAATTACCATATATACCAACGGCCAGGTTAACTGGATAGCCAACGGGCAAATCATTGCCCAGGGCAATTCCATTGATATGGCAGAATATCCGATTGAGACCGGATTAAAATACGTAAGAGCAGAAATAAGCAATGCTTACGGCACTATTTTTACACAACCCTGGACCTTGTTTACAATTCCGGAATAATAGTTTATATCCTATAAAAATCCCATAATACATAACAGGATTCAGCACAGTTAATTTGCCTCACCTTACCTAAAATTTGTAAATTGTTACTTGACATTCCATCAAGCTCCCTATATTTGTCCTCTCTGGCTATTCTGATTCATCGGGACTTCGTCGAGGCGAGTTCTAAATTCTTTGATGAAAATCGCCGATGAGTGGTTTATGTTATTCGATTCTTTATCTACGGTAAAAAGATGGTAAAAGCAGCAAAATCTTTGGTCATTGTCGAATCACCTGCAAAGGCCAAGACAATAAACAAATATCTCGGCCCAGATTTCGAAGTTAAATCTTCTATGGGACATGTCCGGGATTTGCCCTCAAAAAATTTTGGAGTAGATATTGAAAATAATTTTGAGCCTACTTACGAAATTACACCCGGCCGACAGCGCACAGTCGATACTCTAAAAACAGCAGCAAAAAAGTGTCATGACCTTTATCTTGCTACCGACCTTGACCGCGAAGGTGAAGCAATTGCATGGCACTTAGCCCAAATCCTCGGCGTGCCGGAGGAAAGAACCTACCGTGTTATCTTTAATGCTATCACTAAGTCAGCTATAAAACAAGCCTTTGAAAAACCCGGCAAAATAGATATAGACAAAGTCATGGCTCAGCAGGCACGGCGAATCCTCGACCGGATAGTCGGCTATGAAATCAGCCCTCTGCTGTGGAAAAAGGTAGCCCGCGGCCTTTCCGCAGGCCGAGTCCAATCTGTCGCCGTTAAAATAATTGTTGAAAGAGAGAAGGAAATACACAATTTCAAACCAAAAGAATACTGGCTCATACCGACCGTGTTCACTACCGATTTGAAGAATGACTACAGCCGGCAATGGCGTGACTTTATTAGCACAGATACTCAAAACGGAAAAGGTCCAACCGCTTCCGAGCAAGGCAAATGGCTATTGGAGCATAATGCCTTTAAGGCAGAACTTACCAAGATAGGCAATGACAAATTTCACGCATCTAATAAAGAACAGGCTGAACGAATTTTCTCAGCCCTGAAGCATGCAGAGTTTAAAGTAGCAAATATTCAGACCAAACAATCCGTTTCTCATCCGGCAGCTCCTTTTATAACCTCCACTCTGCAGCAGGCCGCCGCTAATCGCTTAGGCTTCGCTACGAAGAGAACTATGTTCGTGGCTCAGCAGTTATACGAGGGCATTGATTTAGGCTCGATGGGTTCGCTGGGACTTATTACTTATATGAGAACAGACAGCACTCACTTATCAAGCGAGGCTGTTACAGATGCCCGCAATTATATAGGCATGCATCTTGGTCAGGACTATCTGCCGGCACAGGCAAACATATACACGTCAAAAAAATCCGCTCAGCAGGCACACGAAGCCATTCGTCCGACCGATGTTGACCTCACACCCACAGATATAAAGCAGTTTCTTACGGACGAACAGTCTAAACTTTATGAGCTTATCTGGCGGCGTTTCGTAGCCTGCCAGATGTCTCCTGCCAAATGGGACGTGACAAACCTGGACGTCGCTGCGGATACTTCAATAGAGCAATGCTGGTATAGAACGACCGGACGAGTATTAGTCTTCGACGGTTATACAAAAGTCTGGCCAATTAGTTCAACAGAGCAAGAATTACCCCGTATGCAGGTCGGTCAAAAACTGGCTGTTGTTGACATCAATGCCGAACAGCATTTTACCAAACCGCCGGCTCGATATACTGAAGCCTCGCTGGTCAAAGCGCTGGAAAGTCAGGGTATCGGCAGGCCCAGCACTTATTCTCCTATCATAAGCACCATACAGGAACGAGGCTATGTCCAGCAGACGGATAAAAAGTTCTATGCCACCGATCTCGGTGAGGTTGTCACAGATAAACTCACCGAGTA
This sequence comes from Planctomycetes bacterium RBG_13_46_10, assembly GCA_001824645.1. Lineage (GTDB taxonomy): Bacteria > Planctomycetota > Phycisphaerae > Sedimentisphaerales > Anaerobacaceae > RBG-13-46-10. Next base: position 3,888 of record MHYD01000066.1, read on the forward strand.
TTTCCCAAAGATTATGGATGTCAGCTTCACCCGCTATATGGAAGAACAATTAGACAAAATTGAAGAGCAGCATCTTGCCTGGCTCGGCGTCTTGAAAGATTTCTACGGCCCATTCGAAAAGAACCTGGAGATAGCGACCAAACAGATGAAGCACGCAAAAGCCGAGGTTACCCCCAGCCCATACAACTGTCCACAGTGCGGTAAGCAACTGCAATACAGATTCGGCAAAAATGGCAAGTTTTTAAGCTGCTCAGCCTATCCGGATTGCAAATCCGCCTGCCCGTGCGATAAAGACGGCAAGATGGTGGAAGAAGAAAAAAGTGAACTTAAATGCCCGGTTTGCGGCAAGCCTATGTTATACAAAAACGGACGATTCGGCCGATTTTTAGGCTGTGCCGACTATCCGAACTGCAAAACAACTCTCAAACTCGACAAGCAAGGCAACGTTCTGCCTGCGAAACCACCGCCCAAACCTACGGAAATCATTTGTCATAAATGCAAAGACGGTCGATTGGTAATTAGAGAGAGCAAAAAAGGTCCGTTCTTAGGCTGCAGCAGATTCCCAAAATGCAGGACTATTATAAACGTCAAGCAATTGGAGCATCTGAAACAACTGCAATCGATGGGACAATGGCCTCCTGAAACACAGGAGGAGGCGGAAAAAATCATCGGGTCAAAAAAACCTAAGAAGGTAACAAGCAAAAATCGCTAACCGGCTGGGTGGTTATTCCCATTCCTTATAAGTGCTTTTTCACAGCGATACCCTGGGTTTTCGCAACGAAAAAGGGAAAGAAAGGCTATGAAGCAATGGAATACCCCTATTTTTACCCCGGTTTATCTGATTCCAGCACTAACTGTCGAGCGGCATTTATAAAGTGTGAAAAATTACTAAATAATAAAGGTCCCATAAGGTTACTATTGTGTTTTATTTGTAAATCAGGTCTTTTGCCGTTTATTCTTGACAAATTTTAATAATTTTTATATAATAATAAATATATTTTAGGAGTTGCGGTGAAAACAGTCCTTCTTTTTGGGCAATTTTTACCAGTTCGAGAATCGGATTCCCTCTAATGCAAGTGCAGTATAAGACTTGTAGGCTAAAATGCGCTTTGCTTTGAAAGCAAACTATAAAAAGTTTTGCGAGGAGGTTTATTTATGATAAATAACACTGGAAAACATTTTTGTCCGTTCAGTACCACCTTTACGGTCCTGTTAGCGATTCTTCTGGTAACTGCCGTCACAGTGACCACAAGTGCAAAGTCGCTGTACCTGATTGCCGATATTAATGGCAATCCAACTCCTATTCATGTATACAATATTGCAGAGGACGGTACATTGACCTTTCAGGCTGAGCATAATATACCCCGATATGGTATTGGTGCAGTAGGCATAGCTATTGATTCGGATTCACAATCTCTGTTTGTCACGTATGAAGATTCGAGCAATATTCAGTTGATTAATGCAAGAAAGATGACAAGTTTAGGGGTCATAAGTGTAGAAGGTGCCGAAAACCTGTCTGGCATTGTGTTTGATGATAATAAGCAGAGGCTGTATTGTGTTGATCGATGGACAGGAATATTGTATGCGTACAACTGGAATGCAAGAACCGCCAGGCTTACCGAAGTGTCTGGCTCACCCTTTGCTTTGGCGACAGATACCGCATTCGGAGTTGCTCTGGATTCGGTCAATGAGTTGCTCTACGTAGCTAATAATAGCACTTATATTAGAGTCTATAGTACTTCCGATT
>MHYD01000066.1:5739-8948 GCA_001824645.1 Planctomycetes bacterium RBG_13_46_10
ATTATTACCTTACACAGTACAACTTGGCAACGGGCACGGAAGCTGCCATTCAAGTGGAACCGGATGCCGGCGTGTTTGGGATTACTGTAGATTCAGCCACTGGTTTTGTCTATATAAGCACCGGCAGGAACAATGCCCAAGGCGGAGACAATCTCCAGGCCTATGACACAGCACTTAATCAAATTGACGTCGTCCCTATTACTGGAAACCCAACAGGCTTAATTATCTCAACAAAAGACGTTGCTTACAACCCTTTGCAATTGAACAAGAATATTATAGGGACCACTCTTGATGCAGAAGGAAGCATATCTGCAGGCAGTACTATTGTTTATAATATTTGCTTCAATAATAAGAACAACAATCATAGCGTAAACAATGTATCCATTGTTGATAACCTGCCGGACGAGGTCAGCTTTGTATCGGCTGATGGTGATGGTATTTTCGGACAGTATGATCCCGCCACACATACCTATATATGGTCATATCCATCGCTGCCGGCGGAGTCTGCAGACATTTGCCTGAAGTTAATAGCACAAGTCAATCAAGATACACCTCCAGGTACGACTATTACCAACTCTGCGATTATCGAAAGCAATGAAACGGCAGCTATAACAGCAAGTGTTAATGTTACGACAAAAGCTATCAGCTCCAATCCGCTGAATCTGAGCAAAAACATTACCAAGGGCGCCGTTGAACAAAATGTTGACGGCAAAGTCAAATACGTGGTTATAAGCGATATTCTTACCTATAGTATTTGCTTTAATAATAAAGACAATGACCATAGCGTAAACAATGTATCTATCGTTGATACCCTCCCGGACAATGTAAGCTTTGTATCAGCTGATGGTGACGGTGTATTCGGACAATATAATCCTGCCGCACATACTTATACATGGACCTACGAATCTGTGGCGTCAAAGGCGGCGGATGTTTGTTTGAAGTTAGCAGTGCAGGTCAATCAGGATACACCTGCTGGTACGACTATCACCAACTATGCAACTATTGAAAGCAATGAAACAGCAAAGACAATAGCAAGTATCGATGCTACCACTGCCGGTGAAGTCGCCGGCTACAATCCTCTTAACCTGAGCAAGAACATCATTAATGGCACTGTTGAACAAAATGTTGACGGCGAGATCGAACGTGTGGTTACAAGCGATACTCTCGTCTATAGTATTTGTTTCAATAATAAAGACAATGACCGGAGCGTAAATAATGTATCAATCGTTGACACCCTCCCGGACGAGGTAAGCTTTGTATCGGCTGATGGTGATGGTATATTCGGACAATATAATCCTACCACGCATACCTATAAATGGACCTACCCAACCGTGGCGTCAAAGGCTGCAGACGTTTGTTTGAAATTAGTGGTGCAGGTCAATCAAGATACATCACCGGGCACGAAGATTACCAACTATGCAACTATCGGGAGCAATGAAACAGGAACCACGCTCGCGAGTATCGATGTTACCACCGCCAAAGAAACTTCCGGCTACAATCCACTTAATCTAAGCAAGAGCATTATTAATTGTTCTGCAGAACAGAGTTCCTGCAGTACGGATGAGTGCGTTGTTGCAGGCGACACCCTCATCTATAATATTTGCTTCGATAATAAAAATAATAATTTCAGCGTGACCAATGTTTCCATCATTGACACACTCCCGAATGAAGTGAGCTTTATCACGGCCGATGGTGACGGTATTTTCGGACAATATAATTTTATTACACATAAGTATATATGGTCCTATCCATCTCTGCCGTTGGGATTTCCTGGCGCCTGCCTGAAGCTGGTGGTCCAAGTGAATCAAGCGGTAGCACCAGGTACGATAATCACTAATTCTGTGACTATTGACAGCGTTGAAACAGGTCCGGCATCAGCGAGTGTTAACGTTGTGACATACGGAAGTCCTCGACAACTAATTGCCCATTGGACAATGGACGACAATGCATCTAATGGCACTGTTACGGACAGCAGCGGTTGGAACAACAACGGGATAGCACAACGCTATACCGCATCTATGAGTACGACCGGCGTAATCAACGGTGCTTTGATTTTTAATGGTACTACTGACTATATAACAGTTCCTGACCGAGATGAATGGACATTTAACGGCGACTTTACTATAAGTATGTGGGCAAAATTCTATTCGCTTGGTTCAACCTGGGAATTTCTCATCGCCCAGGATGAAGGACCAGGAGAAAAAGAAAAGTGGATGTTTTCTTACAAATCAAGAGAAAAGAAGACAGCATTTCACATAAATGGTGGTCGTGGCTATCCCCTTGGAGGTTATACGATGAAAGGAAACACCTGGGTTGCCCAGACAGGAGTATGGTACTTCTTAGCTGTTACAAGGAGAGGAGATACTTATAGCTTTTACAGACAAGGCGTGCCCGATGGCGCTACTGTTAAGACAGTACAGATCCCCAATGCCGATGCACCATTATCAATAGGAAGAGCTGAAGGGAACTCAAAACTGAACGGTGCTTTGGACGACATAAGAATATATAACGAGGCATTAACGGATGAAGAAATCGCCGAGTTGTATAACAAGGGCGAATTTAATTTCTAATTGATAATAAGATTCACCAGATAAAAAAGTGAGTTAAATCCGCCTACAGTGGATAAAATTGTAAGTGCCTAAAGTATCTAAAATCATAACTTTCAACTTTAGGCACTTTAGCTCAATTTAGGTACTTTAGTCACTCCCCGGTTTACAGTACAGGCTCAGATTGTTTCCTCCAGTGCTCCTGTTGCGCCGCTTTCCCATTTTGTTGAGGCTCCGCTGATGACTTGACTTCATGAACACGGACATCCAGCGGAGACCAACTACATTTAGACTTATCCGATATATCAATCAAACGACTGATAACTGATTCTGGTGTATCATCGAAAGGGTCCACAACACAGCTCTTCAATCTTTCATAAAGCTCATCAGGAATTTGAATGGCCTTCATGATTTTTCCTCTTAATTAGACGCCCAATCTAAATTAATAAATAGTAACTGGTGAATGGTTAAATGGTGTCAACTCAAACCAGTGATTTATTACCAAGATGCAAGCTTGCCTATCAAAATATACAAATAATCCGGTATAATGCCAAAATACAACGAAACATCTTATATAACGGCGTATTTGGGTGCACCTGCTGTTTGTAGGTAGACCCGGCATAAAAATTGCCTTTCATATAAGGGAAAAACAATTTTAATCTG
>MHYD01000067.1:0-1048 GCA_001824645.1 Planctomycetes bacterium RBG_13_46_10
TCTGCCGTACATGATAAAAAATTTGAGTTTTTATTGGAAGCCTTGTCTTCCGCTGCTTAAAAAGTTATTAAAAGTGCGAAAGTTTACTACAATATAAATAAAATTAATAATATTTTAATAATTTCTAAGGGGGTCAGGAGGCCATGTTGTCAAGATGCCACATAATATGTGGCCCTCTTACAATTTTTGCTAAAAAATAATCTTTTGTAATTTGGGCATAGGTGGTAGCTTTGTCAACCTTATATCGAATAGATTTTTACTTTAAACCCCCGGCGCATTTTGGTTCACCCCGTGAGATAACCGAATGCTAATTTACTCTCATTCTTAAATTATTATCTCACGGGGTAAAATTTTATGCTTGCAAAGTTCTTTTTACTTTGTATAATTGTTACAAGTTATGATGAATACTGATAAAACTTGTTCATACCGCAAGGCCATTCTCAGCCTGAATGCCCTCCTTTTGCGCCGCAAGGCGCTATAAACACACTGCAAAATCTGCTATAAGTTTGGTTTTTAACCACGGATTACACGGATTTCACTGATTTTTTATTTGTCTTTAATCCGCTTTAATCCGTGAAATCAGCGGTAAAAAAATAAATCGTAGAAATTTTAACCAAAATGCGGCATAATTAGCAAGACCCCACGTAAAACGTGGGGCTAAATAGTTAGCCCCCGGTTTTACCGGGGGTTTTGGAGAAAATACAAATGTCAGAAGAAAAAGTTTTAATTTTCGATACAACGTTACGCGACGGCGAGCAATCGCCCGGCGCATCTCTTTCTATCACTGAAAAGCTGGAAATAGCCCGGCAATTAGCAGTTCTGGGCGTGGATATTATCGAGGCAGGCTTTCCGGTTTCTTCGCCCGTGCAGTTCGAGGCGACAAGACGCGTGGCCGAAGAGGTCAAAGGCCCGGTTATAGCAGCCCTGGCACGCGCAAACCAGGAGGATATCGATGCAGCCGGCAAGGCAATTGCACCGGCTGCAAAGAAACGCATCCATACATTCATCGCAACTTCGCCGGTACACATGGAGTTTAAATTGAAAAAAA
>MHYD01000067.1:1062-8706 GCA_001824645.1 Planctomycetes bacterium RBG_13_46_10
CTGAAGATGGCGGTCGAAGCGGTCAAATTCGCAAAGACCTTCACCGCAGACGTCGAGTTTTCGCCGGAAGACGCCTGCCGAAGCGAGATGCCGTTTCTTATCGAGGTTTTAAATGCGGTCATCGAAGCTGGTGCGACCACGCTGAACATACCCGACACGGTCGGCTATGTGCTGCCGTACGAATATGGCAGGCTCATCGCCCAGATTAAAGCCGAGGCAAAGGGCATCGAAAGGTGCGTGATAAGCACACACTGTCACAACGACCTCGGCATGGCGGTAGCGAACTCGCTGGCCGGCGTACGCAACGGCGCCCGGCAGGTCGAGTGCACCGTCAACGGCCTCGGCGAACGCGCGGGAAATGCGGCGATGGAAGAAATCGTTATGTCCATTCATACACGGCCCGACTTCTTCACACAGGCCGACGCAAAGCCGCTGCGAACCAATATCAATACGAAGGAAATTTATCGCACCAGCCAGCTTGTCTCGCAGCGGACAGGATTTGTGATCCAGCCGAATAAGGCCGTCGTCGGCGCCAACGCCTTTGCGCACGAGGCCGGCGTTCACGTTGACGGCGTGTTAAAGGAACGCACCACGTACGAGATTATGACGCCGGAGAGCATCGGCCTGGTCGGCTCTCGCATGGTTTTAGGCAGGCACACCGGCAGGCACGGCTTCGCCAGCAGGTGCAAGCAGCTCGGCTATAAGCTGAGCAAGGATGAGATTGACCAGGCGTACCAGCGGTTTCTGGAAATCGCCGACAAGAAAAAAGAGGTCTTCGATGAGGACCTCGCTGCGATAATCAACGATGAGGTCCGCGTTATTGTGGAGCATACTTACGATTTGCAGTACCTGCACGTTGTTTGCGAGACGGGGACATCGCCGACCGCGAGCGTCAAGATGAAAATCAAAGACGAGGTCAAGCAGGCTGCTGCCTGCGGCGACGGCCCGGTCGATGCCGCTTACGAGGCTATAAGAAAGGCTATCGGCTTGTCGCCGAAGCTGGAGAGCTATTCGATACGCGCTATAACCGGCGGCAAAGAAGCCCTCGGCGAAGCAACCGTGAGAATCACCGAGAACGGCAGAACCTTTATCGGCAGAGGAATCTCTACCGACATTATCGAGGCCAGCGCCAAGGCCTACGTCGATGCAATCAATCGCATGGTCGCCGTGCAAAATAAGGGCGAAGAGCCGGAAGTAAAAGTGGAGCTTTAGATTTAGGGGATAGGGAACAGGGGATAGGGTATAGGATTTAGAAATAAAGCGTGGTTTTTGGAATACGAACACAAGCAGAAAATAAAATTAAGGGATTAACGAATTGAAACGAATAAATTAAAAAGCTTTAAAGAACTTATAGTCTGGCAGAAGGCTTATAAACTTGTTTTAGAAATTTATAAGTTCACAAACAGCTTTCCTAAAAGCGAAACATATGGATTGATTCAGCAAATCAGGAGGGCGACAATATCAATTCCTTCAAACATAGCCGAAGGATATGGTAGAAAACATAAAACAGATTATCACAGATTTTTATCTATGGCTTATAGCTCTTTGTTGGAGCTTGAGACCCAGTATATGTTATCAATAGATTTGGGTTATGCTAAACAAAGTAGAACCATTGAAGGATTGTTAAAAGAAGTAGGTGGTATGTTATATCGCATAATGAATCCAAAACAATGAATACAGAATAGCTATACCCTAAACCCTATACCCTAAACCCTAAGGAAAGATGGCAATGACAATTACTGAAAAGATTTTAGCGAAAGCAGCGGGCAAAAGGAGTGTTCGGCCGGGCGATCTTATTGATGCGAAGCTTGACGTCGTGCTTTTTATAGATGTCACCGGGCCTGCGGCGATAAAAATGCTCGAAGCGCGAGGTATTGACAAGGTTTTCGACCGTGAGAAAATTGTTGTGACGCCCGACCATTTCCAGCCGCCAAAGGATATTCAAAGCGCCGAGCTGCATAAACGCTTGGACGACTGGGCAAAACGAAACAAAATAAAATACTACTACAGGCTCGGTCGGGCAGGCGTATGTCACGCACTGCTGCCGGAGCAGGGACATATTCGCCCCGGCGAGGTCATTATCGGGCCGGATTCGCACACCTGCACATACGGTGCGTTCGCTGCCTTTAGCACCGGAGTCGGCTCAACCGACCTTGCGGCAGCGATTGCGACCGGTAAATTGTGGTTTAAGGTGCCGGAGTCAATGAAGTTTGTTCTCAACGGAAAACTCGGTCACGGTGTTTACAGCAAAGACGTGATTCTTACCGTTATCGGCAGAATCGGAGTCGATGGCGCGCTCTATCGTGCGATGGAGTTTGTCGGCCCCGCCCTTGCCGATATGTCGATGGAAGCGAGGATGACCATGACGAATATGGCCATCGAGGCCGGCGGAAAAAACGGCATCATCGGCTTCGACAAGGTAACAAAGAAATATTTAGATGAGCACCTCAAGGACAAAAAAGAATATACCGTTTTTGAATCCGACAAGGACGCCGAATATATCAGAGTTGAGGAATTTGACTGCACAAAGATAGAGCCGATGGTAGCCCTGCCGCACCTGCCCAGCAACGCTGTCCCTGTCACCGAGTGTGCCGGCAAAAAAATGGACCAGGCCTATATCGGCAGTTGTACGAACGGCAGAATCGAAGACCTGCGAATCGCTGCGAAAATCCTCAAAGGAAAACAGGCTGCTATCCGTACGATTATTGTGCCGGCTACGCCGACAATCTGGAAACAGGCGAAAGATGAGGGCCTGTTCGATATATTTTACGAAGCCGGCTGCGTAATTTCCGCCCCGACATGCGGAGCTTGTTTAGGCGGCTTTATGGGAGTATTAGCCGAAGGCGAGAAATGTATCAGCACGACGAATCGAAACTTCGTTGGCCGTATGGGACATCCGAAAAGTGAAGTTTATTTAGCCAGTCCCGCTACTACCGCGGCAAGCGCAATTGAAGGGAAACTTGCAGACCCAAGAAAATATTTATAATAAATTCTAATCGTAGAATGTAATAACTATCGAAGAAAGGAGACACTACCATGCAAACTATGAAACTAACTATTGCAGTCTGCCTGGCAATTGCCATCATCAATGTAAGCATTGCGGAGAATGCATCCGGGCCTGCGGGAACGTTTGAAGCTGCGGAGCGTGTAGCTGTTCACATCGATGCCAACGCTCCCGGCGTACCTGTCAGTCCGGAGCTTTACGGATATTTCTTCGAGGAGATAAACCACGCCGGCGACGGCGGACTCTACGCGGAGCTTGTCGAGAACCGTGACTTCGAGGCCAATACGATTCCGCAGGGCTGGCGAGTCGATGCCAATAACGTCTTTACGCCTATGGGATGGAGGACACGCCTGTGGTTCGACAGCAATACGCCAAGCTGGGAATTGGTCACTTCTGATGGTGCCGAGGGAACTATACAGCAGGATATCATCTTACCACTTAATGAGCGCAACCCCCATTCGCTGCGCCTTACAGTCAAAAATGCCGGAAAGCGTTGTGGAGCAGGAAACGATGGATATTGGGGCATGAACTTTCGAGCAGGTGAATCATACGACCTGACATTTTATGCCCGCACCGAGGGCAATGCGAAATTCGACGTGACGGTGTCTTTAGAGAGCCAAAGCGGCGATAAAGTCTATGCCAAAGCGACAGTAGCCGGTGTCGGCGGGGCCTGGAAAAAATATAGTCAAAGCCTCAAGGCGGATGCATCCGACCCAAAGGGACGCCTTGTGCTTTCACTCTCACAGCCGGGCACTATCTGGTTCGATGTAGTGTCGCTGTTTCCTCAAAAAACATTTAAAAACCGACCGAACGGTATGCGTCCTGATGTAGCACAGTTGCTTGCGGATATTAAGCCGGGTTTCCTGCGATTTCCAGGCGGCTGTGTCGTGGAAGGTGCCTCACTTAATAATCGCATTCGCTGGAAAGATTCCATCGGTGACATCGCCCAGCGTCACGGCGACTTCGGCCTCTGGGGCTATTACAACACCTACGGATTAGGTTTCCACGAATACCTACAGCTTGCCGAGGACATCGGTGCCGTTGGGATGTTCGTTTGTAATGCCGGTATGAGCTGTCAGGCACGACGCTCAGAGGTATGCAAGGAAGAAGATATTCAGAATTATTTGCAGGAGGCGCTTGACGCTATTGAATACGCCATTGGGCCTGTCAGCAGCAAGTGGGGTGCTCTGCGTGCCGCCAACGGACATCCGGAGCCGTTCAATCTCAAGTACGTCGAAATCGGCAATGAGAACTGGGGTCCGGACTATCTGGCGCGTTACAAGATATTCTACGACGCCATCAAGGCCAAGTATCCGAAGATTATCACCATTGCGGACGCGCAGCGGCCCGACCAGCCGAAGCCTGAGCCGATCGAGATTGTAGATGACCATTTTTATGTGAATCCCGGCCGCTTCTTTGCGATGGCCAATCATTATGACAATGCAGACCGCAAAGGCCCGAAGATATACGTCGGTGAATATGCAGTCAACCGAGGCGTTGGCACGGGCAATCTCATTGGTGCGCTGGCGGAAGCGGTTTTCATGCTGAATATGGAGAGCAATTCCGATTTGGTAGTCATGTGCTCTTATGCTCCGCTTTTTGAAAACGTCAATAAGCGAGACTGGCCGGTGAACCTGATTCTGCTGGACAGCTCCCGCAGCGTCGGCCGTTCCTCGTACCAGGTGCAGAAACTATTTGCCTTGAATCGTCCGGATGTAGTTCTCAAAACGCATGTGCTGTCACCTCAGGTGGAGCTCGCCGGTGTTCCTGCATCTATGCCGCGAGGCAGAGGCAGAGATGCAGCAGCTCAGCAGCAGCCTTCTAAGCCGGCACAGGTTCAGCAGATTTACGCCCTTGCCGGTTTGGAGCAGAAAAAAGGTGAGTTAATAATCAAGGCTGTTAATCCAACACCGTCACCTGCGACCGCGACAATTACAATCAAAGGGCTTGCCAAGGTAGGCAATAAAGCTAAGGTCATTACGCTCAGCCACGCCGATGCTACCGCAGAGAATACGCTCGATAATCCGAACGTCGTTGTGCCGGTCGAGTCGGAGCTTGCTGTAGCTGGCGCCGAGTTTTCTTATGAGTTTAAGCCGAATTCGCTGACAATATTGCGGCTGCCGGCTACTCAGCAGTAAATATAGTAAAAAGAATAATAACGAATCCGAATACTTTATATAATTAGGGACATATTATGGAAAAGATAAAGAAACCATCCAAGTTTTTTGCGATTTTATTTACTGTGTCGGCAGTATGCAGTCTTATTACATTGATTTTGATGATTGTCGGTTGCAGCATGAGCACAGCGCTTATCACGTTTCAGCTTGTGACGGTACTATTGCTGCTGGTGGGTGCAGTGGGCAAGTGGTATCAATACACGCAGAATTATGTTAAATATGAAGTAGAGCGAAGAATGAATCAAGAGGAGAATAAACAATAATGGCCAAAGCACACGTTTATAAACGAGACCATATTAATACGGATGAGATTATTCCGGCCCGGTATCTAACTACCGATAACGAGGCCCAGCTGGCTAAGCATGCTATGGAAGATTTGGATAAGGACTTTGTCAAGAAAGTCCAAAAAGGTGATGTGATTGTAGCTGGCGAGGACTTCGGCTGCGGCTCATCCCGCGAGCACGCCGTCTGGGCGCTTCGGGGAGCAGGCGTCCAAACTGTAATCGCAAAAACATTCGCCCGAATCTTCTATCGCAACGCTATTAATAACGGCTTTTACGTGATTGAATCGCCGGATGCTCTTGAAAAAATCAACGACGGTAACGAGCTTAAAATTGATTTCAAAGCCGGCTTGATTAAAAACAAAACAGCCGGAATTGATATTAAATTTAATCCGTTGCCGGATTTTGCCCTTGAGATAATCAACGACGGTGGACTTTTAAAACATATAACAAAAACAACCGCGGATTAGCGCGGATTTGCACGGATTTTAATAAAGAGAAAAAAGTGGCTGAATCAGATTTATTATACTCCGATTTGACAAGAGAGATTATTGGTGCGGCGATGGAAGTGCATTCCAATCTTGGCTCTGGTTTCTTGGAAAGTGTTTATGAAGCAGTTATGGCAATTGAATTCGATCTCCGTAATGTAACATACGAACGTCAGAAAGCGATACCTGTGATGTATAAGGGGGAAAAAGCCAAGGATTTCATTTGTGATTTCTTGGTCGATGGGAAGGTGTTGGTGGAGCTTAAAGCATTAAAAACTATCACAGGTATTGAAGAAGCACAGGTTTTGAATTATCTGAAGGCTACAGGATTGGAAGTTGGACTGTTAATAAACTTCGGGGAGCAATCATTGAAATATAAGAGGATGGTATTGGGACAACAAAAACAACCACGGATTAGCACGGATTTACGTGGATTAAAATAAATTTTTTCAATCACTGATTGAGCTGATGTGTAAACTAAATGAAAAGTTTAAAGAGTGGAAAAAATGGTACTCAGAGGACGATAATTCGATCTGCGCACAAATTCGAGATATGTTGCTTGATGCTGCTGTTTTCAATGTAATAAATGAGGCGAGAAAGTATGCTACCACTGACGCACGAGGGTACCCAGAATTGAATGAGTTGATTCATGGCTTAATTAATCGGAGCTTTCTAAAAACACAAACCTTATCGATTAGAAAACTATATGATGAACGGCAAGATGTAATCTCATTACAAAGGCTTATTAACGACATGAAAGAAAACAAGGCTTTCATAACAAGAGAAAATATTCTTTCTGCTATTGAATTACCATACAATTATGAGGAAGCAATAAATGAAGGACATCGTACCAATAATTCAAAGATGATAGCGGAAGGTGCATGCTCTGAGAATGTTCATAAAAACGTAGATTTGCTTGCTGGAGTCGAACCTGCCCAGAGACAACCAAATGACACCGTTAGAGACAGCGTGTTCGACCAGTTAAATAAATGGTTGGACAAATGCAAACCGATTGTCAACTTTGTTAATAAAATTGTCGCTCATTCAGCAACCGAGGAAAGTAAAGGAAAGGTCCCCGAGAAAGACCTAAGGATTTCTCGGGCGAAGATTCACAAGGGCCACGGCCGGATTGTCAAGATAACTGCATTTATAGGTCAGTTCCTACTTTATGAATCATCTGGATGGAGTAACTTCTTACCGGTTTATTCGGGTGATAAGTTTGAGCATTTCGAGAAGCCGTGGGTGAAACAAGGAGATATTTCCAAACTGGAAGATTTCTGGGAAAAATATGAAAAACATATCGAGAGGTTTAACAAACAGCCAGAAAGAAGAGTTTTTAAGAAAATGATAATCTGTGAAAATCCGCGTTAATCCGTGGTTTGAAGATTAAAGGAGATTTTAAGTGGCAAAGACGTATAAGATTGCAGTAATTCCCGGTGACGGCACCGGGCCGGAAGTGATTGCTGAAGCGGTGAAGGTATTAAAAGCCGCTGCGGGTAAATTTAAATTTAAGGTTGACCTGACTAATTTTGATTTTGGCGGTGAAAGATACAAAAAAACCGGCGAGACTCTGCCGGATAGCGCCATCAAGGATCTGCTCAAGTTCAATGCGATTCTGCTCGGCGCTATCGGCCATCCGGATGTGCCGCCGGGGATTTTGGAAAAAGGCATTTTGCTTCGGCTGCGGTTCGAGC
>MHYD01000067.1:8768-8910 GCA_001824645.1 Planctomycetes bacterium RBG_13_46_10
AATAAAGGCCCGGAGCATATCGACTTTGCGGTCGTTCGAGAGAACACCGGCGATGCGTACACCGGCACGGGGGGGATTACGATGAAGGGAACGCCGAATGAGGTTGCGGTGCAGTCCGCGGTTTATACGCGATTCCAGGTTG
>MHYD01000068.1:0-5903 GCA_001824645.1 Planctomycetes bacterium RBG_13_46_10
AATACATACCCGTAAAATCTTAAAACTTAAACTAACTTTTTAGAAATGGCACTAGCACTACATTAAGCCTTGGATCCTCTACACTTATTTCTTTATATCTTTCAATTAAATTGTCAACATTGGGGTCTGTTGTTGTGCACATATACCTTAGTATTACTTCTGGTGATACTTCAGTAGGATGTGCAACTGACCATGGTTCATCAACTTCTAAGAAGGCAAGTGGATTAATCATTCCCTTAAATAGTTCTGCTTCCATACTTGACCTCTATTTATGACCTGCCTTAAGCCCCTGTTATAGATTTCACACACTCCATAATAGTGTTACGAATAAAATCCCCCACTCCCCGAAAGCCAAGACTTTTAGCTGCTTTCGTCATTAAATCTTTCTCGGCACTTGTTACACGTACATTAACTTGCTCCGTTCTCGATTGTGCTGGTGCTGGTTTGGGTGGGTTTCCACCAAAATGCAGCATGGTTGCGGCAGCTACCTTTAGAGCTTCTTGTGTATCTTTTAGACATTCTTCTTGTGTTTTCCCACGACCGAGGACTGTTGGAAACTCAACAGCGCTGCCAACAAAGCTGAATCTTTGATTTGGTTCGATTGTGATCTTATAGCCCGCCACAATCTTTTCAGCTTTGCGCAAAACGTCCTCCTTGAGAATCTTTGTCAAGTCTTTAGATTGCATTACTTTTTAGCTTAGGAGATCGTTTATTCTGTCCCACTCTTCGGGTGGAATTGTTTTATTGGGATTCACATTAACGAGCAAAGGACGTTCGTTCGGATTATTGGGTTTGATAAAAACTGCCCAGCATTTCCAGTGTCCCCACAACTTCCATCCATGTTGCCTTAGGAAACTCTCAATTTCACCAAATCCATACATTTTGCAAACCTCCTATTATTCTTACGCAACCGAGCACCAAATAACCTTTTTCCAGGCCTTTCCAGAGACCCAAGCCATGTAAGAAATAAGAGGTTCGCACCTACATAATATTGGTGCTCGGCATTGGCCTGAGCCTCAACTTGCAATCTTCAACTACATCTGCGAAGAAAATATAACCACAATATATAGAAAAATATAACGGAATTAACCAACATCTTGTTGAGAAAACAGAAGATATGTATAACATGCCGCTATACGACTGTCAATCATTAATTTTGAAAAATTTCCAAAAAATTTAAAGTATATAGGTGTAGCTAAATATAAATGGATGTGGTCAATACAAAAAAATGGTAAATGTCCTAATAAATCCATAAGATGAGCTATTTAAAATTTATCTACTTTTTACCAGTTTTTGGGGGTTTGCAGAGGAATAAGGCCCAAAAGTCATATTTTTTGATTAATTCTACGAACAAATCTTGACAAATGGTTAATATATATGTAAACTTTAGGTGCAGGGATGCCGATTATATAATAGGATAGATGTGTGGTACGAAGATATCATTTTCCAGTTGAACCTATAATAAGGGCGAATGGAAATTGTCCAAGCCAGGAATTTTATGATAACCTTGATAGGCCAGTTAAGGCCAAATTTATCGCCATTTTTAGAAGAATTGAAAAATCTACGGATGGAACCTTACGGGATACAGATAAACTTGAAAAACTAAAGGGCGGACATACATGTGACCTTTGGGAAATGAAGGTGAGGCACAAAGGTGTATGGTATCGAATGCTGTGTTTTAGAGATGGGCCTGCTTGGATGCTAACACATGGATTCAAGAAAAATAGAAATAATACACCTATAAGTGAAATCCAAAAAGGCTGTGACATTAAACAAGAATACAATGAGATAAAAAGACAAAACATGTATAGGAGGTGAAATGTGGCTGATTTAATGGAAAAAATCGAAAAAGAGTTAAAAGAAGACCGCGAGCTTGCAATGTTAGCAAGACAAGAGGAGCTTATACTTGATGTGACAGAACTAATAATAGAGAAAATGGAACAAAAGCGTTTAAACAAGTCGCAATTAGCAAGGATGTTAAATACAAATAAAAGTCACATTACGCAACTTCTCCGAGGTTCGCGAAATATGACCTTACGAACTGTTTCAGATATTTTTTTCGGATTGGACTATAAGTTAATCATTGATGCGACTCCAAGTGAAGAATGTTACAAGCAATTTAGACAAACAGAATCAAACCTATTTGTTAATAGAGACTATACAACAGATTGGATGCAACATAAGCAATTAACGGTTTACCAAAATACAGAATTAAAAAGTGTAGAGATGGCGGCTTAATTATGGCGGAAGAAAAAAACGAAATTAGCTTAGCATCAGCAATCAAAGTGGCAGACCGTGTTGATCTACAATCAGTTAGACTCTTAGACTGCGATTGCAAGCAAAAACCGAATTGTCCTGAAGGACAAAAAACTTTTGATATTGAAAAGACTTCAAGATTCGAGGTCGGTAAGGAGAAAAATATTATTGGGGTTTTTATCCAGTTTGTACTAAATGCTTTTGGTGAGGGTGTTGAACAAAAAAAAGAAAATTCCTTTCTCAATATTGAAGCAACGTTTTTACTTTTATATAGCATCAACAGCGTAGAAGATTTGGATGATATGTCATTTAGAAGTTTTGCTGAACTGAATGGTACATATAATGCTTGGCCATACTGGCGAGAATTTGTACAAAGCATTACAAGTAGGATGGAATTGCCAACTCTAACTGTACCTGTTTTCAGAATTTCATCTTCACTCTTGAAAACAGCTAATAATAAAAGTGAAACTCTTGTGAAGAGTTAAAATACTAGGAAAATATTAGGGACAGCCGTCTAAAAAAATTCCGAAATCCAACTATAACCCGAAAAACTCGCGTTTTTTACTTACGTCTTAGGTTGCTAAATCAGAATTGATGGTTCATATTATACATATTCTTCCATTCCGGAGCAAGCCATTCAACGGACGGACGAATGGCAGAACAAAGGACGTGTGTGGATCAACCCGCCTTCGATCAGGCTACGGCGGGCAAGCCACAGGGCTTCTTGCCGTGCTGAGCACGTCGCAGCAGGTCGGAGAGTTTCAATTTTAAAGCCCGCCGGTTCATCCGGTGGGTTAATAACTTGAGTATCAAGCATCCAGTATCGAGCATCGAGGACCCAGAAAAGATTTTACTTGAAAATTAAGCCGTTTTTAGTATAATATGCCACGAACTATGGATGGTTCGTTGATTTAGGGGGTAGGGTATGGGGGATAGCGGAAGGGAAAGGATAAGTCAAAAGGGAAAAGGCAAAATCACAAAATCCATAATTACCTAAATTTCATAACAAAAAGGATTTAAGAAAAATGGCAATTTTTGCTAAAATCAGCCAAAAACTTGATAAGGTACATCAGAATCAATACTTAAAGCGCTCTACAAGTGTAGAGAATGTTCGACAAATCGGACTTTTTTTGCAAATCTTTCGACCCGGCTCAAGACGGGACAAAGCCAATTTTAGTAAGGCTAAAATTATCGTAAGCTCTTTTGTAACAAGTGAATAATGGTGATTCTACAATTTTGTAGATTGCTAAAAACAAAGCCAAGCAAAGCCAATTTCAGAGCAAAAGCTCTTTTACAAGTTAATAGCGAACCCGTAGAAACTATGAATATCAACTTTTTTGTAGATTTATAGCTCGGGCATTACTGCATTTGGCTCATTGGTTTCGGCTGCAGCCGGAGGTTTTTCTTCAGCCGGTTGCTCAGTCTGCTGCTGGGCCGGTCCCTCGACTTCGCTCGGGATGACATTTTTTGGCTCATCCTCAAGCAGGTCGGACAGCTTCTTTGTCAGATTTTGGGCTTTCCAGTCTGCGATTTCATAAATCCAGCCCTGGTTTCTTGCGTTGAATTGCTTTACCTTATCATCGGCAAGGAGTTTCGCTTCTTTTATCTTAAGCTCCTCCTCGGACTCAGTTTTTTCTACGCCGGTAGGCCTTTTGTCCGTAAAATCTGCCCGGCAGGTTATATATGCCTTATCGTCCTGTTTAGCAATATTTATCGTATAAATAGTCCAATCGGTCATTCTGCAGACATATTGTCTGTCGAAGGCTAATTCGTTTGCTTCAGCCGGTTTTTTCTTAACATCCGTGAATCGCAGGTCGGTCAGCGCGGTGGCAACGCTTTTGATGTCGTTATCCTTTAGTTTTTTGCCTGCAGGGATATTTTCGAGCATAAAGCTGTCACTATCATCTTTTTTCTTAAGGGTGTATTGGCCTTGTGGCGAAATAATAGTTACCGATTCGATATTGGTGCGCTCTGCTGTAACGAGCTTTTGGTCGATATAGCTTATCGCACCGCTGCTTATCCATGGTACGTCCGGGGCAACATAGACTTTGTCGCTCGTAGCCAGTCTTACGTAACTGCCCTGGCCGGCTTCCCTTGAGTTTCCAATAATAACACCTGTTAGAAGTGAGTCGTCCGATTTAAAAAACTTGACCACATTACGGGCCTTGTCCTCCGTCAGGCCGAGCGATTCGTGATTTTCTTTTCTTTCCGTAATAAACTGTGTCGTTTGAATATCCAGGCACTTTGTAATCAAATCGTTTATCTGTTTCGTTTCCGCAGGGTAATTATCCTTATTTGAAACAACGAAGCGTCCCCCCTGCTGCTTCAAAGTTGTTTCATCTTCACCTGCCCGGACGGTTATACCGCCTATGTCCCTTGTCTCAAGCCCCTGAATGAGATAAGCCGGTATCCCGGATGTTGTCCCGGGCTTGTTCGCAATACGTGTTTGGACCACCGCCCATATAACCATAAAGACAGCTATGATACCCAATATGGCAAGTTTCTTATTGCTCATCTATCAACTCCTGCAAAAACCCCCAAATAAATTTGGGGGCTAAATATTTAGCACCGCAATCCTTCGACCTGGCTCAGGACAGGTCTATTGCGGGGTTTACAACCGATTACGCATCGCTTGCGTGACTGATGTAGTGTCTCTTACGCGCGCTGCGACGAATGGCCAACACGACAGCAATTACCAATATTGCTGCAGGTGCAGTAAGCATGTTAAAGTTGCGTAATTTATTACTCAATGCCTCAATACGTTCATGTCTTTTCTTTCTGACGTCACGCAACTGCCGTTGAGCCTGACGCTTTTTCAGCTCAAGCTCTTTCTGCTTCTGTAGTATAGAGCTGCCGATAACCTCTGCCTTTTCCTCCTTTGCCGAGGCCAGAATAACCTGCAGTTCATTATTGAAGCCCTGAATTTCCGCATTAAGCTTGGCCACCTCTTCTTCGGTTTCCTTTTCCGCCTGTTCTTCAATATCTTTGACAACGGTGAACGGCCTCTGGAAATTGCCTCTTGACCTGATGGAAATCAAGTCACTCGAGCCGGTCAAATCATCGACGGTATTCATTAATAAAGCACTGTTGTCGCCGACGACAACCTTGCCGAAGAACGAATTTTGATAGGCCAGCATATCGCTGATAAAATCCACATCTGAAAAGACTGCTACCACGCAATCCTGCTGGGCCTGCTTTAATCCTGTTATCTGCTTTTTGATTTTCTTGTTGTCATTCGGGTCTTCGACGCTGTTAGAATCAACCTCGATTTCAATGCCGTCGGGGAAACTGCTGGTCAGACAGCCTGTAATCAGATAACCCATCGTCACTGGCTTGGTGCCTTCGAAAAATCTGCTCATCAGCTTCTCCGGCTGCAAAAACATCAGCTCGGTTGAGCTATCGACCTTAAAGCTATTGCCCTTTTCGGTAGTTTTTATAAGGGCTGTTCGTTGAATCTTCGAGTCCGCGTCTTTCGCCTCATTTACATCTGCAATTTCCCTGAGCACACCTGCGAACAGGACTCTTACCTGGTTAAGGTTGGCGGTGACAACACTATCGGTATTAAAGCAGCCCTGACCAAGATTAAGAAAAGCGATAATTGTCTCCGCTCTCTGGTTGGGGGAAATGGATGCCGGCAGGGCAAGACT